>NZ_JBIRGP010000008.1:0-493061 GCF_044328075.1 Streptomyces sp. NPDC017991 | reverse complement strand
GGCCTCGTACTGGACGTACTTGGCTCTGTGTCCGGTGCGGCGAGAGTGCGTGCATGGCGTCGCGAGGCAGGCGGGAATTGTCAGACAGGCCCTAGAGGCCGTGCCGTGCGGCCCTCCCCGGCCGCGGGCTGTCCGGAGGCGCTGTGACCAGCGTGTGGGCCCACCCCTGTAGGGCCCACACGGCACGGTCGAACGCGAGGGATACCCGATACCCGAACCGGTGTCAGGACCGGCGCCGTCTCATCAGTTGCTCTCGCGCCGCCGCGTCCCGGGGGCCGCCCCTCGCGGACAGTTCGGCGGCGACCCGGTCCTGGACTTCCTCCGTACGGTGATTCGCGTACTTGAATTTCGCCCGGACGCCGGTCACTTCGAGTCGGAGGCCTCGAATTCCGGGCAGCAGGCGGCCGTACGGGTCCTCTCCGGCGGCAGCCCTGGCGGAACCGCCTTCCGGTTGGAAGTGGCCGACCTGGCGGTTGAGCAGCTCGGCCTTCTCGGCGGGGTCGTCCACCACCCGCGCGGTGCAGCGGAGCTGGACCGCCGCGTAGAAACTCGTCGGGGTGCCGTGCTCGGACGGGGTACCGGGCGGTGCCTGCCAGGGGCCGGGGACGTACACGTAGTCGTCGACCACGCTCAGGGTCACGACCGGGTCGGCCAGGAGGGCGGGCCACAGCGGGTTCGGCCGGGCCAGATGGGCGAGCACCTCGCCGCGGTCGGGCTCGTGGACGAAGTGGAGCGGCTGGACGTGCGGTGGATCACCGGGGAGGCCGTTCACCGCGAGCTGCCCGAAGTCGTGGACGGCCAGCCACTGTTGCCACTCGGAGTCGTCGTGGGGCGCGTCCCAGGGATGTACGAGCATCAGAGGGTCGTCAGGTAGTCCGGGACCTCGATGCCCGGAGCCAGGTCGTCGGCGGGTACGGGGGCTCCGTAGGTCGTACGCACGGGGAGGACTCCGGTCCAGTGGGGCAGGCCGAGATCCTCGGGCTCGTCGTTCGGGCCGCCGGTGCGCAGCTTGGCCGAGACCTCGTCGAGGTCGAGTCGCAGTACGGAGGTGGCGGCCAGCTCCTTGGCGTTAGCGGCCCGGGAGTCGTACGAGCGGCCGGGCACCACGTGGTCGACCAGCGCGTCCAGGGCCTGCCGCTTCTCTTCCGGGTCCGTCACCTGGTGGGCCACGCCGTGCACCACCACCGACCGGTAGTTGATCGAGTGGTGGAAGGCCGAGCGGGCCAGCACGAGCCCGTCCACGTGGGTGACCGTGAGGCAGACAGGCAGACCCGGGTCGGCCTGCCCCGCCATCCGCAGCGGGCGCGAACCGGTCGAGCCGTGCACGTAGAGCCGCTCGCCCACCCGTCCGTACAGCGTGGGCAGCACGACGGGCGCCCCGTCGCGGACGAACCCGAGGTGGCAGACGTACCCCTCGTCGAGGATCGCGTGCACCATCTCGTGGTCGTACGCGGCGCGCTCCCGGGAGCGGGTGGGGACCGTGCGGTCGGTCGGGGTGTAGGTGGCGGGGCGCGGGGCGGCCGTCTCCGTCATGGGGCTCTCCAGGTGGGCGTCGTCGGTGCTCGCAGGTGTGCGCCGGGTGCGAGGTGTGCGAGGCGACTCGCCGGGACGCGGTGTGTCCACGGACACCTGCCCCAGGACACTCCCGTACATCGCGTTAACCTTGCATCGCGCATTGCACTAGTGCATACTCTGCTTTGTGCTAGAAGAGTATCGGATCGAGGGCAGGCGCGCAGCCGAGATTGCGGCCAGTGTCGAGCGTGCGGTGGGTTCGGGGGAGCTGGAGCCCGGCCAACTGCTGCCGCCGATGCGGGAGTTGGCGTCCCGGCTTGAGGTGAATCCCAATACCGTCGCGGCGGCCTACCGCACACTGCGCGAACGCGGAGTCATCGAGACCGCCGGCCGGCGCGGCAGCCGTGTGCGCTCCAAGCCGGTGACGACCGCCCGGGAGCTGTCCCGGCTGGACGTCCCGCCCGGCGTACGGAACCTGTCGGACGGCAATCCGGACCCCGCTCTGCTGCCCTCTCTCCGCGAGGCGTTCGCGGCAGCCGCGGAGCTCGCGGACCGCGTACCGACGCTCTACGGAGAGGCTTCCGTGGACCCGGAACTGGCCCGGCTCGCCCGCGCCGACCTGGACGCGGACGGGGTGCCGGACGGGCCGGTCGTGGTCGCCTCGGGATCGCTCGACGGCATCGAGCGGGTCCTGGCCGCGCATCTGAGGCCGGGGGACGCGGTCGCGGTGGAGGATCCCGGCTGGCACAGCGTGCTCGACCTCGTCCCGGCCCTCGGGCTGCGGGCCGTGCCCGTCCGTGTCGACACCGAGGGGCCGCTGCCCGACGCCGTACGGGCCGCTCTGGAGGGCGGCGCGCGGGCACTGGTCGTCACCGACCGCGCGCAGAACCCGACCGGCGCCGCGGTGAGCGCCACGCGCGCGCGTGCCCTGCGGGCCGTGCTGGAGCGGTTCCCGGAGACCCTGCTCGTCGAGGACGACCACGGGCACCGGATCGTCGACCTGCCCCTGCATCCGCTGGCCGGAGTGACGCGGCACTGGGCCTTCACCCGCTCGGTCGCCAAGGCCTACGGGCCCGATCTGCGGCTGGCCGTGCTGACCGGCGACCCGGTCACCATGGACCGGGTGCAGGGGCGCCAGCGGCTGGGGCCGGGCTGGGTCAGCCGGCTGCTGCAACGGGCCGTGGTGCGGCTGTGGTCGAGCGGTGCCGTGGACACCGCGGCCGTGGCGTCGGCGTACCGGCTCCGCCGTGACGCGCTGATCGGCGAGCTCGCGGAGCGGGGCGTCGAGGCGCAGGGGCGCAGCGGAATGAACGTGTGGGTGCCCGTCCCGGACGAGACCGGGGCCGTCGCGCGGCTGCTGCACTCCGGGTGGGCCGTGGCGGCGGGGGCGCGCTTTCGCATGAACGCGCCGCCGGGGCTGCGGATCACCGTCTCGACGCTCGCCCCGGACGAGGTGGGGGTGGTGGCGGACGCGGTCGCTGTGGCGGTGGGGTCGGCGCCGGCACGACGTTACGTCTGAGTTACGTCTGACCGCCGTCGGCGCAGTCGGCGCAGTCACCGCGTGGGGGCTGCGTCCTCTCGCCCCCTGTCGCGCTTGCGCGCTCGTCCTCAAGCGCCGGACGGGCCGGTTCGCGCACGGTCCGCGGATCTTCAGCCCGCCCGGCGCTTGAGGACCGGAGGTTCCGGGGGCCCGCTCCCGAGTCGGTCACGGTTTCGGTCTCGACTGGGTGAGTGCCGCGCCCGCCAGTACGACGGCGGCACCCACCGGTGTCGACCAGGTCAGTGATTCGCCCAGGATCGCGACGCCCGCGGCGGTGGCGATGACCGGGATGAAGTACGTGACCATCTGGGCCGTGGTCGGGCCGACCTCGGAGACCAGGCCGTACTGGACGAGGACGGCGAAGCCCGTGCCCAGGGCGCCCAGGGCGATCACCGCGAGCAGCGGTACGAGCGCGAAGCGGGTCGGCATCGTGGTGAACAGCGGCGTGACGACCGCCAGTTGAGCCGTCGCGAGGAACAACTGGGCGCCGGTCAGCGACAGGTTGGAGTGGCTGGAGCCGGCCAGCGTGCGACGGACGTAGATCCAGCCGATCGGGTAGCTGAGCGAGGCCAGCAGCGCCATCGTGGTGCCCGCGGCGTCCAGGCCGTGGAAGCCCTGCCAGGCTCCGAGCACCGTCAGGACGCCGAGGAATCCGATGCCGAGGCCCGCCACGCGACGGCGGGTCGGCCGGTCCTCGGAGAGGGCGACCATCGACAGTGCCATGCCCCACAGGGGTGAGGTCGCGTTGCAGATGCCCGCCAGGGTGGACGGGATCGTCAGTTCGGAGTACGCGAACAGCGAGAACGGCAGGGCGTTGAGGAGGAGGGCCGCCACCGCCAGATGTCCCCAGGTGCGCACCCCGCGCGGCAGACGCTCGCGCTTCCAGGCCATCGCCGCGGCGAGCACCAGCGTCCCGAAGAGCAGTCGGCCGAACGTCACCTGGAACGGGGCGTAGCCGTCCGTGCCCACCTTGATGAGAAGGAAGCTGAAACCCCAGACGAGGGAGAGGGCGCCGAAGCGCAGGCGCCAGTCGAGAGCGGGGCGGGGCCGGGGCGCGGCGCCTCCGAGCGGGGCCGCACCCAGTCCGGGGCCCGGCGGGGTCGAAGAGTCGTTGGGCACGGCGGGCACGGCGGGTGCCGCGGATCTGACGGATGCGGTCGAGAGAGGCGTGCGGGGCTCGGTCGGGGCGCTCATGCCTCTCACGATGACGGAAACGATCTCGTAGAACAAGCGAGACTTTTCTTCCGGTATCGCGTAGCATTGCTTACATGTTGAATCTGGAGCGGCTGCGCACTCTCGACGCCCTCGCCCGCCACGGCTCGGTCGGCGGTGCGGCCGACGGGCTGCATGTGACGACCTCGGCGGTCTCCCAGCAGATGTCCAAGCTGGAGCGGGAAGTGGGACAGCAACTGCTCGCCAAGAAC
The DNA here is from genome assembly GCF_044328075.1 of Streptomyces sp. NPDC017991. Classification (NCBI taxonomy): domain Bacteria; kingdom Bacillati; phylum Actinomycetota; class Actinomycetes; order Kitasatosporales; family Streptomycetaceae; genus Streptomyces; species Streptomyces sp. NPDC017991. The sequence continues at coordinate 488,585 of NZ_JBIRGP010000008.1, read as the reverse complement.
GGTCGGGGGGTGCGCCTCACCGACGCCGGGCGGCTGCTCGCCGACCATGCCGCCCGGATCCTGTCCCAGGTCGAGCTAGCCCAGTCCGATCTGGAGGCGCAGCGCGGGCAGGTGGTGGGGGAGTTGCGGCTGTCCGCGTTCCCCACGGCGGCGCGCGGGCTGTTCCCCGCGGCCCTGGCCGCGTTGCGGGCCGAGCATCCCGGACTGCGCGTCCGCTCACGCGAACTGGAGCCGGAGGACGGGGTGGCCGGGGTGCTGCGCGGCGACATCGATCTGGCGGTCGTCCTCGACTGGTACAACAAGCCGTTGCCCATGCCCGAGGGGCTGGTCAAGGTCTCGCTCCTCGACGACCCCGCCGATGTGGCGATGCCCGCGGATCACCGCCACGCCGATCGCTCCGAGGTGGACCTGGAGGACTTCGCCGACGACGAGTGGATCGCCTGGGAGGAGGGCGAGTTCTGCCATGAGTGGCTGCTCTTCACCTTGCGGGGCAAGGGGATCGAGCCGGTGATCGCCCACCGCGCGGAGGAGCACCACACCCAGCTCGCGCTGGTCGCGGCGGGGCTGGGTGTCTGTGTCGCGCCCAGACTCGGGCGCGGTCCGGTGCCGGCGGGGGTGCGGACGGTCCCGGTGCGGCACCGGGTCACCAGACATGTCCACGCGGTGTGGCGGGCGGACGCCGACCGCCGCCCGTCGATCAGAGCGGTGGCTGACGCGCTGCGGACGGCGGGGTCGGCGCACGGGTGACACGGTCCTCCCGCTCACCCGCTCACCCGCTCACCCGCTCAGCCGTCTTCGGCGTCGCCCTTTCCGGCACGGCACGGCACGGCACGGCACGGCGTCCCGGCGTGCTGTCACAGAGCGGCGAGTTTGCGGAAGTCCCACGAGGCCGTCGCCTCGGGCGTCAGCCGCATCCAGGCATGTCTGCCGTCGTGCGGCATCTCGTCCAGGCCGAAGTTCTTGCGGGCGAACAACCGCTCCACGGCGTCGAGTTCGGGGCAGGGCTCGCCCGTGCGCGGCACCTCGCCGACGAACTCGACCGAGCCCGACACCTCGACGCCCCGCAACTGGTCGTACTCCTCGCCCGAGTCGACGACCACGGCCACCCGCGGATCGCGGCGCAGGTCGGCCCATCGCTTGCTGCGAGTGATCGAGTACAGCCAGAGGGACTTGCCGTCCCAGACGAACCAGAGCGTGCTGACATGCGGGGCGCCGTCCGCGGAGACGGTCGCGACGCGGCACGTGCGCTGGATGGTCAGGAACTCGTCCAGCTCCTCCGGCGTCATCATGATCCTTCGTCCCCGGCGCTGGGTGACGGCCATATAGCTCCCTCTTCTCCGACTGCTACGGCATCTCCTACGCGGTGTCTGATGCCGCGTCAGCAAAGCATGGGTCGTCTTCCACCCGTACGCAATGGTGGCTACGCTCGCCCGCCACCGCCGGTCGAACCGACCCGGTTCGGGCGGACCGAGAAGACCGTCCGCGACAGGGGAAGCCATGCCGTCGTACGAAGCGCTCAGCGAACTCCTCGATCCCGCGACCACGGTGCTGCTGACCGTCGAATGCCAGCGGGGTGTCGTCGGCCCGGACAGCGCGCTGCCGGAACTCGCCCTGGAGGCCCGTTCGTCGGGGGTGCTGGACCGGGTCGCGCGTCTGGTGGCTGCGGCCCACGAGAGCGGCGTACAGGTGATGCACGCGATCGCCGAGCGCCGCCCGGACGGCCGCGGCGCGAACCACAACGCCCGCCTGTTCCGCGCGGCCGAACGCCTGCCGGTGCGGCAACTGGCCGGCAGTGCGGCGGTCCGGGTCGCGCCGCCCGTGGAGGTCGCCGCGGAGGACCTCGTCGTACGCCGTCTGCACGGCCTGTCGCCCCTCGCGGGCACCGACGTCGACGCGCTGCTGCGCAACCTCGGCTGCCGCACGCTCGTCGTGACCGGCGTCTCCGCCAATGTGGCCGTACCCAACACGGTGTTCGACGCCGTGAACCGCGGCTACACCGCCGTGGTCCCCGGGGACGCCATCGCGGGTGTGCCCTCGGACTACACCCCCGCGATGATCCGCAACACGCTCGCCCTGGTGGCCACCATCACCACCACGGACGACGTGCTGGCCTGCTTCGATCGGCCCCGCCGGGTCAGGCGAGCGTGATCGAGTCCCCGCTCACCTTGATGTCGGCGGCGGTCAGTCCGCTGGTCGCGGGCCCCTTCTTGACGGCGCCGTCCGTGACGCTGAACTGGCTGCCGTGGGCGGGGCAGGTGATGACGCCGTTGTCCACGCTGTTCACGCGCTGCTGCTGGTGCGGGCACACCGTCGAGAAGGCCTTGAACTCGCCCGGCGTCGGCTGGGTGACGACCACGGACTGGTCGGCGAAGACCTTCCCGCCGCCCTCGGGGATGTCGGTGGTCTTGGCGAACGCCGCACCGCCGGCGGATCCGGTCGACGCGCCGGAGGGGGAGTTCGAGGAGGAGTCGGACGACGTGTCGTCGGAGCCCCCGCAGGCGGTCAGCGCGGCGGCCAGCCCGGCCCCGCCCAACGCTGCCAGGACGGTGCGACGACAGAGTGCCGGAGCGGGCTGAAGCGATTCGCTGGACATAGTGGCGGTCCCTTCCACAGATGTGCAGGTGAGCAGATGTACAAGTGTGCACATGCATAGTTGTACGTTTGCGTGGATGTGCGTCCATCCGCTTAGGGGTACGGGCACGTCACCCGCATGGTTCAGGCGGTCCGGAGATCCAGCGACTTCTTGATGAAATCGAGATCCATTCGGAGCAGGGTGTCTATCACGCCTTCCTGTGCCACCAGATGGGTCGCGCCTGCCAAGGGGAGCACGGTGTGCGGCCGGCCCGCCGCCAGCAGGGCCGCCGAGAACCGCAACATGTGTGCCGGGAACACATTGTCGTCGGCCATCCCATGGACGAGCATCAAGGGGCGCGTGAGTTTATGGGCGTGCGCCACCAGTGAGCAGCGGTCGTAGGGACCCGGCTGTACGTCCGGATGCCCCAGGTACCGCTCCTTCCAGTGGGTGTCGTACAGCCGCAGGTCGGTCGGCGCCGCGCCCGCGACGGCCGCGTGGAACACATCGGGCCGGTGCAGTACGGCACCCGCCGCGAGATAGCCGCCGAAGGACCAGCCGCGGATGGCGACCCGGCTCGTGTCCAGTTCCGGGAAGAGCTCCGCCGCCGCGCGTACGGCGTCGGCCTGGTCCTCGATCACCGGCGTCAACTGGTCACCGTGGATGGCCGTCTCCCAGGCCCGGTCGCGCCCCGGAGTGCCGCGTCCGTCGACCGACAGCACCGCGAAACCCTGATCGGCGAACCACTGGTTGACGGCGTGGTGCCATCTGGTCGCCTGCACGACCGTCTGCCCGCCCGGCCCGGAGTACGAGTGCACGATCACGGGGAGACGGCCGGGGCCCGACTCCGACGATGCCCGCTCCGACGATGCCAACTCATAGGAGACCGACTCGTAGGAGACCGATTCGTACGGCGTCGGCAGATACAGCGCCGCACGCAGTCCGCGTTCGCCGAGGGTCAGAAAGCGAGGGCGCGGCCGGATCACGGGCCGCTCGGCCAGCACCTGGATCCGCCCGGCCGGGACGCTGTCCCGCAGCACGGTCACCGTCTGCCCGTCGAGCGTCGAGCTGTCCAGCACGACGGTGCCGCCTCCGACGGCGGCGCGGTGCACGCCCGGCTCGTCGGTCAGTCGGACGAAGCCGTTCTCCGGGTCGTACGACCAGACGTGCGCCTCGGTCGGTTCCTCGGCGGCCATGAAGTACAGCCGGTCGCCCGCCGTGCCGAGCAGTTCGTGGACGTACATGCCCTCCGGTGTACGGATCCCGGTTCCGGTCATCAGCAGCCCGCGCGTCCCCTCCTGGGTGGTGAGGACGAGACCGGCCGCCGCGGTGGAGGCGGGGGTCCCGGGCACGAACTCAAGCCAGGCGGTGTCCGTCAGGTGGTGCAGCGTCCTGGTCGCACCGTTCGCCGGATCGATGCTCAGCGCGTACGCCGAACGCTGGTCCCGGGTCTGTACGACGGCAAGGGGGCCGGCCGCGCTCCAGTCCGCCTGCGCGACGTACTCGAAGGCCGGGTCGGTCCACTCCCCGCCCGGATGCGACACGGCCTCCTCGGGAAGGTCGACGTCGACGCGACCGCCGTCGAGGTCCACGAGGTGCAGGGAGAGCAGCGCGTTGGCGGTGCCCGCGGCCGGGTACCGGATCGCGCGCGGGGGACGCCCGGGGTGCGCCGGGTCGCCGATGTACCACTGCTGGACCGGCGAGTTGTCGACCCGCACCACCAGCAGCGCGTCCCCGTCCGGTGACCACCAGAAGGACCGCGCACGCTCCAGCGACTCGGCCGACACATGGTCGGAGAGCCCATAGGTGACCTCGGGGCCCTCCGGCTCGGCCAGTGCGCGGTCACCGGTGCCGTCGGCGCGTACGACACACAGGGTGCCCCCGCTCACGTACGCGATGTGGGTGCCGTCGGGACTGGGGCGCGGGGCGACGACCGGGCCCGCCGTGGGGATCCGGCGGGAACCGCGCTCGTCGGTGTGTACGGTCCACAGGGCGCCCGCGAGGGCGAACGCGACCAGGCGGACGGCCGCGTCGGTGGCGTACGAGACGATTCCGGCGCCGGTCTCGCGGGCCCGTTCGCGGCGGATCCGCTCGGCCTCCGGGACCTCACCGCCGTCGTCGAGGGCGCGCGGGTCGGCGAGTGTCCGTTCCTCGCCGTTCTCGTACAGCCAGAGCAGGCTCGTCGTGGAGCGGCCGCTCGCGGTGCGCAGGAAGAGGACACGGTCGCCGTCGGGCGAGACGGTGAAACCGCGCGGTACACCGAGGGAGAAACGCTTCGTACGGGCGAACTGCAGGGGCAGGTCTTCGGTGGTCACGGGCACGGGTGTTCCCTTCGGGAGGACGGATGAGGGTATCCGAGTTGATGCGGTCGGGCTCTGGCGACGGACGAGGAACGTCGTGTGGGCGGACGGAACGCCCGATAACGAGGGCGATGCTCAAGGAAGTCGGCGAGACCCGCTACGTATCCTCCGCCGGAGCGGACAGGGCGCCTCGGCGTCGGGGTCGACCCGGACCGTCCTGCCTCCCTCGGACCCGGCTGGCCCGGGCATGCCGTCCACCCTGGGCGCAGCCTTCGGGGAGCCTCCGGAGGGCGTTCGTCGCAGCCCCTATAGCCTGGGGAAATGCTGACAGAAGTCACCGCGACCCGCTACATCACGCCCCTGCGTGAGGGCGGCTCGCTGCCGGGACTCGTCGAGGCCGACGATCTCGGCACGTACGTCATGAAGTTCACCGGCGCCGGACAGGGACGCAAGACCCTCGTCGCGGAGGTCGTCTGCGGTGAACTCGCCCGGCGCCTGGGCCTGCGCGTACCGGGACTCGTCACGATCGGGCTCGATCCGGTCGTCGGACTCGGCGAACCCGACCAGCAGGTGCAGGAGTTGCTCAAGTCGAGCGGCGGACTGAACCTCGGGATGGACTTCCTCTCCCGGGCGATCGGATTCGACTCCCTCGCGCACGAGGTGAGCCCGCAGGAAGCCGGCAAGGTCGTCTGGTTCGACGCGCTGGTCAACAACGTCGACCGGTCGTGGCGCAACCCCAACATGCTGTTCCGGGACGGCGATCTGTGGCTCATCGACCACGGCGCCACCATGATCTGGCACCACAACTGGCCGGGCGCACAGGCCTCGGCGGCCAAGCCGTACGACGCGACCGACCACGCCCTCGCTCCCTTCGGCCCCGACATCCCGGCCGCCGCCGCGGAGTTGGGGCCGCGTGTCACGGCGGAACTGCTCGCCGACGTGACCGCCGCGATCCCCGAGGAGTGGCTGAAGGACGAGCCGGGCTTCGACTCGGCCGACGCGCTCCGGCAGGCGTACGCGCAGCCGCTCCTCGCCCGCGCCGCCACGATCCACGAGCGCATCCGCCTCCAGGGCGACACCAGTGACATCGGCATCCGGAAGGGCACGAAGTGAGCGAGCGCGACGGCCGGGACGGCCGTGTTGTCGACGTCGTCGACCGTGTGGTCTACGAGTACGCGGTGCTGCGTGTCGTGCCGCGCGTCGAGCGGGGGGAGTACATCAACGCGGGAGTGCTCGTGTACTGCCGCGCGCACTCCTTCGTGGCCGCCCGCACCCACCTCGACGAGACCAAGCTGCTCGCGCTCGACCCGGCGGCGGACGCGCCGGGCGTGCGGGCCGCGCTGCGGGCCGTCGAGGGGGTCTGCGCCGGGGGTGCGGCGGCCGGGCAGGCCGCGGGCGACGACGCCGGACGGCGGTTCCGCTGGCTGATCGCGCCCCGCTCGACGGTCGTGCAGCCGGGGCCCGTCCACACCGGTCTCACCGCCGATCCCGAGGCCGAGACGGCACGTCTGCTCGACCTGCTCGTCAGGTAGAGGATCACCTTTCCGCCGGGGGACGGGTCACCTCCTGGCCGGGTAATGGATCACATGGGCGCGGCTTGCCGTTGACACTGGGTGCCAAGGCTTCTAGCGTCTCGTCTGCTGAAGGTACTAAGCGGTCGCTCACCAGTGGGGCGTACCGTGAGAGCCGCAGGTCCGGTCTTTCAAGGGCTTCCCCCAGGGCGAGGAGAACCAGCAATGTCCACCACTGAGCAGCGCGTCGCCGTAGTCACCGGTGCCGCGCGCGGTATCGGCGCCGCGACCGCCGTACGACTGGCCGCCGAGGGCCGTGCCGTCGCGGTGATCGACCTCGACGAGGCCGCGTGCAAGGACACCGTGGAGAAGATCACCGCCGCCGGCGGCAAGGCGATCGCGGTGGGCGCCGACGTCTCCGACGAGGCGCAGGTCGAGGCCGCCGTGGCGCGGGTCGCCCAGGAGCTCGGGGCGCCGACGATCCTGGTGAACAACGCGGGCGTGCTCCGCGACAACCTGCTGTTCAAGATGAGCGTGTCCGACTGGGACACGGTCCTGAACGTGCACCTGCGCGGCTCCTTCCTGATGACGCGGGCCGTCCAGAAGTACATGGTGGAGGCCAAGTTCGGCCGGGTCGTCAACCTCTCCTCGTCCTCGGCGCTCGGCAACCGCGGCCAGGTCAACTACTCCGCGGCCAAGGCCGGTCTGCAGGGCTTCACCAAGACCCTCGCGTTCGAGCTGGGCAAGTTCGGCGTCACCGCGAACGCCGTCGCGCCCGGCTTCATCGTGACGGACATGACCGCCGCGACCGCCGAGCGGGTCGGTATGGGCTTCGAGGAGTTCCAGGCCGCCGCCGCCACTCAGATCCCCGTCCAGCGCGTGGGCAACCCGGACGACATCGCCAACGCGATCGCCTTCTTCACGGGCGACGCCGCCGGATTCGTCTCCGGCCAGGTGCTGTACGTGGCCGGCGGACCGCTCAACTAGGACTGGGGACAGGGACATGACCACTGTGGAACTCTCGGGCAAGGTCGCCCTCGTCACCGGCGCCAGCCGCGGTATCGGCTACGGCGTCGCGCAGGCGCTGCTCGCCCGCGGCGACCGGGTGTGCATCACCGGCCGCAACGAGGACGCGCTCAAGGAGGCCGTCGAGCAGCTCGGCGCCGACCGCGTCATCGGTGTCGCGGGCAAGGCCCACGACGAGGCCCACCAGGCCGTCGCCGTGGAGCGCACCATGGAAGCGTTCGGCCGGGTCGACTTCCTGGTCAACAACGCCGGTACGAACCCGGTGTTCGGGCCGATCGCCGACCTCGACCTCAACGTGGCGCGGAAGGTGTTCGAGACCAACGTCGTCTCCGCGCTCGGCTTCGCCCAGCAGACGTGGAAGGCGTGGCAGAGCGCGAACGGCGGCGCGATCGTCAACATCGCCTCGCTCGCGGGCGTCTCGGCCTCGCCGTTCATCGGCGCGTACGGCATGAGCAAGGCCGCGATGATCAACCTGTCCCTCCAGCTGGCACACGAGTTCGCGCCGCTGGTGCGGGTCAACTCGATCGCGCCGGCCGTGGTCAAGACCAAGTTCGCGCAGGCCCTGTACGAGGGTCGCGAGGAGGAGGCCGCCGCGGCCTATCCGCTCGGCAGGCTGGGGGTGCCCTCCGACATCGGGGGTGCCGCGGCCTTCCTCACCTCGGAGCAGTCGGACTGGATCACCGGGCAGACGCTCGTGGTCGACGGCGGGATCTTCCTCAACGCGGGCGTGTCCTGACCGGTGCCGACAATAAATCCGGTGTTTTAAACCCTGCGTCGTACACGGGATTTCCACACGGAAAATTCATGCGGAAAGTGGATATGTTCCGCACAGATTCCAAACAAGAGCCGCAGAGCCGAAAAAAATCGAACAAATGATGTTCGTGCACGTCAAGTGCCCCGCCGTCAGAGCCGATTGACGGGCGGGGCACTGCGATATGGTCCTGCCCACCTTGGCGGGGCTCATCGAGGAGCGTGCGCGTGTTGAAGCGGAACCGGTCTCTGCGGCACTTGTCGCTGATCGCGTCCATCACCTCCCTGTCCCTGGTCACGGGATGCGGAGTGTTCTCCTCGGACACGTCCGACGGCGAGGGCCCGATCGTCGTGGGCACGACCAGCGCACCCAGCACCCTCGACCCCGCCGCGTCCTGGGACGGGTCGTGGGAGCTGTTCCGCAACATCTACCAGACCCTCCTCAGCTACCCGGCCGGAGCGTCCGCGCCCGAGCCGGACGCCGCCGAGAGCTGCCGCTTCACCGACGACTCGAACCGCACGTACAGCTGCAAGCTGCGCGAGGGAATGTCCTTCTCCGACGGGCACGGTCTCGACGCCGAGGCCGTGAAGCACTCCATCGACCGCATCCGGAAGATCGCCGTGGACGGCGGCCCGGGGGGCCTGCTCGGCAGTCTGGAGCGGGTCGAGACGAAGGGTGACCGCGAGGTCGTCTTCCGCCTCAACAAGCCGGACGCCACCTTCCCCTTCGTGCTCGCCACACCCGCCATGTCGATCGTCGACCCCGAGGAGTACCCGGCCGACGCCCTGCGCGAGGACGGCGAGGTCACCGGGTCGGGACCGTACGGCCTGGAGTCGTACGAGGAGGGGCAGGAGGCCCGGCTCGTCCGCAACGACAACTACAAGGGCTCCGCCGACCGCAAGAACAGCGCCGTCACCATCCGGTACTTCCAGGACTCGGACGAGATGGTGGGCGCACTGAAGGGGCAGAAGATCGACGCCACCCTCCGCGGACTCGCCGCCGAGGACGTCGTCGCCCTTGAGGACCGGCGCGGCAAGGACGAGATCCAGCTGGTGGAGAGCGCGGGCACGGAGATCCGCTACCTCGTCTTCAACCCCAAGGACCCGTGGGCCAGGAAGGCGGCGGTCCGCAAGGCCGTCGCGCAGGTCGTCGACCGGCCGGCCATCGCCCACGGCGTCTACAAGGACACCGTCGAGCCGCTGTACTCCATGGTCCCGAGCGGACTGGCCGGCCACACCACCGGCTTCTTCGACGACTACGGCAGCCCCAGCACCTCCAAGGCCCGGCAGATCCTCCTGGAGGCGGGCATCTCCGAACGCGTACCGCTCACCCTCTGGTACACGACGGACCGGTACGGCTCCACGACCAAGCCCGAGTTCGAGGAGCTGAGGCGGCAGCTGAACGAGACCGGCCTGTTCAGCGTCACCGTCAAGGGCCGCCCCTGGAAGACGTACGAGGCCGGTTACCGCAAGGGCGAGTACCCCGTGTTCGGCCGTGGCTGGTTCCCCGACTTCCCCGACGCCGAGAACTTCATCGCCCCGTTCGTGGGCGAACAGAACGCGCTCGGTACGCCGTACAAGTCGCCCGAGATCACTGACGTGCTGCTGCCGGAGTCGCGCCGCCGGAGCGACCGCGGGGACGTCGTCGAGCAGTTCGAGAAGGCCCAGGACATCCTTGTGGACGACGCGCGGCTGCTGCCCCTGTGGCAGGGCAAGCAGTACATCGCCGCGAGCGAGGAGATCTCCGGCGTCGAGCGTTCCATCGACCCGTCGACGATCATGATGGTGTGGGAGCTGTCCCGCAAGACCAGCTGGTAGCGGGCGCGGGGCCGGTCGGTGGCGGCGGAGTCGGCCGACAGCCCGGCCGATTGTCAGTGGGCGGCGGTAGGTTCTGAGGACCGGAAACAACCGCACCTGTAAGGAAGTTCACGTGACCGACACCGCCATGCTGCCCGATTCCTGGCGCGGCGTCCTGGGCGAAGAGCTGCAGAAGCCCTACTTCAAGGAGCTCACCGAGTTCGTCGAGGAGGAGCGTGGGAAGGGACCCGTCTTCCCGCCGCGCGACGAGGTCTTCGCCGCACTCGACGCGACTCCTTACGACCGTGTGAAGGTGCTCGTCCTCGGCCAGGACCCGTACCACGGTGAGGGTCAGGGCCACGGCCTGTGCTTCTCGGTCCGGCCCGGTGTGCGGACACCGCCCTCCTTGCGCAACATCTACAAGGAGATGAAGGAGGAACTCGGCCACCCGGTGCCGGACAACGGCTATCTGATGCCGTGGGCCGAGCAGGGCGTCCTGCTGCTCAACGCGGTGCTGACGGTCCGCTCCGGAGAGGCCAACTCGCACAAGGGCAAGGGCTGGGAGAAGTTCACTGACGCGGTGATCCGGGCCGTGGCCGACCGGCCCGACCCGGCGGTGTTCGTCCTGTGGGGCAACTACGCGCAGAAGAAGCTCCCGCTGATCGACGAGGAGCGGCACATCGTCGTCAAGGGCGCGCATCCCTCGCCGCTGTCCGCGAAGAAGTTCTTCGGCTCGCGCCCCTTCACCCAGATCGACGAGGCGATCGCGAAGCAGGGCCACGCGCCGATCGACTGGCGCATCCCAAACCTCGGCTGACGGGGCGGGCCTGCCCGGGCGGGACGGCCCGCTTCGACCTGAGCCGGTCCGTCCGGGAGGCCTGGGCCGGCCCGGAGCGATCCGCGTCCGGCCGGGTCGGGTCTTCCGGCCCGTCGCGGGGTCGTCCGGGGAGGGATCAGGACAGCCCCGACGCGCGACGGGGGCAAGCAGCGCGGGCTGGGCGGACGGGGCGGATGGGGCCGTCTCGCGGCGGAACAGTTGCAACCCTGGGTGGGGGGGAGCCCCGCGTGGGGACAGAGAGGGTCGGCTCTGGCCGGGGGTGAGCGGGGCCGGCCCGGCCGAGGTGTGGCATCCCTGGCCGGATCGGATCGCGGCGGGTCGCGGCGGGTCGACCCGGGCGTCACCACACCGGTCCAGCGGCGTACGGGGCCGCCTCAGCTCGATTGTCAGCGCCTGCCGTTAGCGTCGGGGAGAGGCGGCAACGGCAGGCGCGGGCGCGTCCGCCGGCGGACGAGCGGGTGGAGGGCGACGCGGTGGCGGAGCAGCAGGAGCAGGCGGCGGCGGACGCGATGATGACCAGGATCGGGCAGGTCATCATGCTCCTCCACGGCGGCGACCGTGAGGAGGCCCGGAGCCGCTTCCTGGACCTGTGGGCGGAGATCGGCGAGGAGGGCGACGCGCTCCACCGCTGCACTCTCGCGCACTACATGGCCGACACGCAGGACGACCCCGCGGACGAACTCGCCTGGGACCTCCGGGCCTTGTCGGCGGCGGACGAGCTCACAGGCGACCTCACGGGCGACCTCCCGGACGGGCCGGTCGCGGAGCACCCGGAGCACCATCAGTCCCTCGCGGTACGCGCCTTTTACCCGTCACTGCATCTGAACCTCGCCGCGGACTACGTGAAGCTCGGCCGCTCCGAGGCCGCCCGGGGCCACCTCGGAGCGGCGCGGGCCGGCGTGGGCGTCCTCGGCGACGACGCCTACGGAGACGGGGTCCGGGCCGGCATCGGCCGCCTGGAGTCGAGGCTGGACCGGGAGGGCCCGGACGGCGCACCCGAACCCACACCGAGGAGGCCCGGGCAGGGGAGAGGCCCAGGAGGGTCGGGAGGGCCGGGGGGCGAGACGCTGGGACCGCCGCGCCGGGAGTCCTAGGACACCCCCGGACCCGTCCGGACACCACCGGAGCCGAAGACGTCAACGGCCGTACATGTCCTGGCAGATGGCCGCCTGCTGGCTGTCCGCCCGCCAGCCGCCGTACGTCCGGCCCAGGGCGCACACGTCCGTGCCCGTCGACGGCACGGACGCGGGCAGTCGCGGTACGGCCCGGTGTTCGGGCCGCCGGGGCTCCGGGCGCCGGGGCGGTTCGGCGGGGGCGTGCCGAGGACGGTCCGCCGGGACGCCGGCGGGACCCGCGGGTCCCGCCGAGGGCGTACGGGCCGGCGCGGACGCGGGTGCCGAAGGGCGGCGGGACGGGCCGATGAGTTCCAGGGCCTCGCGGGCCGGGGCCTGTACGACCCGCTGCTCGGCCCTGCCGTCCGGGCGCGGCTCCGACACCGGGGGAGGGGCGGACGGCGGGGCGGGCGAAGGCGTCCGCTGGACGGTCACACAGCCCGAGACGGCTGAGACCGCCGAGACGGCCACGGTGACCAGAAGCGTTGCGGTGGTCGCGGTTCGATGCACCCGCGCAACTCTGCTGGGTCCGCCGTGACGTGGGGAGCCGAAAAGCGGAGTGTGCCCCGCACGGGTGAAACCCCGCACGGGTGAAAGCCGGGTGGCCGATGCAGCCCCGGTGGCTTCTCAGTCGCCGGTCGCCCCGTCGAGGCGCTCGCGGATCAGGTCGGCGTGGCCGTTGTGGCGCGCGTACTCCTCGATCATGTGGGTGTAGATCCACCGCAGGTTGAAGGGCTTGTCGGTGAACCTGCTCCGGCCCTCGGACAGGTCGTCCAGGCCGAGACGTGCCGCGTTGCGGCGGGCGACCGCGATCTCGCCCTGCCAGGTGGCGTACGCCTCCTTCCAGGTGTCCGCCTCGGTGAGGTGGAACTCGCCGTCCCGGTCCTCGTCGCTGTAGTGGATCGGCCCGGGGTCGTCGCCCACCAGGACCTTGCGGAACCAGCTGCGTTCCACGTCCGCCATGTGCCGGACGAGACCGAGCAGGGACAGCTCCGAGGGCGGCACCGCGGCCGTCCTGAGCTGGGAGTCGTCCAGACCCTCGCACTTCCAGGCGAGGGTCTCCCGGTGGTAGTCGAGCCAGCCCTCCAGCATGGCGCGCTCACCGGCGTCCGTCGCGGGTCCCTTGCGTTCGATCGTCATGACCGCATCATCGCGGACGTGGACGCCCCCGCCCACCCGTTTTCGCGCCCACGCCAGGGCCTCCGGACTCCCCGCCGTACGCCGTGCTGCCCGCCGAGCTGCGGCTCGTGCGAGCGTCCTGGGCATGGGGCGGCCGTCGTCGTCGCCGTATGCTTCCGACGACGGGGGCGTGAGCGTGCCCCGGACCCGTGTTTTCCCGGAGGAGATCCCTGTGAAGGTCGGTTGCATCGGACTCGGCGACATCGCGCTGAAGGCGTATCTGCCGGTGCTCGCCACCCGCCCGGGACTCGAACTGCATCTGCACACGCGGACGCCCGCGACCCTCACCAGGGTCGCCGACAGCCTGCACGTGCCGACCGGACGGCGGCACACGGACCTTGCCGGACTGCTCGCGCAGGGCCTCGACGCGGCGTTCGTGCACGCGCCCACGCACGCCCACCCCGAGATCGTGGGCCGGCTGCTCGAAGCGGGCGTCCCCACCTACGTCGACAAGCCGATCGCGTACGAACTCGCCGACTCCGAGCGCCTGGTAAGGCTCGCGGAGGAGCGGAACACCAGCCTGGCCGTCGGTTTCAACCGGCGGCACGCACCTGGATACGCGCAGTGCGTCGAGCACCCGCGTGAGCTGATCCTGATGCAGAAGAATCGCGTCGGCCTGCCGGAACAGCCCCGCACGATGATCCTCGACGACTTCATCCATGTCGTGGACACCCTGCGGTTCCTGGTGCCGGGACCGGTCGACGACGTCACCGTGCGGGCCCGCGTCGAGGACGGACTGCTGCACCACGTCGTACTGCAGCTGGCCGGGGACGGGTTCACGGCGCTCGGCGTGATGAACCGGCTGAGCGGTTCCGCCGAGGAGATCCTGGAGGTGTCCGGGCAGGACACCAAGCGTCAGGTGGTCAACCTCTCCGAGATCGTCGACCACAAGGGGCAGCCGACGGTCCGGCGGCGCGGCGACTGGGTGCCGGTGGCCCGCCAGCGCGGCATCGAGCAGGCCGTACTCGCCTTCCTCGACGCCGTGCGCGCGGGCAAGGTCCTCAGTGCCCGGGACGCGCTGGAGACTCACGAACTGTGCGAGCGTGTGGTGCGTGCGGTGACGGAGCGCTCGCCCCAAGGCGCCTGAACCGCCTGATACGCAGCGACCGTACGCCCTCGGCGGCGCCCAGCGCGGCCAGGATCAGCAGGGCCAGATACACCGGCCACTCGCCGAAGCGCGCGTACGGGGTGACGCCGTGCGCCAGCGGTACCTCGTACACGGTGGACGCGCTCGCGTCGGTGCCGAGCCAGGAGCCGACGCGCTCACCGCTCGGGCCGTAGACCGCCGAGACGCCGGTGAGCGTCGCGTGGACCATCGGCCGGCCCGTCTCGGCGGCGCGCAGTGCCGCGAGCGAGGCGTGCTGCTCGGGGGCCCAACTGCTCTGGAACGACGAGGTCGACGACTGTGCGAGCAGCACGTCGGCGCCGTCGCGCGCGAGATGCCGGCTGATGTCGGGGAACGCCGACTCGAAGCAGACCATCGGGCCCACCTTCAGCCCGTCGCCGACGGTCATCACGACCTGCTCGGTGCCCCGCATACGGTCCTCGCCCGCCGCCTTGCCCACAGAGGTCGCCCAGCCGAGGAGCGAGCGCGCCGGAACGTACTCGCCGAAGGGCACGAGCCGCATCTTGTCGTAGCGGTCACCGGTCGGGCCCTGCGGACCCACGAGCACGGAACTCTTGTAGATGCCGGGCCGGTCCGACCGGCGCGCGTCGACGTTGACCATGATGTCGGCGTCGACCTCGCGGGAGAGCGCGGCGAGCCGGTCCGCCAGGTCGGGACGGTCGGCGAGGTCGAAACCGACACTGCTCTCGCCCCACACGACCAGGTCGACGCCCTGCCCGGCCAGCTTCCGGGTGAGCGCCTCCTCGCGAGCGAACCGCCTCTCCGGGCCGCCGACGCCGTTGATCACGCCGGGCTGCACGACGGCGATCCGGGCCCGCTCGCCGGCCTCCTCCGGCCGGGGCGACCAGACCCAGACCGCCGAGCCGATCGCGGCCGTCGCGACGAGCCCGGCGACCGCCGGGACACGGGAGGAGCGGACGGCGACGAGCACGGCGACCGCCACGTTCACGGCGACGAGCAGGAAGCTCAGCAGCCACACCCCGCCGACCGAGGCGAGCCGCAGCGCGGGCGCCACGTCCCACTGGCTCGACCCGAGCAGACCCCAGGGACCGCCCAACCCCTCCCAGGAGCGGACGAGTTCGACCATCAGCCAACCGGAGGGCAGCACGAACAGGGCGGCTCCCGAGCGGCCCGGCGAGGGCGTACCGGCCAGGAACCGGTGCACCAGCCAGCCCCACGGGGCCCACAGCGCGCCCAGCAGTGCCGCTATCACGACGGTGAAGACATGCAGGCTCGGCAGCAGCCAGTGGTGCACGGCCAGCATGAAGCCGAGCCCGCCGAGCCAGCCGTCGTACGCCGCGCGCCGCCCCGTCG
This sequence comes from Streptomyces sp. NPDC017991, assembly GCF_044328075.1. Classification (NCBI taxonomy): domain Bacteria; kingdom Bacillati; phylum Actinomycetota; class Actinomycetes; order Kitasatosporales; family Streptomycetaceae; genus Streptomyces; species Streptomyces sp. NPDC017991. The sequence continues at coordinate 473,060 of NZ_JBIRGP010000008.1, read as the reverse complement.
GAGCCGAGCGCACGAGCAGGATCCACGGCACCAGCGCCACGTACGCGAACCACCACAGGGACGGCGCGGGGAAGCTCAGCATCGGCAGCGCACCGGCCGTCGCGGCCGTCGCGCCGCGCCACCACGGAGAGCCGAGGCGCGAACCGATTCGCGAGCCGGGACCTCGGTGCCAGTCAGTGGCGGACAGGTTCATCCAGCGCCTCCCGCGGCCCCTCGAAGTACGGTGCGTGACTCGGTGAGTCATCGGATCCAGTGACTCCAGTGTGTCCAGCGTGCGGGCACCGAAACGATCAACACACCGGCCCCGCCCGGACGGCCGTCCGGGATCAGGAGGCGGCCGGCTCCGGGCGGCGCTGCGGGGCCCGGCGCCACTTCTCGTGCACGACCACCTCACGTACCCGCCAGCCCTCGGCCGTCCGCGTCAGCCCGAAGTCGTACCGGCCGCCGCACACGAAGTCGGGCTCCGTGGAGCCGCCGTCCTGTCCCGCGAGGCGCATCGGGTTGACGTAGTCGGCCTGGACCCGGGCGGTGTCACGGCTGTCCTGCTCCAGCAGGCCGAAGCGCACCCGCCGGTTGACGATCAGATGCTGCCGCATCGGGAACAGTTCCATGGTCCGCGCGAGCCATGCGGCGATCTCCCCGGCGTCGCCCTCGACCCCGCCCGCGGACCGGTAGTCCGCCCGCCCGTCCGGCGTGAACAGCCGCCGGTACGCCTCCCAGTCCCCGTCGTCGACCGCCACCGCGTACTCGGTGACCACCTCGTCGACCGCGAGCCGGTCCATCACCGTCGCCAGTTCCACGCGCTGCGTCATCGGCTCAGTGTTGGCCACGGGGAGGAGCGCGCCAAGGGGCGTGCAGTGATATTCACCCGGCGTGCGCTGTACGGACGTCCTGGTACGGGCCGTTCAGGAGCTTCGCGGTGAAGGCGGCCAGCTCCGCCCGGAGCTGTTCACGGGAGGCGTCGTGACGGTCGACCAGATGGTCGACGAGGTCGGCGCGGACCGCGGCGAGCAGTGCGTGGGCGGCGAAGTTCCCGTCGCCGAACCCGGGAAGGTCCTCCAGGACCCCGCGGAGTGTGTCGTGCCACCAGTCGTAGTGCCCGGCGCCGTAGGGACTGCCGCTGCCTGCCTCCTCCAGGGCCAGGGAGAGGTGGCGGTGGTCGAGCTTGAAGCACAGGAGGGCGTCCAGCAGCGCGGGCGCGCGCTCGGCCGGCGGGGTGCCGGGTCCGAGGGGGCGCGGGCCGTCCACGACGGCCTGGCGGATCGGTTCCAGCCGGGTCTCGTGGAGCGCGCGGATCAGACCGGTGCGGTCGCCGAAGCCGCGGAAGAGCGTCCCCTTGCCGACGCCCGCCTCGGCCGCGATGTCGGCCATGGACACGTGCTGGGGACTGTCGCTGCGGGCGAAGAGCCGGTCGGCGGCCGCGAGTACGGCTTCCCGGTTGCGGACGGCGTCCGCACGGGGCTTGCGGTCGGGCACGGGTTCCTCCGGGGGGCCGTGGGTCGCGTGGGAGCCATGGACGGGTTGTATAAGCCGGGTTGCATAAACGGACCGCGGGTCCGTATAGTCGAACTTAAGCGGACCGCTGGTCCGCATAGTATCGGAGGAGCCCCCATGGCCACGACCGGGACCACCACCGCAACACCCCCACCCGCGACCGCGGAACCGTCGGACCTGTTCCGCCGGGACCTGCGGATGCTGATCGACAAGGACATACCGGCCTGGGTCGGTCTCTGGGACGACCGGGGTGTCCTTGAGTTCCCCTTCGCCCCCGACGGGTGGCCGAAGCGGCTGGAGGGCAAGGCCGCCGTCGCCGACTACATGCGCCACTATCCCGACCACATCGACCTGCACGAGTTTCCCTACGTGCGGATCCACGAGACCGGTGACTCCGGGACGATCGTGGTGGAGATGCGCGGGGTCGGACGCGTGGTGGAGACCGGGGAGCCGTTCGACATGACCTACATCGCCGTGGTGACGGTCGCCGGCGGACTCATCACGCACTACCGCGACTACTGGAACCCCCTCGCCGTCTCCCGGGGCAGCGCGACCGACTTCACGCGGAGCGGCCGATGAGCGCCGTGACCGCCCCCGCGGCCGTCCTCGTGCTCGGCGCCACGGGCACGACCGGCAGCCGCGTGGTCTCCCGCCTCGCCGGGGAGGGCCACCGGGTCAAGGCGGCCGGGCGCCGGGCCACCCCTGTCGACGGCGCGGAGGCCGTCCGCTTCGACTGGTACGACCCGGCGACGTACGAGGAGGCGCTGGACGGCGCGGACCGTGTGTACCTTGTCGCGCCTGTGGACTCCGCCACCCCGGCGGACGTCATGCTGCCCTTCCTGGAGCAGGCGCGTGCGTCCGGAGTACGCCGGGTGGTGCTCCTCAGTTCCTCGGCGATCCCCGCGGGAGGCCCGGCCCTCGGGCAGGTGCACCAGGCTCTGCCCGGGCTGTTCGACGAGTGGGCGGTGCTGCGGCCCTCATGGTTCATGCAGAACTTCACCGGCGACCACATGCACGCGCGAAGCGTCCGCGAGGAGGGGGTCATCCTGACCGCGGCGGGCGAGGGCCGGGTGGCCTTCGTCGACGCCGAGGACATCGCGGCCGTCGCCGCGCATGCGCTGACCGATGTGCGGGCCCCCGGCACCGACCTGGTCATCACCGGTCCGCAGGCGCTGAGTCACACCGAGGTCGCGGCCGTTCTCACCGAGGTGACCGGGCGTACGGTCGCTCACCGGCCGCTGACCTACGAGGAGATGAGGGACCACCTGAGCGCTTCGATGCCGCTGGAGTACGCCGCGATGCTGGCCGGCATGGACCGCTCGAACGCGGGGGGTGCCGAGGACCGCACCACCGACACGGTCCGTCGGCTCACCGGCCGCGGGCCGCGCGCCTTCCGCGACCATGTGCTCGCCGCGACCGGCGGTACGGGGACGGTGCCGCCGGCGCGAGTGTCGTGACGGTCGCCCGTCGTGCTCGGGCGGCCGGGACTGCCGGGGCGGCTGGGGCGCTCGGGGGAGCGTGATGTTGCACGCGTGACGTTCTGCTCGTGACGTTGCACTGGGGGGTTCGATTTTCGGGTGCGGGCCGGTGGGGGCCGGTCGCGCAGTTCCCCGCGCCCCTCAAAAGCGGGGCTGCGCCCCGGAGTTCACGCTGCCTCGACGATCTCTTCGCGCACCGCCGCGGCCCACTGCACGACCAGCAGTTCGTACTCGACGCGCTCCTGGGGCGAGAGGTAACCGCCCGCGCGTATCCATAACGCTCGGATCTGCTCATTCAGTGCGGCCGCTGACCGCACGGAACCAGGGGTCGGAGAATTGGTGGACATGCGCATCAGCGTAAGGCCAAGGACTGACGGTGCGCTACCAGATGACTACCCATGCCGTATGCGGTTGGTCACGCCATAAGCGTTTAAGGGCCACCGAGTTGGGAAACGGGACGGCGGACGCGTCTCACTGCCGCTCCGCCCACGTGTGCGACCAGTCCAGCAGAGGACCCATCGCCGTCACGAGGTCGTCGCCCAGCCGGGTGAGGCGCCAGGCCGCCCCGTCCGTGGGGGCGGCGATCCCCGCCTCGCGGAGTTCGGTGAGGCGGGCGGACAGCACGCTGGAGGACATGGCGTCGCAGCGCCGCTGGAGATCGCGGAAACCGACCGGCGCGCCGCCCAGGTGCAGTTCCCAGATCACCCGGAGCGTCCAGCGGCGGCCGAGGAGGTCCAGCGCGGCCATCACCGGACGACCGGTCTCCGAACCGCGCACCGGCTGCCCGGGGCGGGGTGTCGTACCCAAACCCTCTCCTCCCCGAGCCGATCGACTCAACGGACGCGGATCGATTCAACGGACGCCGATCGACTCACCGGACCGACAACTCGCCGTGCCGTCCTTTGCGTTCCGACTCTTGCGCTTCTAATTCAGAAGCGCAAGAGTCGGGAGGCATGAAGCAACGCATCGACGGCATCACGCCGCCCTACGATCCCGAGTCCGAGCGCGCCTTACGCCGCTGGATGCCACCCGGCGTCACCCAGGAACCCCTGATGCTCTTCAAGGTCCTGGAACGCCACCCGGACCTCGCCTCCCGCATGCGGGAACTCGGCGCGAGTCTGCTCGTCCACGGCCTTCTCCCCGACGCGGACCGCGAACTGGTCATCTTCCGGGTGGCGGCCCGCTGCGACTGCGCCTACGAGTGGGGTGCCCACGTGGTGGCGTACGCCGAGGCCGCGGACCTGACGCCGGAGCAGGTCCCCCTGACGGTGACCGGCGCCCCGGACGACCCGGTCTGGACGCCCCGGCAGAGCGCGCTCCTGGCGGCCGTCGACCAGCTCCACGACACGGCCCGCCTCGACGACGAGGCCTGGGCCGCGCTCCGCGACCACCTCGGGGAACAGGAAGCCCTGGAGTTCCTGGTCCTGGCGGGCTGGTACCGCACCATCGCGTACGTGCTCAACGGGCTTCGGATCGAGCGCGAACCCTGGGCGAAGGACTTTCCGACCGGGTGACGGAAGAGTGCCGGCCGGCCGGAATCAATTCGGGTGCCCGCAGGAGCCGTACGCGCTACCGTCATGTACGTCCGGGTGCGAAGGCAGCGGCTACTTCTCCTGTAAAGAGAGAAACGCGGGTTCGAATCCCGTCACCGGCTCGCGCCGGTGTCGTCCAGCGGCCCAGGACACTTATGTGCCGCCGCCGAGTCGGATCTCCGGACACCGAGCACGAAGCCGCCCGCCACGGGGGAACCATGCGGGCGGCTTCGTTCTGTGCGAAACCTCTGTACCTCTGCGCTTCTGTATTGCTGTACGTCTGTACCGCTGTACGCGGCCGTGGGCGTCAGCCCGCCGACTCCGCCGCGTGCGGACTCAGCGCGCCCATGCTGACGAGCACGATGATCAGGATGCCGAGCGCGATGCGGTAGTAGACGAACGGCATGAAGCTCTTGGTCGTGATGAACTTCATGAACCAGGCGATGACCACGTAACCGACCACGAAGGCGACGACCGTCGCGAAGATCGTGGGGCCCCACGAGACGTGACCCCCCTCGCTGGCGTCCTTCAGCTCGAACACGCCGGAGGCGAGCACCGCGGGGACGGCCAGCAGGAACGAGTAGCGGGCCGCGGCCTCGCGGGTGTACCCCATGAGGAGGCCGCCGCTGATGGTGGCGCCCGAGCGGGACACGCCCGGGACGAGAGCCATGGCCTGGCAGAAGCCGTAGATCAGGCCGTCCTTCACGCCCAGATCCTTGAGCGTCTTGCGCTCGACGGCGGCCCGGTGCTTCCCGCCCGACTCGTCACGTGCCGCGAGCCGGTCGGCCACGCCCAGGATGATGCCCATCACGATCAGCGTCGTCGCGGTGATGCGCAGATCGCGGAACGGCCCCTCGATCTGGTCCTTGAGGGTGACGCCCAGCACGCCGATCGGAATCGAGCCGACGATCACCAGCCAGCCCATCTGGGCGTCGTGGTCGCTTCGCATCGCCTTGTTCACGAGCGAGCGGGACCAGGCCGAGATGATCCGCGCGATGTCCTTGCGGAAGTAGATCAGCACCGCGATCTCCGTGCCGATCTGCGTGATCGCCGTGAAGGCCGCTCCCGGGTCCTCCCAGCCGGCGAACGCCGCGGTGAGCCGCAGGTGCGCGCTGGAGGAGACGGGCAGGAACTCGGTCAGCCCCTGGACGAGTCCGAGGATGAGGGATTCAAACCAAGACATGAAGTTACGTGATCCAAGTGCTGATGGCGGGAGCGCAGCGAATGGGCGGACGGACGTGCCCTGTTGTGGTCTGCGGTGATCAGGCGCGTCCGGGGCAGCGTAGCGCCCCCGGGTGACGGCGCGACGACAGGGCCTCCCCAGTGGAGGTCGTGCGAGGTGACGAGGGTGTTGACCCGCGGCGATGCGCCGCTTACGTTTCCGCGAGAAGTGAAAGCGCTTGCTGTCGCGGGACCCTCTCGTGGTCGCCGTGACGGGCAGGCGTCCGCCAGAACCGCTGTCACGTCCGATGGAGTGCTGATCCCGTCCATGCGTACTGCCCGCGACGCCACCACCGGCAAGACGACCGAGCACACCGAGCACGAGGACACCGCAGACGAGAGCACGGCGCACGAGAGTACGGCGCACCGGAACACCCCGCACGAGAGGCGGTCCGCGGTCCCGCTCGACGGCCGCCGCGTCAGGGCCGCCGTCATCGGCACCGGAGCCATCGCCGCCGGCAGCCATCTGCCCGCGCTCGCCGCCCTCGCCGCCGAGGGCGAGGTGGAGATCGTCGCCGCGGTCGACATCGACGCCGACGCGGTCGAGCGCTTCTGCGCGGACGGCGGTGTCCCGCACGGCTACACCGATCTCGGCCGGATGCTGGCGGAACAGCGCCCGGACCTCGTCTCCATCTGCACCCCGCCGACCCTGCACCGCGAGCAGACCGTCGCCGCGCTGCGCGCCGGTGCCTGGGTGTGGTGCGAGAAGCCGCCTGTGCCGAGCCTCGCCGACTTCGACGCCGTGGAGGCCCAGGAGGGCACCGACGGCGGCCCCTACGCCTCCATCGTCTTCCAGCACCGCTTCGGTTCCGGCGCGCGGCACGTACGCCGCCTGATCGCCGACCAGGTCGTGGGGCGGCCCCTGGTGGCCCACTGCCAGACCACCTGGTACCGCGACGCCGCCTACTACGCCGTGCCCTGGCGCGGGAAGTGGGAGACCGAGGGCGGCGGCCCCGCCATGGGCCACGGCATCCACCAGATGGATCTCCTGCTCGACCTGCTCGGACCGTGGAGCGAGGTGCGGGCCATGGCCGGACGCCTGGTGCACGACGTGCAGACGGAGGACGTCTCCACCGCCCTCGTACGCTTCGGGAGCGGCGCCCTCGCGACCGTGGTGAACAGCGTCCTCAGTCCGGACGAGATCAGCCGCATCCGGATCGACTGCGAGCGCGCGACGGTCGAGCTGACCCATCTCTACGGGCACAGCAACGACAACTGGCGGATCACCCCGGTGCCGGACACGCCGGCCGAGGACGTGGCGGCCTGGCGGGACTTCGGCGCCGACGTACCCAGTTCGCACCTGGCTCAGTTGCGTGAGCTGGTCGCCAGCATGCGGGCGGGCGAGCGACCGCGCAGCAGCGGCGCCGACGGGCGGACCAGCCTCGAACTGATCACCGCGCTCTACAAGTCGGCGTTCACCGACACGACCGTCCGCGCCGGCGAGATCGGCCCCGGCGACCCCTACTACACGGCCCTGCACGGTGGCGCGCCCGGCTGGGCACCCGCGATCCCCGCCACGTACGAGGAGGCATCGGCATGACCGCACGAGGCGGCCTGCGCGTCGTCCACGCCCACGGTGACCGCATCACGGTCACCGAACCCACCTCCGGCGTGGAGCTGTTCAGCTATGTGTACGGTCCGGAGGCGGCCTGGGAGGCCCCGAAGCCGTATCTGCATCCGCTCAGGACACTCGCGGGCAACGTTGTCACGGACTACCGGCCCAACGACCACCGCTGGCACAAGGGCCTGCAGATGACCGCCTCGCATCTGTCGGGGGCGAACCTGTGGGGCGGCAACACATACGTTCACGGGGAGGGGTATCTCGAACTCCCCGAGCGCGTCGGCTCGATGGCGCACGTCGCGTTCGACGAGGTCGAGGCGGGCCGTGCCGGTCCGGGCGGCGCGGTCATCGCCGAGCGGCTCACCTGGCATCCGTACGACGGCTCGCTCTGGGCGGAGGAGGAGCGCCGCGTCGAGGTGCACGACGTGGACCCGGCGTCCGGTTCGTGGGCGCTGACCTGGACGACCGCCGTCACCAACCGCCGGGCCGAGCCCCTGCGGTTCGGCAGTCCCACGACGGCCGGGCGTGAGATGGCCGGCTACACCGGCCTGTTCTGGCGGGGCCCGCGAGGCTTCCGGGACGGGCGGATCATCGGCCCCGACGCGGAGGGCCCCGGCCTGATGGGGCAGCAGGCACCGTGGCTCGCGTACTCCGCCGAGCACGATGTCGCCGACGGGCACGCCACCCTCGTCTTCGCGCACGCCCCGGAGAACGACCACACGGGCGAGGGCGGCGCCCACCCCGCCCACTGGTTCGTCCGCAACGAACCCTTCGCGGCCGTCGCGCCCTCCTTCGCCTTCTTCGACGAGCTGGAACTCGCGCCGGGCGACACGCTCACCCGCCGCTACCGCGTCGTCGTCGCCGACGGTCTCTGGGAGCGCGAGGAGATCGCCAAGTACCTGGCGGAGCACCCGTGGTGAGCGTGGCCGAGGATTCCGAAGGGTCCGAGGGGGCGTCGGAGGGCTTCACGGGCCTGCCCGGCGGGGTCGCCGTCTCGCATCTGTCGGTCTACGACTGGCCCGCCGACGACGGGGTGTGCGGCGGAACGCCCCACCTCCATCTGACCTGTTCGGAGGCGTACGTCGTCACCGGCGGACGGGGCGCGGTGCAGACCCTGACGACCTCCGGGTACGAGGTCACGCCGCTCGCGCCGGGCACGGTGGCCTGGTTCACGCCCGGCACGATCCACCGGCTCGTCAACGAGGACGACCTGCGCATCACCGTCCTCATGCAGAACAGCGGGCTCCCGGAGGCGGGCGACGCGGTGCTCACGCTGCCGCCGCAGTACCTGACCGACCCGAAGGCGTACGCCGTCGCGACCGTCATCCCGGCGGACGCGCCCGAGGCGGAGAGGGAGCGGATCGCCCGGGCCCGGCGCGACCTCGCCCTGGAGGGCTACCGTGCGCTGCGCGAGGCGGACGGGCCCGAGCCCCTCGCCGCCTTCCACCGGGCCGCCGCGGCCCTCGTAGGGCCCCGGCTCGCAGAGTGGCGTGAGCGGTGGCGGCGCGGTGCCGAGGCGGCGGCCGTGGCGACGGGTGAGCAGCTCGAACGGCTGGAGCGGGGGGACGTGTCCCACCTGGCCGACGCGGCCGTGCGGGCCGAACAACCTTCGGCGTACGGGAAGTTCGGCATGTGCGGGCGGCTGGACGTGTACCGGGGGATGTAGGCCCGCCACCCCCTACCCCCGGCACGCCACCGTGCTCACCCTCCGGATCGGACCGCCGCGGGCCCCGTGACCGTCCAGCCCGGGGCCTGTGGGTGGGCCGTGAGGTCGTCGTGGCGGACTTCTTCGCCGCACTCCGCGCAGGTGACGACCGGGACCAGTTCGTGGCCGGTGACGTGTCCGCCGGTGTGTCCACGGCCGTCGAAGTGTTCGAGCACCATGGGGCGATCGCCGTCGTTGAGATGGCGGTCGCCCCACGCCATGAGCGTGAGCAGTACCGGCTCCAGCTCCAGGCCGGCCCGGGTGGGCCGGTACTCGAAGCGCGGAGGTTTCTCGCTGTAGGCGATCTTCTCCAGCAGTCCCGCGTCGACGAGCCGCTTCAGCCGGGTCGTCAGCACGTCGCGCGGCGCGCCGATGTTGCGGACCAGCTGGTCGAACCGGGTGGCGCCCAGAGACACCTCGCGCAGTACGAGCAGGGAGTACTTCTCGCCGACGAGGGCGAGCGTGCCGGCGATCGAACAGGGGCGGGCGTCCTTCATGCGATCCAGTCTACGGGGTGGGTTGGTTCTTCCAACTTACTCGGTTACTGTGGAGTCACTTAGTGAGTTCGGAATCCAAACCCACTGACTTCGGGGCTGTCTCCGAAGTTGTCTCCGGACCTGTCTCCCAGGGGGCCAGACCATGCGTGACGCAGTCATCGTCGAAGCCGTACGCACCCCGATCGGCAGAGGCAAGCCGAACGGTTCGCTCGCCCACGTCCATCCCGTGGAACTCCTCGCCCACACCCTCCGTACGCTCGTCGAACGGTCCGGTGTCGACCCCGCGCTCATCGACGACGTGATCGGCGGGACCGTCGACCAGGTCGGCGAGCAGGCCATGAACACCACCCGGTACGCCGCCCTGTCCGCAGGCTTCCCCGAGTCCGTGCCCGCCACGACGGTGGACCGCCAGTGCGGGTCCTCACAGCAGGCCGTGCACTTCGCGGCGCAGGGCGTCATCGCAGGGGCGTACGACCTGGTCGTGGCCTGCGGGGTGGAGTCGATGAGCAGGGTCCCGATGTGGTCGAACGTGCCGGAGGGCAAGGACCCCTTCGGGCCCGGGGTCGCCGAGCGGTATCCCGAGGGCCTCGTCCCGCAGGGCATCAGCGCCGAACTGATCGCGGCCAAGTGGTCGGTCTCCCGTGAGCAGATGGACGCCTTCGCGGTGGAGTCGCACCGCAGGGCCGCGGCGGCGTGGGAGGGCGGGCTGTTCGACGCCGAGGTCGCACCCCTGGACGGGGTGACGCGCGACGAGTGCGTGCGGCCCGGTAGCTCGGTGGAGGTCCTCGCCGGGCTCAAGCCGGCCTACTACGACCCGAACTTCGGGGAACGCTTCCCGCAGATCGACTGGAACGTCACGGCGGGCAATGCCAGCCCGGTCAACGACGGTGCCTCGGCCGTGCTCATCACGTCCAGCGAGACCGCGGCCCGTCTCGGCCTTCGGCCGCTGGCCCGGCTGCACAGCTTCGCCGTCACCGGGTCCGATCCGCTGCTGATGCTCACGGGCGTCGTACCCGCCACCGAGAAGGTGCTGCGCAGGGCCTCGCTGACCCTGGACGACATCGACCTCTTCGAGGTCAACGAAGCCTTTTCCAGTGTCGTCCTCGCCTGGCGGCAGGAGACAGGGGCCGACCTCTCCAAGGTCAACGTCCATGGTGGGGCGATCGCTGTCGGGCATCCGCTCGGTGCGAGCGGTACGCGCTTGACGACCACGCTCGTGCATGCGATGCGGGTTCGTGGGGCTCGGTACGCGCTCCAGACCATGTGCGAGGCGGGCGGTCTCGCCAACGCGATGGTGCTGGAAGGGGTGTAGCGCCGGGCCTGGGTGACGTGTCGGGTGCGGGCCGTGTGTGGCTGGCCGCGCAGTTCCCCGCGCCCCTGAAAAGCGGGGCTGCGCCCCTGCTTTTCATCTTTCAGGGGCGCGGGGAACTGCGCGCTCAGGCGGACCGCAGGTGGTGGCGTTTGCGCCAGGCCACTATCGCGCCGGCCAGCGCCGGGAGGGCGATGAAAGCCATCGCGATCAGGAAGGCCGGAGAGGTCGGGGCGGAGGCGCGGGCGCCTGCCACGGCGTACGCGGCGGTGTTGGGGATCGATCCCAGGCCCGTCGCGAGGAGGAAGGGCAACCACCCCATGCGCGACACGGACGCGCAGTAGTTCGCGGCCCAGAACGGCACTCCGGGGAACAGCCGCGCGGCCATCATCGAGCGGAACCCGTGCCGGCTGAGCTGCCCGTCCGCGGCCTGCAGCCAGCGGCCGCGCAGCAGGGGTCGCAGCGCGTCCTGCCCGAGCATCCGGCCGAGTCCGAAGGCGAGCCCGGCCCCGAGGACCGTACCCGCGAGCGCGGCCCCGAGCCCCAGCTGCGAGCCGAAGAGGGCACCCGCTCCGAGGTTGAGGATCGGCCGGGGCACGAACGCCACCGTGCACAGCCCGTACGCGACCGCGAAGACCAGGGCCGCCGCGGCACCGGTCAGCTGGGGCGGCCAACCGTCGGCGAGCAGTCTCTGAGGCTCGAACAGCAGCACCGTCCCGGCGGCCGAAAGCAGCAGCGCGACCAGCAGGGAGAGCCGGGCCCACGGCGAGAACAGCGCTCTCGTGACGCGGGCGGCCGGGCCTGTCGGCGCGGCGGTGAACTCGACGGGGACGAGTTCTGTTGCGGAAAGCGGGGGAGTGACCGTGGCGGTGCCCCCAGAGCGGGTGGTGGCATCGAGCATCCGGTGACACTAACCGACCCATGTGTGTGTTCGCCGTATGGTTCGTCTCATGGGCGTCACAGCTGCCGGAACGCCGGACGGCCGTCCGGGGCCGCCGCGCAGCGTCCTCGCGGACACGTTGCCGGAGCGGCCGACCGTCTCCTACGCCGCCGCGGCCGATCCGGAACGGGCCCTGACGGCACGCGCGTACATGCAGGACAGCGCCCCTTTCCTCGGTCTGACCACGCCTGATCGCCGCGCGCGCTCCCGGACGGTGCTGAGGGGGACGTCCGTGCCGGAGGAGGCCGGCCGCACGGCGGTGGCGCCGCGCTGCCGGCGGCTGCCGGAGCGCGAGTACGAGCACTGCGCCGTCGACCACCCGCGCCGGCATGTGAGGCGTCTCTCGTCCGGATTCCTGCCCGCGGCCCGGACGTACCAGGGGAAACACACGTAACCACGCGGTCGGAGCGTGCGAAAAACCATTCGACGCGGCCCGGACCGTCGGCGATGATCGCCTCATGTTCCGGTACGCCTTCCCTCACGCAGCATCCGCGGTCGCGGATGCCACGAAGGCTGCCGTCCTCCTCACCGTGGCCGCCGCAGCAGGCGCCCGAAGCTGACCCTTCCCGGATCGTCCGGCGGACCCCGCAGGGGGAGGGTCGGCAGGGTCTCGGGGTCCCTGTCCCGGCCGTTCCGACGCCGGGGCCATCACTCAGCTCCGCTGAAACCGAAGAGGCTTCGAGGTACAGCCATGCCCAAGACGGCTTACGTGCGCACCAAACCGCATCTCAACATCGGCACCATGGGTCATGTCGACCACGGCAAGACCACCCTGACCGCCGCCATCACCAAGGTCCTCGCCGAGCGCGGCTCCGGCACCTACGTACCGTTCGACCGGATCGACCGGGCGCCGGAGGAGGCCGCGCGCGGCATCACCATCAACATCGCGCACGTCGAGTACGAGACCGACACCCGCCACTACGCGCACGTGGACATGCCTGGCCACGCCGACTACGTCAAGAACATGGTCACGGGCGCCGCCCAGCTCGACGGGGCGATCCTCGTGGTCTCCGCGCTCGACGGGATCATGCCCCAGACCGCCGAACACGTGCTGCTCGCCCGGCAGGTGGGCGTCGACCACATCGTCGTCGCCCTCAACAAGGCGGACGCCGTCGACGACGGCGAGGACACCGTGCTGGCCGACCTCGTCGAGCTGGAGGTCCGCGAGCTGCTGACCTCGCACGGCTACGGCGGCGACTCCGTACCGGTCGTACGGGTCTCCGGACTCAGGGCGCTGGAGGGCGACCCGCGGTGGACCGAGGCGATCGGCGCGCTGCTGGACGCCGTGGACACGTACGTACCCATGCCCGAGCGGTACGTGGACGCGCCGTTCCTGCTGCCGGTGGAGAACGTGCTCACCATCACCGGCCGCGGCACGGTCGTCACGGGGGCCGTCGAGCGCGGCACGATCAGGGTGGGCGACCGCGTCGAAGTGCTCGGTGCCGCCGTGGAGACGGTGGTCACCGGGCTGGAGACGTTCGGCAAGCCCATGGACGAGGCGCAGGCCGGCGACAGCGTGGCGCTGCTGCTGCGCGGTGTCCCGCGCGACGCCGTGCGCCGCGGGCACATCGTCGCGGCGCCCGGCAGCGTCGTCCCCAGCCGTCGCTTCTCGGCGCGGGTGTACGTCCTGTCGGCGGGCGAGGGCGGACGGACGACCCCGGTGTCCACCGGCTACCGGCCGCAGTTCTACATCCGTACCGCGGACGTCGTCGGCGACGTCGACCTCGGTGGGAGCGCGGTCGCGCGGCCCGGCGACACCGTCACCATGACGGTCGAACTGGGGCGTGAGGTGCCGCTGGAACCGGGCCTGGGCTTCGCGATCCGTGAGGGCGGCCGCACGGTCGGAGCCGGCACGGTGACCGCCGTCGGCTGAACCGTCGGCGCCCGCCGGGCAGGTGCCCGCCTTCCGTACGGACGCTTCCGCACGGACCCTTCCGTACGGAAGGCGGGTCGGCACCCGCGCGTCACCGGCACAATGGGTGCGTGGACGAGCCGATACCCGTGACCAGGACCGTGGACCACGGGACCGCCAAGCTGATGCCGGACATCGACCGCAAGCGGGCCTGGCTGCTGACGGTCGACGGGGCGCCCCAGTCGTACGTCGACCTCGACGAGCCGACGTACCTGGAGTTCGAGTACGCGCGACGGCTCGGGCACGTCCTCGACACGGTCGTGGAACCGGCGCTTCCGCTGGACGCGCTCCACCTCGGCGGCGGCGCGCTCACCCTGCCCCGCTATCTCGCCGCGACCCGGCCGGGGTCCCGGCAGGACGTGGTGGAGGCCGACAGCGGGCTCCTGGACCTCGTCGTCGAGCATCTGCCCGTCGCCGAGGACGCGGGCATCGCGCTGCACGGCGCGGACGCCCGCGCCTGGCTCGAAAACGCCCCCGACGCCTCGGCGGACGTCCTGATCGCCGACGTCTTCGGCGGCTCCCGGGTACCGGCGCACCTGACCTCGGTGGCGTACGCGCGGGAGACGGCGCGCGTCCTGCGGGGCGACGGCGTGTACCTGGCCAACCTCGCCGACGCCTCGCCCTTCGCCTTCCTGCGCTCCCAGCTCGCCACGTTCTCCACCGTGTTCGAGGAGCTGGCCCTGATCGCCGAGCCGGGTGTGCTGCGCGGCCGCCGCTTCGGGAACGCGGTGCTCGTCGCCTCGCACCGGCCCCTCGACACCGCCACCCTCATGCGCCGCACGGCCTCCGACGCCTTTCCGGCGCGTGTCGAACACGGGGACACGCTGCGGGTCTTCATCGGGGACGCGAAGCCCGTACGGGACGAGGACGCGGTGCCGTCGCCGGAGCCGCCGTCCGGGGCCTTCAGCGTCGGCTGATAGGCGGACCCGCTGATCGGCTGCTCAGCGGACCGGTCGACCGGCGGACGGGGCGCGGCTCAGTTCTCGGAGTGCGCCGGGCGCGCGGGCTCGCGCTTCGCCGGGGTCCCCTGCGCCACTTCCTTCGTGCGCCGCGTCAGATCGCGTACGTCGGGCACGAAGAGCACCGCCGCCGTCACCACGACGACCAGGACCGCGCAGCCCCACAGGGCCGCCGGACGTCCGAAGACGGACTCGGCCGGGCCCGCGAGGGCGGTGGCGAGCGGGACCATGGCGATCGAGCCGAACCAGTCGTACGCCGAGACGCGGGAGAGCTTGTCCTCCGGGATCTCCTGGTGCAGCGCGGTCATCCACGAGACGCCGAACACCTCGATGGCGACGCCCGTCCCGAACATCACCGCGCACAGACCGCCGACGGGGAAGGGGACGGCCAGCGCGGCCGACGGCAGGGCGAGCGGGAAGACGCAGAGCGTTCCGGCGAGCAGCAGTCTGCGGGGCTTCCAGCGCATCATCAGCAGAGCGCCCCCGACGGTGCCCGCGCCGAACGCGGCGAGGGCCAGGCCCCACGGACCGGCGCCCCCGAGGCTGTCCCGGGCGACCAGGGGGCCGTACACCGCCTCGGCGGCGCCGACGACCGCGACCACGACGGAGAACTGCGCGACGATCGCCCACAGCCAGGGCCGCCCGACGACCTCGCGCCAGCCGTCGCGGAGGTCGGTGAGCAGCCCGGTGCCCGGCACCCGGGGCGGTATGTGCCCGACGTCGAGGAAGGCCCGCAGGGCGCCCGCGACCGCGAAGGCCACGGCGTCCACAGCGAGCACCCAGCCCGGCCCGACCACCGCGACCATTGCTCCGCCGAGCGCGGCGCCGCCGAGGCCGGCCCCGTGCATCGCGAGGCGGAACACGGCGAAGGCGCGGTTGGCCTGCTTGCCACTGACGGAGGAGAGCAGCATGCCCTCGGCGGCCGGGGCGAAGAACGCCTGGCCGGTGCCGCCGAGCGCGGTGAGGAGCATCATCTGCCAGAGCTGCGGCTCACCGGCGATCACGAGGGCCGCGAAGGCCGCCTGGGAGAGGCAGTTGAGGGTGTTGGCCGCGACCATCACGCGGTGCCGGGGCAGACGGTCCGCGACCGCGCCGCCGATCAGCAGGAAGAGCACGAGGGGCAGGGTGCGGGCCGCCGCCACCAGGCCCACGTCACCGCCGTCGCCGCCCTCGTCCAGGACGGCGAACGCCGCCGCGATCAACGCACCCTGGCTGCCCAGGTTCGTCACGACCGCGGCGGCGGTCAGCAGGGTGTAGTTGCGGCCCGCCCAGGAGGGGCGGCGCGGTCCGGCGGAGGAGTCGGCGGCGGGTTTCACCTGGCGACTATCTCCGCCGACGGGCCGACTTGCCAAACGGATTGTCGGCCTGTTCCGTGCCGCATCCCGCGTGGTCCCGCTCCGCCCCGCCGCGCGCCGGGGCGGGCGGGGTGGGCAGGGCGAATGGTTCCTGCCGCGGTACCGGCCGTCCCGCCGCCGCGTCAGCCGTCCGTCGGGGCGTCCTTGGTGAGACGCACCGTGCTCAGGATCTTCTGGACGGTCGCCTCGGGGATCTCGTCGTCGACACCCTGGGCACCGAACAGGTTCCAGGTGACGTAGTCGCCCGCGCCGTTCTTGAACGCGAAGGTGATGGCCTTGCCCTCGCTGTCGCACTTCCCCTTCTGCGGTGTGTTGCTGGAGTGGGCGTTGGCGACGCTGCCCTTGAGGCCCGACTTCGTCGTGTAGGCCTTCGCCTTGTCCCACTTCACGCTCTTCTTGTCGGGCTGCGTGTAGCCACCGAAGATCCACCACGGGACGCGGGTCTCGGCCGCCTCGGCCGTGTCCTTGGCGCCGTTCTCGCCGCGCGTTCCGGCGGTGACCAGCGCCGTGTCCTCCTCGCGGCCGTCCTTGTCGCTGTCGCTGGTGCACCACTTGGACTTGAGGTAGGCGGGGGCGGTGACCGTGGTGCGGTCGGTCTTGCCCTTCTCCTCCCACTCGAAGCCGACGCTCGTGTCGGTGCTCTCGATCTCCCAGTCGGCGGGCACGTCGAACATCGTGCCGAAGCGCGGATTGATCACGACCTTCCAGCCCGCGACCGTCGGCTTCTCGGCGTCCGTGCCGCGCGGGTTGTCCTCACCGCTGGACGCGGACGCGCTCGGGTCCTTGGGCGCGCTCGACGACGGCCGCTTCGGCTTGCCGTCCTTGTCGCCGCCGGCCTCGTCGTCCTTGTCGCCGCCCAGGACCAGCACACCCGTGACACCGGCCGCGACGACGACGGCCGCGGCGGCCACGATCGCGACGACCTTCGTCCTGTTCCTGCCGCCGCCCTCCGGGGGCTGCGGCGCACCGGGCGCGGTCCAGCCGGGCTGCCCCGGCTGCGTGTACGGGTTCTGCGGCTGGGGTCCGGTCTGGTACCCGGGCTGCTGATATCCGGGCTGCTGATACGGATTCGGCTGCTGGTATCCCGGCTGCTGGTACGGGTTCTGGTTCTGGTCCTGCGGGTTCTGCTCGCCCCCGGGCGGCTGATTTCCTGGCCACATGGCCAGTAACCCTAGTGCCGCAGGGGACACGGTTGGGTCACTGCCCCTCATCAGGCGCGTAACCGGATCACCCGCGAGGGCGGGCGCCGTGTGTTCGAGATCCCGTCCGGGATCCTGTTCAAGGTTCGCTACTCGCGGGTAACGTGCGGCCATGAGCGCAGATCAGATGTCTATCGGCGAGCTGCTCGCCGCCACCGTGCCGATGGTCCGGACCCTGAAACTGGAGTACCTCGAAACCACTCCGGAGAGGGCCGTGCTCGCGCTGCCCGACCAGAGCGAGTACCACAATCACGTGGGCGGGCCCCATGCCGGGGCGATGTTCACCCTGGGGGAGTCGGCGAGCGGGGCGGTCGTGCTGGCCGCGTTCGGGGACCAGCTCGCGCGGGCCGTGCCGCTGCCCGTGACCGCCGAGATCGCGTTCAAGAAGCTCGCCAGGGGGCCCGTCACGGCCACCGCCACCCTGGGGCGGCCCGCCGCCGACGTCGTCGCCGAACTCGACGCCGGTCTGCGCCCGGAGTTCCCGGTGGCCGTCGCCATCCAGCGGGAGGACGGCGCCGTCACCGGCGAGATGACGGTCGTCTGGACGCTGCGCCCCAACGGCTGAGGGCGCCGCGTCCCCACGGCTGGGGCCACCGCACGGGCCGTGCGCGCTGAGGGGTTTTTGATGGCTCGGTGACGATTGCTTGAGGGGTACGGCGTCATGAGAATGACAGCAACGCGTCGCCGCGGCCCCGCACGGTTCGCCGCGATTCCCGCAAGGACCACCCCGAAAGGACGACGATGTCCAGCACCCTTTCAGGACCCCGCACCTGGCTGTCCGAGCACGACTGCGACCTCGACGGATTCCGTGAACTGGTCGAGCGGGGTACCGACCCGGCCGACTACCCGTACGCCGCCGCCGTCGAGCGGAACGTCCTGCTGTACGACAGCGAGAGCCTGCGCGCCGAGGTGCGGACGCCCGAGGGCCGCCGGAACGTACAGGCCGAGCTGGTCCGGGCGCTCGCCGAAGGGCCCGGCATCGTGGTGTTCAAGGGCGCCTTCCCCGACCGCGGGGTCCTCGACCGGGCGACCGGGGTCTTCGACGCCCTGATCGCCGAGCAGCGCGCCTCGGGCGCCGTCGCGGGCGACCACTTCGCGAAGCCAGGCGCGAACGACCGGGTCTGGAACGCGCTGGAGAAGGCGGCCCTGCTCGCCCCGGAGGCGTTCGCCGACTACTACGCCAACGACATCCTCGCCCTGGTCTCCCTTGCCTGGCTCGGCCCCGGCTACCAGGTCACCTCCCAGGTCAACGTCGTGAACCCGGGCGGCGCCGCGCAGACCGTGCACCGCGACTACCACCTGGGCTTCCTGAGCAACGAGGTCGCCGCCGCGTACCCGGCGCACGTGCACCGCCTCTCGCCGGTGCTGACGCTGCAGGGTGCGGTCGCCCACTGCGACATGCCCGTCGAGTCCGGCCCGACGATGTATCTGCCGCATTCGCAGAAGTACGAGCCCGGCTATCTGGCCTGGCGGCTGCCGGAGTTCCACGCGTACTTCGAGGCGCGGCACGTGCAACTGCCGCTCGCCGCGGGGGACGCGGTGTTCTTCAACCCCGCGCTCTTCCATGCCGCCGGACACAACACGTCGGCGGACATCCGGCGGATGGCCAATCTGCTGCAGGTGTCCTCCGCGTTCGGGCGGGCCATGGAGAGTGTCGACCGGGAGGCCCTGTCGAACGCGGTATATCCGGTGCTGCTCGCTCGCGCGGCGGCGGGGGCGAGCCGGGAGTGGCTGGAGGCGGTGGTGGCGTCCAGTGCGGAGGGGTATCCCTTTCCGACCAACCTGGACTCCGATCCGCCTGTGGGTGGGTTGGCGCCGGCTTCTCAGGCGGATGTCGTGCGGCACGCGTTGAGGGAGGGGTGGGAGCCGGGGAGGTTGCGGGAGGCCTTGAGGGAGGCGGTTGAGCGGCGCTCCAGCTGAGCGGGGCGGGTGGTTGGGCCGGTTCTTCGGGTGCGGGTTCACTGTGGCTGGCCGCGCAGTTCCCCGCGCCCCTGAAAGGCGACAGGATTGCGCAGTTCCCCGCGCCCCTAGAAGCCAAAGGCAAAAGATTGCGCCGTTCCCCGCGCCCCCGGGTGGGACGGGGCGCAGCCCCGCCCCGAGGGGCGCGGGGAACTGCGCGACCAGCCCCCACCGGCCTGCGGACGGACACGGTTCTTGGGGGCGCGGGGAACGGCGCGAGCGGCCCCCACCGGCCTGCGGACGGACACGGTTCTTGGGGGCGCGGGGAACGGCGCGAGCGGCCCCCACCGGACCGCACGGGGATTTCTGCCCGAGCGGGGCCGGGGTTCGGGCCCCTGCCAGGTCAGGCGTAGAACCGAGGGCGTTCCGCGAGTTCCACTTCCACTCGGCCGCCCTCCTTCTGGGCGCGGACCCCCGCCTCGCAGACCGCTGCCGTGGCGTAGCCGTCCCAGGCGCTGGGGCCCGTGACCTCGCCGCGGCGGGTGGCGTCCACCCAGACCTGCATCTGACGGTCGTACGCGTCCTCGAAGCGCTCCGTGAAGTCCTGGGCGATGGTGCCGCCCCAGCGGCCCGCCATGTTGGTGACCAGGGAGTGCCCGTCACCGATACGGGCCGTGCCGCGCTCGCAGACCACCTCGGCCTGCACCTGGTAGCCGAAACCGCAGTTGACATTGATCTCGACGTCCACGATCGCGCCGCCGGCGGTCTCGAAGAGGACCAGCTGCGGGTCCTGCAGACCCTCGGGCGCGTTGCCCGACGGCGTCGGCTTCAGCACGGTGACCGCGGTGATCTCCTGGCCGAGCAGCCAGCGGGTGATGTCCATCTCGTGCACGACGGAGTCGTTGATGAGCATCTCGCTGGTGAATCCGGGCGGGGTCGCCACATTGCGGTGCCGGTTGTGCAGCATCAGCGGCCGGCCCAACTGGCCGGTCTCCAGCAGCGACTTGAGCTTCACGTACTCGGCGTCGTACCGGCGCATGAAGCCCACCTGCACCCTGCGGTGCCCGAGCCGCTGCTCGGCTTCCAGGACGCGCAGCGCCGAGGCCGAGCCGGGTGTGAGGGGCTTCTCGCACAGGACCGGCAGGTCGTGCTCGAACGCGGCGAGCAGGGCCGCCTCGTGGGCGGGGCCCGGGGAGGCGATCAGTACGGCGTCGACGCCGTCCGCGGCCATCGCGGCGGCCGGGTCGGTGTGGGCGGAGCAGCCCTCGATGCCGTCGGCGATCCGTTTGACCCGTTCCGCGTCGACGTCCACGACCGCGGCCACGCGGGCCCCGCTGGTCACCTCGTGGAGCCGGCGTACGTGGTCGGCCCCCATCCTGCCGGTGCCGATGACGGCCACGCCGAGCACGCCCGCCATCAGGACTTCCCCTTCGATGCCGCGAGGGGTGCCTGGAGGTCGTCCTCCTCGGGGAGCCCTTCGACGTCCACACCGCGTACCTGCGCCAGCTCGTGCTTGAGGGCGGCGAGTTCGGCGCCCCCGGCCATGTGGTTGGTGAGCTCTTCGAGGGTGACGTCCGCGCGGGACGCGGAGAGTTCCATCGTGCCCAGACGCAGGACGCTGAAGTGGTCGCCGACCATATAGGCGTGGTGCGGGTTGTGGGTGATGAAGATGACGCCGAGTCCCCGGTCGCGGGCGGCGGCGATGTACTTGAGCACCACACCGGACTGCTTGACGCCCAGGGCGGCGGTGGGCTCGTCCAGGATGAGCACGCGGGCGCCGAAGTAGACGGCGCGGGCGATGGCCACGGACTGGCGCTGGCCACCGGAGAGGGTGCCGATCGGCTGGTCGAGGTCGTCCAGGACGATGCCCATGGCCCGCAGTTCGGTGTCCGCGGTCTGCTTCATCGCCGCGATGTCCAGGCGGCGGATCGGCCAGGGGCCCTTGGTCAGCTCGGAGCCGAGGAAGAAGTTCCGCCACACCGGCATCAATGGCACGGTGGCCAGGTCCTGGTAGACGGTGGCGATGCCCTTGTCGAGGGCCTCGCGCGGGGTGCTCAGGTGCACCGCCTCGCCGTCGATGAGGAACTCGCCCTCGGTGTGCTGGTGCAGCCCGGAGATGATTTTGATCAGGGTGGACTTGCCGGCGCCGTTGTCGCCCAGCACGCAGGTGACCTGGCCGGGGTGGACGGACAGGTCCACGCCGTGCAGGGCGCGGACGTTGCCGTACGCCTTGCCGGCCCCGCGCAGCCGCACGATCGGCGGTGCGTCCTGGGGCGCGTCCTGGACAGCGGGGGCGTCGTCGCTGGAGGTGGTGTTGTCGGTCATGGGTTACCTCCGGGTTGCCTGGCGGCGGACCCACAGATTGACGAGGGCGGCGAGCAGGAGCATGACGCCGAGGAAGGCCTTGAACCAGTCGGGGTTCCAGTTGGCGTAGACGATGCCCTGGGAGACCATGCCGAAGATGAACGCGCCGATGACGGCGCCGATCGCGGAGCCGTAGCCGCCGGTGAGCAGGCAGCCGCCGATGACCGCGGCGATGATGTACAGGAACTCGTTGCCCACGCCCTCGCCGGACTGGACGGTGTTGAACGAGAACAGGATGTGCATGCCGACGAACCAGGCACCGGCGCCGACGCCCATGAACAGGGCGATCTTGGTGAAGGTGACCGGCACGCCGACCGCGCGGGCGCTCTCCTGGCTGCCGCCGGTGGCGAAGATCCAGTTGCCGAACTTGGTGCGCAGCAGCAGCCAGGTCGCGGCGGCGGCGAGGATCAGCCAGTAGAAGACGGTTATCTTCACGTCGACCCCGCCGATGCCTATCTCGGAGGCGAAGACGCTCTTGGCCTGGTCGAAACCGTCCATGTCGCTGATGGAGTCGGTGGCGACGTTCTCGGTGAAGAGCTTGGTGATGGCGAGGTTGGCGCCCTGCAGGATCAGGAACGAGCCCAGCGTGATGAGGAACGACGGCAGTCCGGTGCGTACCAGCATGTAGCCGTTGAACGCGCCGATCGCGAGCGCCACCACCAGGGCGACGATGACGCCGGTCCACACGTTCATGGACAGCTGGAAGCTCCACATGCTCGCCGTGAGCGCGGAGGTGGTCACGGCCACACCGGCGGAGAGGTCGAACTCGCCGCCGATCATCAGCAGGGCGACCGGGAGGGCCATGATGCCCATCACGGAGGCCTCGTAGAGCACGTTGGCCAGCGAGCTCGCCTCACGGAAGGGCGAGGCGACCGCGAAGAAGAAGATGTACACGGCGATCGCCGCGATGAGGGCGCCGATCTCCGGGCGGGCCGCCAGGCGGCGGGCCAGGGACCGTTCCGAGGTCCGGCCGTCCTTGGGGGCGGCCGGCGAAGCCGGCGGCGAGGAACTCGCCGCCGGTGCCGTTGCCTGGGTCATGGGTGTCACCGAGTGCCCTTCGAGGCGAACTTCGCGATGTCGTCCACGTTCTCCTTGTCGACGAACGCCGGGCCGGTGAGCACGGGCTCCTGGCCACCACCGCTGAAGTTGCCGTTGGTCTTGTAGAGCCACAGGGAGTCCACCGACAGGTAGCCCTGCAGATACGGCTGCTGGTCGACCGCGAACTCGATGTCGCCGCTCTTGACGGCGTCGACCATCTCCTTGTTGAGGTCGAAGGTCGCCACCTTCGCCTTGCTGCCCGCGTCGTCCACGGACTGCACGGCGGTCAGGGCGAACGGGGCGCCGAGCGTGACCACGTAGTCGATCGACGTGTCCTGCTTGAGCTTGGCGTTGATCGTCGACTTCACGGACGGCATGTTCGTGCCGTTCACGTTGAGGGTCGTGGTCTTGCCCTTGAACGTCTTCTTCAGACCGGCGCAGCGCGCTTCCAGGGAGACGCTGCCCTGCTCGTGGATGACGCAGATGTTGTTCTTGGAGCCGAGTGCGTTGAGCTTCTCGCCGAAGGCCTCACCGGCGACGAACTCGTCCTGGCCGAAGTAGGACAGGAGACCCTGCTCCTTCCAGTCGTCGATGCCTCCGTTGAGGCCGACGACGGGGATGCCGGCCTTCTCGGCCTTGGCGACGACGTCCTTCATGGCGTCGGGCTTGGAGAGGGTGAGCGCGATGCCGTCGACCTTCTGGTCGATCGCGTTCTGGACGAGGTTGGCCTGCTTGGCCGAGTCCGGGTTGTTCGAGTAGACCAGCTCGACGTTGTCCTTGGCGGCGGCGGTCTCCGCTCCCTTGCGGACGAGGTCCCAGAAGGTGTCACCAGCGGCCGCGTGGGTGATCATCGCGATCTTCATACGGGGGGTGTCGGCCTTGCCGGCCGACGCGTTGCCCGAGTCCTCCTCGGCCTTCTTGCCTCCCGAGTCGCTGGAGCAACCGGTGACTATCAGGGCCGCCGCGGCGGCCGCGGCGACGAGGGCGATTCTGCGGGAACGGGGGCGAGACGTGCGGTCCATCTTTCCGGCACCTCACTGTGCGGCAGGGGAGAGGGAGCTAAAACTCGGCAGTTCTGTTGGGAGGGGATGTAAGTCCCTCATATGCCCCGCTGTCAATACTTTGTTAAGACATCATTTCACGGTGACGTGAGAATGTAAGTACAAAGTCTTGACATGGCTCGGCCCCCGGTCTTACACCTAGGACACACCGGTCCCCCGCATCCCGCACCCCCACCAGCCCGCATCCACACGAGGAGCGACGCGTATGAGCGAGTCCTTCGACCTGATCACCATGGGCCGCATCGGGGTCGACCTCTACCCTCTGCAGACCGGCGTACCGCTCGCACGCGTCGAGACCTTCGGCAAGTTCCTCGGCGGTTCGGCGGCCAACGTGGCGGTCGCCGCGGCACGCCTCGGGCGCGCGACGGCGATCGTCAGCCGTACCGGTGATGATCCGTTCGGAGCCTATCTCCACCAGGCTCTCAAGGAATTCGGGGTCGACGACCGCTGGGTCACGCCGGTCGAGGAGTACCCGACACCGGTCACGTTCTGTGAGATCTTCCCGCCCGACGACTTCCCGCTGTACTTCTACCGGCAGCCCAAGGCGCCGGACCTGGTGATCCACACCGACGAACTGGACTTCTTCGCGCTCCGGGCGGCCAAGATCTTCTGGATCACCGGCACCGGACTCAGCGAGGAGCCCAGCCGCTCGGCCACCCTCGCCGCCCTCAAGGCCCGCGACAAGGCCGGCACCACCGTCTTCGACCTCGACTGGCGCCCGATGTTCTGGAGCGGCAACAGCAGCGGCTCCCGCAGCGGGCCCGACGAGGCCCGCCCGTACTACACCGAGGCCCTGCGGCACGCCACGGTCGCCGTCGGCAACCTCGACGAGTGCGAGATCGCCACCGGCGTCCGCGAACCGCGGGCCTGCGCCGACGCCCTCCTCGAAGCCGGCGTGGAACTGGCCGTCGTCAAGCAGGGCCCCAAGGGCGTCCTCGCCGTCCACCGCGACGGCACGACCGCCGAGGTGCCGCCCGTACCCGTCGAGGTGGTCAACGGCCTCGGCGCGGGCGACGCGTTCGGCGGCGCGCTCTGCCACGGCCTGCTGGCCGGCTGGGAACTGGAGAAGACGATGCGGTACGCCAACGCGGCCGGCGCCCTGGTCGCCTCCCGCCTCGCCTGCTCCTCCGCGATGCCGACCGCCGCCGAGGTCGAGGAACTCGTCACCTCTCGCGGCTGAAGATCTCACGGCCGACACCGCACCACCCCGAACGGAGCCAGACCTTGAGCATCACCATCCCCGACCTCGTCAGGGTGCGTGTCCAGCACCCCGAGGCCGTGGCCGAAGCGGCCGCCCGCCGCAGCCGGCGACCCCTCGTCGGCGACAGCGGCCGCCTCATGATCGTGGCCGCCGACCACCCGGCCCGCGGTGCGCTCGGCGTCGGCGACCGCAAACTGGCCATGGCCAACCGCGCCGACCTGCTGGAGCGCCTGTGCATCGCGCTGTCCCGGCCGGGCGTGGACGGGGTGCTCGCCACCGCCGACATCCTGGACGACCTCCTCCTGCTCGGCGCGCTGGAGAACAAGGTCGTCATGGGCTCCATGAACCGCGGCGGCCTGGCGGGCGCCGCCTTCGAGATGGACGACCGCTTCACCGGCCACCGCGCCGAGGACATCGAGCGGCTGAACTTCGACGCGGGCAAACTGCTGCTGCGCATCGATTACGACGACCCCGGTTCGCTGACCACGCTGGAGTCCACCGCCCGCGCGGTCGACGACATGGCCGCGCGCCGACTGCCCGTGTTCGTCGAGCCGTTCATCTCCCGCCGCGTCGAGGGAAAGGTCCGCAACGACCTCTCCGCCGAGGCCGTCACCCGCTCCATCGCCATCGCCTCCGGCCTCGGCGGCACCTCCGCGTACACCTGGCTGAAACTGCCCGTCACCAGCGACCCGGACGACATGGCCGCCGCACTGGAGACCTCCACGCTGCCCGCCGTCCTGCTCGGCGGCGAGGTCGGCAGGGACCAGGAGGGCGCGTACGAGAAGTGGCGCAAGGCGCTGCGGCTGCCCACCGTCCAGGGTCTGGTCGTCGGCCGCTCCCTGCTCTATCCCGCCGAGGGCGACGTGGAGACAGCGGTGGACACCGCGGTCGGCCTGCTCTGACCGGAGATCAGCCCGTCGTGACCGGACACCGGAAGGATCACACCTCATGACCAGCGCACACCACCTGCCCGCGGGCAAGGCCGCGAGCGGCCCCTACGCCGTGGACGTGACCCCGGAGAGCGCCGGCTGGGACCACTCCAGCCTCCGGGTCCTCGAACTGCCCCCCGGCGGCACGCACCTGTTCACCGCCGGGGACAGCGAGTGGATCGTCACCTCGCTCGGCGGCGGCTGCACCGTCGCCGTCACCGACGACTACGGACAGGACGAGTTCGAAGTGCGCGGCCGGGCGGACGTTTTCAGCGGCGTCAGCGACTTCGTCTACGTGCCCAGGGACGCGACCGCCGCCCTCACCTCCGACGAGGGCGGCCGGTTCGCCCTCACCGGGGCCCGCTGCGAGCGCCGTCTGCCGGCCCGCTACGGGCCCGCCGGGTCCGTGCCCGTCGAACTGCGCGGCAGCGGCAACTGCTCCCGCAGGGTCCACAACTTCGGCGCGGCCGGGGTCTTCGAGTGCGACAAGCTCATCGCGGTCGAGGTGATCACCCCGGGCGGCAACTGGTCCTCGTACCCGCCGCACAAGCACGACGAGAACCGGCCGGGCGAGGAGTCCGAGCTGGAGGAGATCTACTACTTCGAGATCGCCGACCACCAGGGCACCCCCGGCCTCGGCTACCAGCGCGTCTCGCCCTCCGGCAACGGCGGCGGCACGGACGTGCTCGCCGAGGTGCGCGGCGGAGACGTCGTCCTGATCCCGGACGGCTGGCACGGCCCCTCGATCGCCTCGCCCGGCCACGACATGTACTACCTCAACGTCATGGCGGGCCCCGGCGCCGACCGGGCCTGGCTGATCTGCGACCACCCCGACCACGCCTGGATCCGCGACACCTGGCCGAGCCAACCGGTCGACCCCCGCCTGACCCCGTGACCCGCTCCGTCACGCCCGCAGCCTCCGCCTCCGCCTCCGCATCCGAGTGAGGAACCGATGAGCCGCTCCACCCTCCGTCTGACCGTCGCCCAGGCACTGGTGCGTTTCCTGGCCGCGCAGTACACCGAACGCGACGGCGAACGGCACCGGCTGATCGCCGGTACCTGGGGGATCTTCGGCCACGGCAACGTGGCGGGCCTCGGCCAGGCGCTCCTGGAGGCCGGCGAGGAGACCATGCCCTTCCACCAGGGCCGCAACGAACAGGCCATGGTGCACGCCGCCGTCGGCTACGCCCGCCAGCTCGACCGGCTCTCCGCGCAGGCCGTCACCACCTCGATCGGTCCCGGCGCCACCAACCTCGTCACCGGCGCGGCCCTCGCCACGATCAACCGCCTGCCCGTGCTGCTCCTGCCCGGTGACTACTTCGCGACCCGCGTCGCCGACCCGCTGCTCCAGCAGCTGGAACACCCGGTCGAGGCCGACCTGTCCGTCAACGACACCCTGCGCCCGGTCTCCCGCTACTTCGACCGCATCCACCGCCCCGAGGCGCTGATCCCCTCCGCCCTCGACGCGATGCGGGTGCTCGCCGACCCCGTCGACACCGGCGCCGTCACGCTCGCCCTGCCGCAGGACGTGCAGGCCGAGGCGTACGACTGGCCCGAGGAGTTCTTCGCCGACCGGGTCTGGCACGTCCGCCGCCCGGCGCCCGAACCGGCCGAGCTGGCCGCCGCGGCGGAGGCCGTACGCGGCTCCCGGCGCCCCCTGATCGTCGCGGGTGGCGGCGTCCACCACAGCGAGGCCGAGCCGGCACTCAAGGCGTTCGTCGAGGCCACCGGCATCCCGGTCGCCTCCACCCAGGCCGGCAAGGGCTCGCTGCGGTACGACCACCCGGCGGACGTCGGCGGCATCGGCCACACCGGCACCGCCGTCGCCGACGACCTGGCCCGCACCGCCGACCTGGTCATCGGTGTCGGCACCCGCTACTCGGACTTCACCACCGCCTCCGCCACGCTCTTCCAGGAGCCGGCTGTCCGGTTCGTCAACCTCAACGTCGCCGCCTTCGACGCGCACAAGCTGAGCGCCCGCACCCTGGTGGCCGACGCCCGCGCGGGCCTCGAAGCCCTCACCGGGGCGCTCGCCGGCCATCGCGTGGCCGAGGCGTACGAGGCCGAGTACCGCGCGGGCAAGGAGCGTTGGGAGCAGGTCGTCGACTCGGTCTACCGGGCCGACGACGAGCACGCCGTCCCCACCCAGACCCAGGTCCTGGGCGCCCTGGACGCCGTGGTCGGCGACGACGACGTGGTGATCAACGCGGCCGGCTCGCTCCCCGGCGACCTGCACAAGCTCTGGCGGGCGCGCGGCCGGCGCCAGTACCACCTGGAGTACGGCTACTCCTGCATGGGCTACGAGATCCCGGCCGGCATCGGCGTCCAGCAGGCCGCCCCCGGCACGCCCGTGTGGTCACTGGTCGGCGACGGCACGTACCTCATGATGCCGACCGAGATCGTCACGGCCGTCCAGGAGGGGCTGCCCGTCAACCTGGTGCTCATCCAGAACCACGGGTACGCGTCCATCGGCGGCCTCTCCGAGGCGGTGGGCGGCGAGCGCTTCGGCACCGCCTACCGCTACAGGGCCCCGGACGGCACCTTCACCGGGGACCCGCTGCCGGTCGACCTGGCCGCCAACGCCGCCAGCCTCGGCATGGACGTCCTGCGTGCCAAGACCGTGGGCGAACTGCGGGACGCGCTGGCCACCGCCCTCGCGTCCGACCGGCCCACCTGCGTGTACGTCGAGACCGACCCGGCGCCCACCTCGCCCGGCGCCGAGGCCTGGTGGGACGTACCGGTCGCCGAGGTCGCCTCCCGCGAGGCCGCGACCAGCGCCCGTACGACGTACGAGCGGCAGGTCGCCGACCGTCGCCGCCACCTCTGACCGTGCCGTCCCCGTCTCCCGCCCGCACCTCCCCGCGCTGAACCTCCCGCTCGTGAAAAGGACCCGCATCCCATGAAGAACATCGACCACTGGATCGGCGGGAAGCCCGTCGCGGGTGCCTCCGACCGCTTCGGCCCCGTGTACAACCCCGCCACGGGCGCCCAGGAGAAGCAGGTGCCCTTCGCCTCCGTGGACGAGGTGGACGCCGCCGTCGCCTCCGCGAAGGCCGCCTTCGGGAGCTGGGGCACCGCCTCGCTCGCCAAGCGCACCTCGGTCCTCTTCAAGTACCGCGAACTGCTCGACGCGCACCGCGACGAGATCGCCGAGCTGATCACCGCCGAGCACGGCAAGGTGCACCCGGACGCGCTCGGCGAGGTCGCCCGGGGCATGGAGATCGTCGAACTCGCCTGCTCCGTCCCGCAGTTGCTCAAGGGCGAACTGTCCACCCAGGTCTCCACCCGGGTCGACGTGGCCGCGATCCGCCAGCCCCTCGGTGTCGTCGCGGGCATCACGCCGTTCAACTTCCCCGCCATGGTGCCGATGTGGATGTTCCCGCTCGCCATCGCGTGCGGCAACACCTTCGTGCTCAAGCCGAGCGAGAAGGACCCGTCCGCCTCCTACCGGCTCGCCGAGCTGGCCTCCGAGGCCGGACTGCCGGACGGCGTCCTCAACGTCGTCCACGGTGACAAGGCGGCCGTCGACCGCCTCCTGGAGCACCCGGACATCACGGCCGTCTCCTTCGTCGGCTCCACGCCCATCGCCAAGTACATCCAGCTCAAGGGCATCGAGCACGGCAAGCGCGTCCAGGCCCTCGGCGGCGCCAAGAACCACATGCTCGTCCTGCCCGACGCCGACCTGGACTTCGCCGCCGACCAGGCCATCAGCGCGGCGTACGGCTCGGCCGGCGAGCGCTGCATGGCCGTCTCGGTCGTCGTCGCCGTCGGCGACACCGGGGACGAACTGGTCGAGAAGATCGCCGAGCGGGCCAAGGGCCTGAAGATCGGCCCCGGCAGCGACCCGGCCTCCGAGATGGGCCCGCTCATCACCCGCGAGCACCGCGACAAGGTCGCCTCGTACGTCGCGGGCGCCGCCGCCCAGGGCGCCGAGGTCGTCGTGGACGGCACCGGCTTCACCGTGCCCGGCCACGAGGACGGCTTCTTCCTCGGCGTCTCGCTCCTCGACCGGGTCCCGGTCACCGCGGACGCCTACCGGGACGAGATCTTCGGCCCGGTGCTGTGCGTGGTCCGCGCCGAGACCTACGACGAGGGCATCGCACTGATCAACGCCTCCCGCTGGGGCAACGGCACCGCGATCTTCACCCGGGACGGCGGCGCCGCCCGCCGCTTCCAGCTGGAGGTCCAGGCGGGCATGGTCGGCGTCAACGTGCCGATCCCCGTCCCGGTCGGCTACCACTCCTTCGGCGGCTGGAAGGACTCCCTCTTCGGCGGCCACCACATCTACGGCAATGACGGCGTCGCCTTCTACACCCAGGGCAAGGTCATCACCACCCGCTGGCCCGACCCGGCCGACAGCGGCGGCATCAACCTCGGCTTCCCGAGCCATTCCTGACTCTCCGCCTGAGCCGCCTGCGTACGTACGTCCGAGGAAGGGGCACGAGTGGCAGAGACCGGAACCACACGTCCGGCCACCGCCGGGGCCTTCGACCGGCTGGAGGTCGCCCTGGACCGGGGCAGCCCGATCCCGCTCTACTACCAGCTCGCCCAGCAACTGGAGTCGGCGATCGAGCACGGGGCGCTCGCCCCGGGCGACCTGCTGGGCAACGAGGTGGACATCGCCGCGCGGCTCGGCCTGTCCCGGCCCACCGTCCGCCAGGCGATCCAGTCCCTGGTGGAGAAGGGCCTGCTGGTACGCCGCAGGGGCATCGGCACCCAGGTGGTGCACAGCCAGGTCAGACGCTCACTGGAACTGAGCAGCCTGTACGACGACCTGGCCGCCGCCGGGCAGAGCCCCGCCACCCGGGTGCTGCGCAACGAGATCGAGTCGGCCTCGGCGGAGGTCGCCGCGGCCCTCGGCATCCCCGAGGGCCGGGACGTCATCGTGCTCGAACGGCTGCGCACCACCCACGGCGAACCCGTGGCCCACCTCCGCAACCACCTGCCCGCCACCCTCCTCGACCTGGACACCGGGAGACTTGAGGCGACCGGCCTCTACCGGCTGATGAAGTCCGCCGGCATCACCCTGCACAGCGCCCACCAGACCGTGGGCGCCCGAAGCGCCACCGCCGCGGAGGGCGTACTGCTCGACGAGCCCGCGGGAGCCGCGCTGCTCACCATGCGGCGCACGGCCTACGACGACACCGGACGGGCCGTGGAGTACGGGACCCACGTCTACCGGGCGGCCCGCTACACCTTCGACTTCCAGTTGCTCGTCCGCCCCTGATCGGGTGCGTTTGCCGGGCTCACCAGCCCTCCACGGCGGTACGTTGGGCCCGTGCGGCGCGGGTGCATCGACCGTGGCGTGGGAAGACCACTCCCAGCGACGGAGAGGGTCAGGGTGTCGACGAGCGAGGAGAGCGGCGTGGCGGCGCGTCGGTTCGACGTGGCGGATGCCGCGGTGGTGCTGCTGGACGCCCGCGTGGCGGTGTCCGGCTGGACCGCGGACGCCGAACGGCTGTTCGGCTACCGAAGCGCCGAGACCGTGGGCCGTTCCGTGGCGGACCTGCTGATGCCCGAGGACGCCGCGCGCCTGCCCGGCCTGGCCCGCCGGTGCGTGCGGGACGGCCGCTGGACCGGACTCCTCGCGGTGCGCCACCGGGACGGCCACCCGGTCGTCGCCACCGTACGGGTGCTGCCCGCCGTGGAGGCCGGGGACGGCCCGCCCCGCTGGGTGGCCCTGGCCGCCGACACCGCGGGTACCCCGGGCTGGGGCATGAGCCGAGGGGTGCTGGAGCGGATGGCCGCCCACTCGCCGATCGGCATCGCCATCGTCGACACCGATCTGCGCTTCGTCTGGTCGAACACCGCGCTGGAGCAGTTCGGCGGCGGACCCGGGCACGAGCGCATCGGCAAGCGGCTCGCGGACATACAACCAGGACTGGACGCCGCCGCCCTGGAAGCGGTGATGCGCCAGGTCCTGGAGACCGGCGAGACCGTCGCGGGCTACGAACACGTCGGTACGGTCCGCTCGGCACCGCACCGGGAGACCGCCCACGCCATGTCCTTCACCCGGCTCGACGACGACCAGGGCACCCCGCTCGGCGTGTACTACACCGTCGTGGACGTCACCGAGCGCTTTCGGGCCCGCGCGCGCCTCACCCTCCTGGACCGGGCGGGCAAGAGCATCGGCCGCACCCTGGACGTCACCCGCACCGCCCAGGAACTGGCCGACATCGCGGTACCGGGACTCGCCGACCTCGTCACCGTCGACCTGCTGGAGACCGTCCTCGAAGGCGGTGAGCCGGCGCCCGGACCGACGGGGGGACCCCTGGGCGGGCCGGACGCCGTCCCCCTGCGCCGGGCCGGCCACCGCTCGGTCGACGACGAGGGCCCGGAGACCTCCGTCGGAATCGGCCAGGTGGCCCGGTACCGCGCCGACTCACCCCCGATCACCGCCCTGACCGGCGGCAGGTCCTGGATCGAGGAGCGCCTCGACCCGCCGGCCGCGGCGTGGACCGCCGACCCGCCCCGGGGCGGGGCCGCCGACTTCCCCGGCCCCGGACCGCACACCGCGATGATCCTGCCCGTCCGGGCCCGCGGCACCACGCTCGGCATCACCACGTTCTTCCGCAGCCGCCGCGAGGAGCCCTTCGACCACGACGACCTGGGCCTCGCCGAGGAGTTCGTGGCCCGCGCCGCCCTGTGCCTCGACAACGCCCGCCGCTACACCCGCGAACGCGACGCGGCGCTCGTCCTGCAACGCCATCTGCTGCCGCACCGGCTGCCCGAACAGGACGCGATGGAGGTCGCCGCCTGCTACCGGCCGGCCGACGAGCTGACGGGCCTCGGCGGGGACTGGTTCGACGTCATCCCGCTGTCCGGCGCCCGGGTCGCGCTCGTGGTGGGTGACGTCGTCGGGCACGGCATCGAGGCCGCCGCCGCGATGGGCCGGCTGCGCGCCGCCGTACAGACCCTCGCCGACCTGGACCTGCCGCCCGAGGAAGTGCTGGCCCACCTCGACGACCTGGTCGACCGGGCCGGACAGGAGGACGACCCGGGGACGGCACCCCGCGCCGACGGCACCCGCGCGAAGGGCGCCAGCTGCCTGTACGCCGTGTACGACCCGGTCGGCGGGAGGCTGTCGATGGCCGCCGCCGGCCACGGCCTGCCCGCCGTCGTCGCCCCGGACGGCACGGTGGACTTCCCCGAACTGCCGCAGGGGCCCGAACTGGGCGTCGGCGGACCGCCTTTCGAGTCGGTCGAGCTGCGGCTCGCCGAAGGCAGTGTGCTCGCCCTGTGCACCAACGGCCTGCTCGCCGCCGAGGGGCCCGCGGACCGACGGGACGCCGACGCCGACCGGGAACGGCTGCGCCGCGTGCTCGGACGGCGCGCTCCCGACCTCGACGAACGCTGTCTGGCCGTGGTCGACGCCCTGGTCCCCGCGCGCCCGCCGGACGACGTGGTGCTGCTGATGGCCCGCGCCCGCCGCCTGCCGGCGGACCGGACGGTGTCCTGGGAGCTGCCGGGTGACCCTGCCTCGGTCGCCGAGGTCCGCAAGCGCACCTCGCGCCAGCTGTGCGAATGGGGTCTCGACGAGCTGACCTTCACGACCGAACTCGTCGTCAGCGAGCTGTTCACCAACGCGATCCGGCACGCGGACGGCCCCATCAGGCTGCGGCTGATCATGTCGAGGACCCTGGTCTGCGAAGTGTGGGACGCCAGCCCCACGGCCCCGCACCTGCGCCATCCGAAGACGACCGACGAGGGTGGCCGCGGTCTCTTCCTGGTCTCGCAGTGCACCCAGCGCTGGGGGACCCGCTACACCCAGGACGGCAAGATCATCTGGACGGAACAGTCCCTGGCCGGCCCGACGTTCTGACCGACGTACTGGCAGACGTTCTCACCGATCGGTGCGGTCGCATTTTCTGCTGCGACGGTGGCGCCTAACACTGCGACAAGTCGCTTTTGTCGCATAGTGCGTCCGGAGGGCGAACCATGACGGCCGCCCGCGCGCCCCGCGGTTCACCTCCTCGTGCCCGCACCCAACGAGGAGTGACGCCTCATGTCCGACCCTGTCTCCCGGCGGCCCGTCTCCCGGCGGCCCGTGTCCCGGCGTTCCGTCCTGCGCCTGCTGGGCGGCGCGACCGCCGTGGCCCTCGCCGCGACCACCGGCAGTCCCGCGCCCGCCCGGGCGGCCGTACGGGAGCCGGCCGCCGGCCGCCGTGTGGAGGGCCTGCTCGCCCAGCTCACCCTGGACGAGAAGATCTCCCTGCTGCACGGCGCCCCCGACCCGGAGTCCCTCGGCCAGGCCGGTCACGTACCCGGCGTGGCACGGCTCGGCATCCCGCCCCTGCGCCTCGCCGACGGCCCCGCCGGCGTCCGCGTCAAACAGCGCGCCACCGCCCTGCCCGCACCCGTCCTGCTCGCCTCCGCCTTCGATCCCGGCCTGGCCCGCCGCTACGGACGGGTCATCGGCCACGAGGGCCGCGCCCTCGGCCAGGACGTCCTGCTCTCCCCGATGGTCAACCTGGTCCGCACCCCGTACGCGGGCCGCAACTTCGAGACGTTCAGCGAGGACCCGCTGCTCTCCGCCGACCTGGTCGCCGAGGAGATCAAGGGGATCCAGGGCGAGGGCCTCATCGCGACCGTCAAGCACTACGCGATGAACAACCAGGAGAAGGACCGCGAGACCGTCGACGTCCGGGTCGACGAGCAGACCCTCAACGAGGTCGAACTGCGCGGCTTCGAGGCCGCCGTCGGCGCCGGCGCCCGCGCGGCCATGGGCGCCTACAACAAGGTCAACGGCGTCTACGCCTGCGAGAACAAGGAACTCCTCACCGGGATCCTGCGCGACCGCTGGGGCTTCGAGGGCTGGGTGATGACCGACTGGTACGCGGCCCACAGCACCGTCGCCTCGCTCACCGCGGGCCTCGACATGGAGATGCCGAACAGCAGGTACTTCGGGGCCGCCCTGAAGAAGGCGGTCCAGGACGGCGGCGTCTCCGAGGAGTACGTCGACCGGTCCGTACGCCGCGTCCTGACCGCGATGGACGACTTCGGCCTGCTCGACGGCAGTGCCCCGCCCCGCCCGCGCCGGGACCCGGCGGCGGGCGCGGCCGTCGCCCTGGAGGTCGCCAAGGCGGGCGCGACCCTCCTGCACAACGAGAACGGCACCCTGCCCCTCACCGGCGAGGGCGCCCGCAGCATCGCCGTCGTCGGTCCCACCGGCTCCCTCCCGTTCGTCAGCGGCGGCGGCAGCGCCCACGTCGTCCCCGACCACGCCGACAGCCCACTGGACGCCATCAGGTCCCGCGCGGGCGAGGGCGCCCGGGTCTCGTACGCACTCGGCGAGGACCTCTTCGGCAAACCCCTGCCGAAGAACGCGCTCTCGGCGGGCATCGCCCCCGAGGCCCAGCGGATCGCCGCCGGGAAGACCTGGACGTACGACGGGACCCTCACCGTCGAGGACGCCGACGAGTGGACCTTCGTCATCCACTACTCCGGTACGCGGCCGAGGGTGCTCCTGGACGGAACGGAACTCTTCCCCGTCGTGGCCGGGCTCGCCGAGCAGTTCGCCGGCGGACTGGTGTCGGCCGCCCCCGACGGCCTGGCGGTCCGGCGCAGGACCGTCGATCTCACCCCTGGCGGGCACCGGATCGAGATCACCGCGAAGGGCGGGGACGCGGGGCAGACGTTCCGGCTGCGGCGCGTCACCGGCGCGACCCGCGCCCAGGACGTGGCCGAGGCCGTGCGGGCCGCGTCGGCCGCGCACAGCGTCGTCCTGTTCGCCTACGAGGACGCCACCGAGAACCAGGACCGCACGACTCTCGCGCTCCCCGGCCACCAGCCGGACCTGATCGAGGCGGTGACCGCCGCGAACCCGCGCACCACCGTCGTCCTCAACACCTCCTCCTCGACCGCGATGCCCTGGCTGGAGCGCACCGCCGCCGTGCTGCAGATGTACTACCCGGGCCAGGAGGGCGCGGCGGCCACCGCGGCCGTCCTGTTCGGCGACTGCGACCCCGGCGGACGGCTCACCCAGTCCTTCCCGGCCGACGACGAGAGCCACCCGGTCGCCGGCGAACCACGCCGCTACCCGGGTGTGGGCGGCGTCGAGGAGTACTCCGAGGGCATCCACGCCGGCTACCGCTGGTACGACGCCAAGGGCGTACGGCCGCTGTTCCCGTTCGGGCACGGACTCTCGTACACCTCCTTCGCGTACGAGGATCTGGTGGTGGAACGGACCGGGGACGGGCTGGACGTCGTCTTCACCGTGCGCAACACCGGGCGGCGGGACGGCGTCGACATCCCGCAGGTCTACGTGGGCCCCTCGCCGGACCTGCGCGTCGAGCGGGCGGTACGCGTGCTGAGCGGCTACCGGCGGCTCGCGCTGAGGGCGGGGGAGTCGCGCAGGATCACCGTGCGCGTCGACGAACGCACGCTGTCCTCGTGGGACCCGCGCGGGCCCGGCTGGGCGCTCGGTACCGGGCGGCGGACCGTATGGGTCGGGGCATCGTCGCGTGACCTGCGGCTCCGTACGACGGTGGCCGTATGAGCCCCCGACGGGCCGTCGGGCAGGGGGCGTGAACCGGTAGGCTGCCCGGCGTGCGCATGACCGAGCGCACGCCGGGCCCGGCCCGGACCGCGGTGATGGGGAGGAACCGGCGTTGCACGTCCAGGAATGGCTAGAGACCGTGCCTGCGGTCAGCATCTACGCGCTGGTGGGCCTGGTCATCGGCCTGGAGAGCCTGGGCATCCCGCTGCCGGGTGAGATCATCCTCGTCTCCTCGGCGCTGCTCGCCTCCCAGCACGGTGACATCGACCCCGTCATCCTCGGCGCCTGCGCGACAGCGGGCGCGATCATCGGTGACTCCATCGGCTACGCCATCGGCCGCAAGGGCGGGCGCCCGCTGCTGGCCTGGCTCGGCGCGAAGTTCCCCAAGCACTTCGGCGAGGGCCATATCGCCACCGCCGAGCGGTCCTTCGAGAAGTGGGGCATGTGGGCCGTCTTCTTCGGCCGCTTCATCGCCCTGCTGCGGATCTTCGCGGGCCCGCTCGCGGGTGTGCTGCGCATGCCGTACTGGAAGTTCCTGATCGCCAACGTCCTCGGCGGGATCATCTGGGCGGGCGGCACCACGGCGGTCATCTACTACGTCGGCGTGGTGGCCGAATCCTGGCTCAAGCGCTTCTCCTGGCTGGGCCTGGTACTCGCCGTCCTCATCGGCGCCGCCTCCATGCTGATCATGAAGCGCAAGGCGAAGAGGATGACGGCGGAGGCCGAGCAGGAGACGGCTGCGGCGGAGCCGGTCCCGGCGACGGACTGAGACCGCCTGCAAAAAAGGGCGGGCGGAGCCGCACCTTTTTTGAGGGACGCGGCGAACTGCGCGACCGGCCACAACGGACCCGCACCAGACCGACGACCCCCGCCTACCCTTCCTCGTGAGCCGCCCGGTGGGCTTTCGCCAACTCCACGTAGAACACCCCGTTGAGCGAAACCCCCTCCCGCTCCTCCGCGCTGAGTTCCCGCCTCACCTTGGCGGGAACACCGGCTACGAGCGACCCGGGCGGCACCCGCATCCCCTGCGGCACCAACGCCTGAGCCGCGACGAGCGACCCGGCTCCGATCACCGCCCCGTTGAGGACCGTCGCCCCCATCCCCACCAGACAGTCGTCCTCGACAACCGCCCCGTGCACCACGGCGTTGTGCCCGATGGACACCCGCTCCCCGATGGTGATCGGAAAACCCGGGTCGACATGGAGCGTGCAGTTGTCCTGGACGTTGCTGTCGGCGCCGATCACGATCGGACCGCAGTCCGCGCGCAGCACCGCGCCGTACCAGACGCTCGCGCCCGGCCGCAGGGTGACGTCCCCGATGACCACGGACGTGGGCGCCACGAACGCCTCCGGGTCCACCCGCGGATCCTTGCCGCCGATCCCCATGACCAGCGCCTCGTGCGTCATCACTGTCTCCTCGTCGTCGGTACACCGGCACGGTAGGCGATGGACCGCCGGCCCGGCCCTCCGGGTCCGTGTCACCCGCCCCGGGCGAGGCACGGCCGCCCGGCGCCGCAGAGGTGGTGCGAGCGCGGTCAGTCCTGGGACGGCGGCCGGTCCGTCGCCGTCCACCGGGCGCCGGTCTTCTCCCGATAGGCGGCGACGGCGGCCTCGATGGTGGGGAAGAAGTGCCGCGGATCGATGGTGCGCGTCAGTTCGTACCGCTCGATCTTGCGCCGCACCGGATCCTTCAGCTCGGCGAACACCAGGCTGATGCCCCGCGCGTTGAGCGCCTCGTCCAACTCCTCCAGTTCGTCGGCGGCCGTGGTGTCCACGTCGGTCACCGGCTCGGCCGCGATCAGCACCCAGACGGGCCGCGGTTCGCCGAGGGCCAGCCGCGTCACCTCGTTGCGGAAGGCCTTGGCGTTGGCGAAGAACAGGGGACCGTCGAAGCGGTGGATCACCAGTCCGGGCAGATGCTCGGCCTGCGGGTACGAGCGGACGTCGTGGTAGCCCTCAAGTCCCGGCACCCGGCCGAGGACGGTGTTGTACGGCCACCAGGCCCGCCGGAAGACATTGAGGATCGACAGACCGACGGCGACGCCGATCCCCGGCAGCACGCCGAGCAGGGCCACGCCCAGGAAGGCCGCGATCGCCAGCAGGAACTCCGTCCTGCGCTGACGCCACAGCCGTACCGTCCCCGAGAGGTCGGCCAGGGACAGCGACGCCGTGATCACCACCGCGGCCAGCGCGGGCTGGGGCAGATTGCGGAACAGCCCGGGAAGCAGCACCAGCATGAGAACGATCAGGCCGGCTCCGACGACCCCGGTGAGCTGACTCCGGGCGCCCGCCCGTTCGGCGACGGCCGTCCGTGACCCGCTCGTGCTGACGGGGAAGCCCTGGAACAGTCCGGCCGCCACGTTCGCCGCGCCGATCGCGGTCATCTCCTCGTTGCCGCGGATCTCCTGGCCCGTGCGGGTGGCGAACGCCGAGGCGTTGGAGATGGTGTCGGCGAGCGAGACGAGCGCGATGCCCAGGGCGCCGACGAAGAGCGGGCCGAGGTCGTCCCAGCGGATGCCGGGCCAGGTCAGCGGCGGGAAGCCCCGGGGCAGTTCACCGACCAGGCCGACGCCGTGCCGGCCCAGGTCGAAGAGCGAGGTCGCGGCGATGGCCAGCAGCACCATGACGAGGACCGCCGGCACCTTCGGCAGCCACCGCTGCAGGACCAGGATCAGCACGATCCCCGTACCGCCCACCGCCACGGCGGCCGGGACCGCCTTCCCGTCGGCCAGCCCCTGGAAGAAGTCCCCGACCTCGCCGAGCAGCCCGTCGGCGTCCGTCCTGAAGCCGAACAGCTTCGGCAGCTGCCCGATCAGGATGGTGAGCGCCAGGCCGTTCATGTAGCCGATCATCGTGGGCTTGGAGATCAGGTCGGCGATGAAGCCGAGCTTGGCCACCCCCGCCAGGAGCGTGATCGCCCCGACCATGAGCGCGAGCATCGAGGCGAGCGCCACGGCACGTTCGCTGTCCCCTCCCGCGACGATCAGGGGCAGGACGGTGGCGGCGATCATCGGGCCCAGCGAGGAGTCCGGGCCGAGCACCAGAATCCGTGACGGGCCGAACACCGCGTAGGCGAGCAGGCAGAGAACCGACGTGTAGAGCCCGGTGATCGCCGGCAGCCCCGCCAGCTCGGCGTACGCCATGCCCTGCGGCACCAGCAGCGTGGTGAGGACGACCCCTGCGACGACGTCCTTGACGAGCCATTCCCGCCGATAGGCCAGAAGCGCACG
Source organism: Streptomyces sp. NPDC017991 (assembly GCF_044328075.1). Classification (NCBI taxonomy): domain Bacteria; kingdom Bacillati; phylum Actinomycetota; class Actinomycetes; order Kitasatosporales; family Streptomycetaceae; genus Streptomyces; species Streptomyces sp. NPDC017991. The sequence continues at coordinate 433,679 of NZ_JBIRGP010000008.1, read as the reverse complement.
CAGCCCGGGCGGGACGCTCGGAGCGCTCTTCCTGTCACCTGGCATCGCGGCCCTCCGCCCGGTCCCTCGCTCATAGACGTCTACTCCGTGGCGCACGAACCCGTCGTCACCTCGCAGGGGTGATGACGGGCGACCGGCCGCCACGGAGGATATCCGCATCCGAGCGTCCGGGAGCCGACATGGCCATGCCGCCGAAACCCCCCGAAACGGAGTCCTCGGGACAGGCGTCGCGTACCGCGCGACGCGTCCTGGCCCCGCTCGCCCTCGCCCAGTTCATCTGCAGTTACGCCGGCTCCAACATGAACGTCATGATCAACGACATCAGCGAGGACCTGGACACCACCGTCCAGGGCGTGCAGACCGTCATCACGGTCTTCCTGCTGACGATGGCGGCGCTGATGATCCCGGGCGGCAGGCTGACCGACCGCTACGGCCGCAAGCGCTGTTTCCTCGCCGGCCTCACCGTCTACGGCGTGGGAGCCGTGCTCAGCGCGCTCGCTCCGGGCCTGGGTGTCCTCGCCCTCGGCTACTCGATCCTCCAGGGAATCGGTACGGCCCTGCTCATCCCGCCCGTCTACATCCTCGTCACGCTCCTGTTCACCGAGGTGACCTCCCGGGCCCGCGCGTTCGGTACCGTCATGGCGCTGGGCGGCATCGGCGCCGCCGCGGGACCGCTGATCGGGGGGCTCATCACCTCGGCGATCGGCTGGCGGGCCGCCTTCGTCTTCCAGGCGGCGGTCGTCGCGCTGATCATCTTGCTGAGCCGCCACGTCCGGGACCCGCTGCCACCGGAGCCGGACCGCCGCTTCGACACCGGCGGAGCGGTCCTGTCCGCAGTCGGCCTCGTGCTCGTCGTCATGGGCATCCTGGCCGCCGACGACAACGGCTGGGTGACGGCGGGGCTGCTGGGGCTCGGCGCGCTCGTCCTCGTCCGGCTCTTCCAGTGGGTGCGCGCGAGGGAGCGCTCGGGGCGGGAACCACTGTTCTCGACGAGCCTGTTCCACGACCGCACGTCCAACCTCGGGCTCATCACCCAGCACGCCCAGTGGCTGATGCTGATGGGGGTGTCGTTCGTGGTGGCCGCGTACCTCCAGGTCGTGCGCGGATACGACGCGATACGCACCGGTGTCATCTTCACGGCGGCCACCGTCGGCCTGCTCACGGCGTCGCTGGCCGCCGCGCGCCTGGTGAAGCGGTGGCCGCAGCGGACGCTCATCGTCGTGGGCTTCGGCGTCACGGTCTGCGGGATCGGTCTGCTCATCGCGCTGGCCGCGGGCTCGCCGGGCATCTGGGCCTTCACACCCGGACTGCTCCTCATCGGCCTGGGGCTCGGTGTGATGCTCACCCCGTCGGTCAACGTCGTCCAGTCGAGCTTCGGCGAGGAGCGGCAGGGCGAGATCTCGGGGCTCTCCCGCAGTGTGTCGAACCTCGGCTCGTCGCTCGGCACGGCGATCGCCGGCACGATCCTCGTCGCCGACCCCGCCGCGGGACCGTACGCCGTGGCCCTGGGCGTCCTGGCCTTCGTAGGCCTGGCCGGGCTCGGCGCCGCGGCCATGCTGCCCCGGCAGAGGGCCGGCCTGTGACCGCCCGTCCCGTCCCGTCGTGGCGGGCGGCGGGGGCCGGGGCGAGATCCTGGACCGACGCGGGCGCGGGGGACACCCGGCAGCCGGCCTGAGCGGCCGGCGACGCGCAGGCCCGGCAACCGGTCGCCCACGGAGCTGCCGGTCAGTCCGCCGCCGGTGTCGCGGACGATGCGGCCGAGACACCGGCGGCGAGGTCCGGCCGGGCCGCTGTCCGGTCGACCACCGCGGCCGGCAGCCCGCGGATCACCGCATCGGTGGTGACTTCGGCGACGGGGCGCGGGCGCATCATCCGTAGCGGGTGAACCGCAGGTCCGTGGCCGTGGGGCGAAGATCACAGCCGTACGAGCCCGTGGGCGGACATGACGCTGAGTACGGTGTGCGGGTGCCCAAGAGCAAGAACACGTTCTCGTCCCGGCGGAGCCGCCTCGTTCAGCGGGCCGTCCACGCGGGCTGGGCCTGGGTGCAGCGGACCGGCGCGGTGACGGCCGAGCGGCCGGGACGGCTGCGCTTCGGCGCGATGGGGACGGGCACCAGGCTGGCCTTCCCGCAGGGCACGGTGTTCGGTGAGCCGTGGATCCACCTCGGCGACCACTGCATCATCGGCGAACAGGTCACTCTGACCGCCGGGTTGATGCCCGACCTCGACCTCGGGGCCGAGCCCATACTGCGGGTCGGCAACGGCGTCGTCCTCGGCCGCGGCAGCCATGTCATCGCCGACACGACGGTCACGATCGGCAGCGACTGCTACTTCGGTCCCTATGTGTACGTGACGTCCACGAACCACTCGTACGACGATCCGCAGATGCCCATCGGCAAGCAGTGGCCGCGGATGGAGCCGGTGGAGATCGGCCCCGGCTGCTGGATCGGCACGGGCGCGGTGATCCTGCCGGGGGCGCGGATCGGACGGAACGTCGTGGTGGCGGCCGGCGCGGTGGTACGCGGCCTGGTCCCCGACCACGCGGTGGTGGCCGGGGCGCCGGCCCGGGTCGTCCGCCGCTGGACCCCGGCCGAAGGCTGGCAACCACCTCTGCGGACCCCGGCCCCGACCCCGATCCCCGACAACATCACCCCGGAACAACTCCTGGCCCTGTCCGAACTGGACGCGAAGAGCATCGCAGCGCTGAAAGCAACAGACGACGCACACACGGACCCCTAGCGGAGCCCCGACAGGGGCGCGGGGAACGGCGCGCTCAGCCGCGGCCCGCCCGCAGCCGACGCACCGGCCCAGGCGTGGGCCGAGGCCCAGGCGGGGCCAAGGCGTGGGCACAGGCCGGCGCCCGCCCTCACCCCGTGGCGAGCAGCATGCTGCCAAGCAGCGCGAGCCCCGCCCCGGCCGCCTGGACGCCACGCAGCCGCTCCCGGAGGAAACCGCGTGCGGCCAGCGCCGTGACCACCGGATACAGCGAGGCAAGAACCGCGGCCACCACCACCGGCCCCCGCTGAGCGGCCAGCGCATACGTGCCGTTGGCGGCCACATCCGCGAGCCCCACGAACGCGAAGGCCGGCAGCCACCGCCAGGCGACCCTCGGCGGAGCCACGCCGCCCCGCCGCACGGACACGCACAGCGCCGCGCCACCGGCGGCGACATTGGTGACGCGCTGGACGAAGAGCGCCAGAAAGAGACCGGTGAGCGTCGACGACGACGCCGCGATCAGCGCCATCACCGCCCCGAAGCCGAACGCCGCGAGCAAGGTGAGCAGCACGGCCTGCCGCTGCACGGGCGCACCCCTGAAATGCGGACCCCCCGCCAGTACGACCCCCGCGACGGCGACCGCGATCCCCACGAACTGCATCGGCCCGGGACGCTCCCCGAGGGCGAGCCCGACCCCCACCGGCACGGCGACCCCGATCGAGCCGAGCGGAGAGACGACCCCCATCGGGCCGAGCGCGAGGGCCTTGTAGAAGGCCAGCATCGCGACGGGCCCGACCAGGCCCGCCGCCACCGCGAACCACAACCGGGGGCCCGTCTCGCTCCACGCGCCCGTCACGAGGACGATCACGCCCAGCACCACCGCGGCGATCGACTGCGAGACGACCACCACCGTCAACGCGGGAGTGCGCCGTGTCAGCAAGCCGCCGCCGAAGTCGGCCAGCCCCCACAGGAAGCTGGTGGCCACGGCGAACAGCGCCGTCATCACATACCTCGCAGTCTCGCGGTCCCGTACCGCAGTACAGTTCGGTGGACGATCTGGTGCACCTCACCGTAGTGCAACTCATTGGACTCTGTCATCCAGAATATTGGACGGAATGTGTCGGACCTCGACCTCCTGACCCAGTCACTGGCGCGCAACGTCAAGCGCTGGCGCACCGAGCGCGGCTTCACCCTCGACACCCTCGCCGCCCGCGCAGGGGTCAGCCGCGGCATGCTCATCCAGATCGAGCAGGCCCGCACCAACCCCAGCCTCGGCACCGTCGTCAAGATCGGCGACGCGCTCGGCATCAGCATCACCACCCTGCTCGACTACGAGCAGGGCCCGAAGGTCCGGATCGTCCCGGCGGAGCAGGCCGTACGGCTCTGGCACACGGACGCGGGCAGCTACAACCGGCTCCTCGCGGGCACCGAGGCACCCGGCCCCCTGGAGATGTGGGACTGGCTGCTGATGCCGGGCGAGGGCAGCCCCTCGGACCCGCACCCCACGGGCACGGTCGAACTCATCCACGTCACGAAGGGCGAACTGGCGCTCACCGTGGACGGCACGGAGTACCGCGTCCCGGCCGGTTCGAGCGCCTCCTTCGAGGCCGACACCCCCCACACGTACGGCAACGCGGGCGACGTACCCGTGGAGATGGTCATGGCCGTGTCGGTCCCCGGCGTGCACTGAGGCCCGTACGCGGACCCTGCGTACGGGCGGCAGAGGCCCCGGGTGGGAGCCGTTCGCGCGGCTGTTAGCGTGCCGTCATGCGCGCACCCCTCGGACACTTCGACGACGCCACGCCCGCCCCCGAACGCCTCGACGTGCTGACCCGCCCGGTCGCCGACGCCGTACGCGACTGGCGCGGCGGCGTCCCCGCCGAGCAGATCGTCTACGTGGACACCGAGCCGGAGTGGGCCGACACCGCCACGTTCCTCGAACACTACGGTCCGGAACTCCTGGACCGGTCCGCGAACTGCGTGGTCGTCGCGGGCAGGCGCGGCGGGGAGACCACGCTCGCCGCGTGCGTGGTGCTGTCCGCCACGCGCGTCGACGTCAACGGCGTGGTCCGGCGGCAACTCGGCGCACGCAAGGCGTCGTTCGCGTCGATGGACACGGCGACCGGGGAGACCGGCATGGAGTACGGCGGCATCACACCGCTCGGACTGCCCGCCCACTGGCCCGTGTTGGTGGACTCGGCCGTCGTCGACCTGCCGTACGTACTGGTGGGCAGCGGCCGGCGGCGCGGGAAGCTGCTCGTGCCCGGCAAGGCCTTCGCGGAGCTGCCGAACGCCGTGGTCCTGGAGGGACTCGGGAGCGCCTGACCGCTCAGGCGGGCCCCGTCGCGTGGTGGGCGAGGGCCAGATGAGGGTCCGACTCGCCCGGCGCGGGTGACGGATCGGCGTGCACCAGGGCCGCGGTGAGGCCCGGTACGGCGTGCAGCAGGGAGTGTTCGGCCGCGACCGCCACCCGGTGGGCAGCACGGACGCTCGACTCCCCGTCGACGACCACGGCCACCTCGGCGCGCAGCCGGTGGCCGATCCAGCGCAGCCGCAGTTCGCCGACCCCACGTACACCCGGTACGTCCCTCAGCGCCCGCTCGGCCGCGTCGAGCAGGGCCGGGTCGACCGCGTCCATGACCCGGCGGAACACCTCGCGGGCGGCGTCGCGCAGCACCAGCAGCAGGGCCGCCGTGATCGCCAACCCGACCACCGGGTCCGCGAGTTGCCAGCCGACCGCCGCGCCGCCCGCGCCCAGCAGCACGGCGAGCGAGGTGAAGCCGTCCGTCCGCGCGTGGAGCCCGTCCGCGACCAGCGCGGCCGAGCCGATCGCGCGGCCGACGCGGATGCGGTAGCGGGCCACCCACTCGTTGCCCACGAAGCCGATGACGGCCGCGGCGGCGACCACCGGCAGGTGCTCGACGGGGCGTGGATCGAGCAGCCGGTCGACCGCCGTCCAGCCCGCGAAGACCGCGGAGGCGGCGATCGTCAGCACGATCACGAGCCCCGCCAGGTCCTCCGCCCGGCCGTAGCCGTAGGTGAAGCGGCGCGTCGCTGCTCGCCGGCCCAGCACGAAGGCGATGCCGAGCGGTACGGCGGTGAGCGCGTCCGCCGCGTTGTGCACGGTGTCGCCGAGCAGCGCCACCGAGCCGGAGAGGGCGACGACGACCGCCTGGGCCGCGGCGGTCACGCCGAGGACGGCCAGCGAGATCCAGAGCGTACGGATGCCCCGGGCGGAGGACTCCAGGGCGGGGTCGACCTTGTCGGTGGCCGCGTGGGAGTGCGGGGTGAGGAGATGGGTCAGCCGGTGCCGGAGCCCCGGCCGGGACGGGCTCCCTGAGCCGCGCCCGCGCCCGTGCCCCTGACTGTGCTGGTGACCGGGCTCGTGCCGGTGCTCGTGCCCGCGTTCCCGTTCGTGCCCGTGGTCGTGCTCGGTGCTCACGTGGTCTCCTTCCCGGGATGTCCACGGACGAGGTGGACTCGACCGCGCCACCGGACCATTATGTGCGTATGAGCGCACGCATGCACCTGTCACCTGCGCACGATGAGCATCCGCGCACGCCGGGCGAGGAGCAGTTCGCCCTCGCCGCCGAACTCTTCGCCCTCCTGGGTGATCGCACCCGTCTCGTCCTGCTGCACGCCCTGGCGGAGGCCGAGGCGGACGTCACGACCCTCACGGAGCGGTGCGGGGCCGCCCGTCCGGCGGTCAGCCAGCACCTGGCGAGGCTGCGGCTCGCGGGCCTCGTCAACACACGCAAGGAGGGCCGCCGGGTGATCTATTCGCTGCGGGACGGGCATCTGCGGCGGGTTGTCGACGAGGCGCTGAATCTGGCCGACCACCGGCTCAGCGACAGGCCGGCGCACGATTGAGCGGTCCTGGGCGCCGGTTTGTTTCGGGCGTGACCGCCGGGTACTCGGGGCGTGGGACCCCGCCCGCCTCCGGGCGAAGGAGGCGCGGGAGGGGGATGCTGAGGAAGACGGCACCACGGCCCGGCTAGTGCTTTCGACGCTGTCGGGTGTCCGCCCACGCCCCTCGGTACGATTCAGGAACGGTACTGCCATGAACAGCGACGCAAGAGTCCGCAACGAGGTCGTCTCCAGCCACTCGGTCGCGGGAGCCCCGTGCTGGGTCAGCCTGACGGCGCGCGACCAGCAGGCGGCCGAGGACTTCTACCAGGCGGTGCTGGGGTGGCGGTTCCGGACGACCGCGCTGATGGACCGGTTCCGGATCGCCTACGCGGACGGGGTGCCGGTCGCGGGCGTCGCGGCCGTGGCCACGATGTGGCAGATGGCCGTCGCCTGGACCCCGTACTTCGCCGTGGACAGTGCCGACGAGGCGGTGGCCCGGGGCCGGGAGCGCGGCGGTACGGCGGCGGTCGGCCCCATCGGCTTCCCACAGGGCCGGGCGGCCCTGCTGGCGGACCGCGACGGAGCCGTCTTCGGCATCTGGGAGGGCCAGCTCGTCGCCGGCTGGAAGACCTGGCGCCGGGCCGCCCCCGCCTTCTTGCGACTGCACACGCGCAACGCCTTCGACGCCGCGATGTTCTACGGCGAGGTGCTGGAGTGGGCGACCTCGCGGCCCGGCTGCTGCGAGGTGCACTACGACGGGGACGAGGTCGTCCTGCGCAGCGACGGCGACGTGGTGGCCCGTATCCACTCCGGCGCGGTGGAGGCCGCCCCCGATCCCACGATCCGGCCCCACTGGCAGGTCCATTTCTCGGTCGCGGACGTCGAGGCCTGCGTGCGCGCGGCGCTGGATCACGGCGGTACGGTCCGGGACGGCGCGACCACCACGGAGGCGGTGCTGCGGGATCCCGACGGGGCGCAGTTCACCGTGACCTCGAAGCCTCAGATGTGAGGGTGGGGCGCGGCGGGGCGGGGAGCGGCCGTGGTCCTGGGCCGCGCCACCAGAATGCTTCCCTCCGGCGCAAAGGCGCCTATTCATGACCAAAAGTGACTGATACAGAATTCTGTTGGCTGCAATTGCACGAAACCCCTTGCTGTCGTCCTGTTGTGGCACGTACATCTGTCCCCGCAACAGTCGTATTCCGGGGGGATGTTGGCATATGCAAGGTACGGTCGACGGATTCAGTTATGGAACGGTCACACCGCTCACGGCCTATGTCATGGCCTGTCTGGGAGCCGCCCTGGGGCTGCGCTGCATCACCCGGTCCCTGCGCAACGACCAGTCGTGGAAACCGGGCTGGCTCGCGCTCGGGGCGGCGTCGATCGGCTGCGGCATCTGGACGATGCACTTCATCGCCATGATCGGATTCCAGGTCGAGGAAAGCCGTATCCGCTACGACGTCGGCCTGACGATCCTCAGCCTCGCGGTGGCGATCGCCGTGGTCGGTCTGGGCGTCTTCGCCGTCGGCTATCGCGGTGCGAGCACACCGACCCTGCTGCTCGCGGGCGCGTTCACCGGCTTCGGGGTCGCCGCCATGCACTACATAGGAATGGCCGCCATCCGTGTGAACGGGGACCTGCGGTACGAGGCCCGTACCGTCGCGCTCTCCGTCCTGATCGCCGTCGTCGCCGCGACCGCCGCGCTCTGGGCGGCGGTCGCGATCCGCGGCTTTCTGACCAGCCTGGCGGCGAGCCTCGTCATGGGCGTCGCGGTGACCGGGATGCACTACACGGGGATGGCGGCCGTCAGTGTGCACCTGCACGGCGCGGCCGGCACCCCGGACTCGGGCGACTCGGCCCACTCGCTCCTGCTGCCGATGCTCATCGGCCCGGTCCTCTTCCTGGCGCTCGCGGGAGTCGTGGTGATGTTCGACCCGATGCTCGTCCTCGGGGACGGCGACTGGAACCGGACCGCGTCCCGCCGCCGGACGCCCCCTCCGGCCACGGAACCGCCCGCCTGGTCCGGCTCGGCGTTCGAGGCCCCGCCCAGGACGGACCGGCGCGCGTACGAGCCAGGCGGGCCCGGGGGCCGCAACGGCTGAACGGGGCGGCTGTCCCGGTGTCGCGGGACGGCCCGGGAGGGTCGGCCCCGCCGGTTCAGCCGAGGCGGGTCGACCGAGGCGGGTCAGCCGAGGCGGGGGATCTCGATCGCCGGGCACCGGTCCATGACCATGTCGAGGCCCGCCTCGCGGGTGCGCTCGTACGCGGCCTCGTCGATCACGCCGAGCTGGAACCAGACGGCCTTGGCGCCGATGGCCACGGCCTCGTCGGCGACCGGCCCCGCCAGGTCGCTGTTGACGAAGACGTCGACCACGTCGACCTCGAAGGGGATGTCCTCCAGGGAGGCGTACCCCTTCTCCCCGTGGACCGTCTCGGCCTTCGGGTGGACCGGGACCACGCGCTTGCCGTAGCGCCGGAGCACGTCCGCCACGCCGTACGCGGCACGCCGTTCGTTCGACGACAGGCCCACGACGGCCCAGGTGTCGCCGCTCTCGGTGAGGATCTTGCGGATCGTTGCCGGGTCGCCGTACACGGTTCGCCTCCTGTGGGTGGGGGTGTGTCTGCCTGCGGCGGACAACGTCGGGCGCGGCCCTGGGATTCCCGAGATCGCGCCCGGCGGCGGAGCGGCTGTCCTCGGTCCGCCCCTGAAAGGCCCGGCAGGCCTTGTGCGCCGTGTGGCCGTGAAAGTCGCCGTGATAGCTTGCGAAAGCCAGTCGAACCCATGTACGTGGGTCAGGGAATCCGGTGGAAATCCGGAGCTGACGCGCAGCGGTGAGGGTGACGGGCGGGGCATCGGCCACTGGATCGAACAGACGGTCCGGGAAGGCGCCTCGTCCGGGTGAACCCGAGTCCGAAGACCTGCTGGCGGCCTCCGCGGTCCCGAGACGGCGGGGGAGCACCGTACGACCGGGCTCCGCGTTCGAGCCCTCGACGTCTGAGGAACTTCCGTGCCCATCGCACGCTCCGCCCGCCCCGCCGCCCTGCTCGTTTCCGGGGCCATTCTGCTGACCGGCTGCGGTGGCGCCGACTCGTCCGGCTCAGCCGGCTCAGCCGGCAAGGACTCCGCGGCAGCCGTCACCCTGGACAACTGCGGCCACACCGTCCGCGTGGAGTCCCCGCCGCGCCGGGCCGTCTCCCTCAACCAGGGCACCACCGAGATCATGTTCTCGCTGGGCCTCGCCGACCGGATGGCCGGCACCGCGACCTGGACCGACCCGGTGATGAAGGGCCTGGAGAAGGCCGACGCGAAGGTCAAGCGGATCGCCGACAACAACCCGTCCTTCGAACGGGTCCTGGACGCCGACCCGGACTTCGTCGCCGCCTCGTTCGTGTCCACGCTCGGCAAGGGAGGCGTGGCCACCCGCGAGCAGTTCGAGAAGCTCGGCGTACCCGCGTACGTCTCGCCCTCCGACTGCGCGGGCAAGGACAACACCGGAGACGGCGACGGCGCCCGCGAGAAGCCCCTCGGCATCGACGCCATTTACGGCGAGATACATGACCTGGCCGAGGTGTTCGGCGTGCAGGAGCGGGGCGACCGGCTCGTCGCCGAGCTCAAGCAGCGGATGAGGAAGGCCACCGAGGGCATCGACGCCTCGGACGTCTCCCTCCTGTACTGGTTCGCCAACTCTGAGTCCCCCTACATGGCGGGCTGCTGCGGAGCCCCCGGCATCATCACCCGGGCGTTCGGCGCGAAGAACGTCTTCGACGACACCCACGAGGAATGGCCCCAGATCAACTGGGAGACGGTCGCCGACCGCGACCCCGACGTCCTCGTCATCGGCGACCTGACCCGCAAGTCGCAGACCGCCGAGTCCGCGAAGAAGAAGATCGAGTTCCTGGAGTCCGACCCGGTCACCAGGAACATGACCGCCGTGAAGAAGAAGCGGTACGTCCTGCTCAGCGGGCAGGCCATGAACCCGACCATCCGTACCGTCGAGGGCGTCGAACAAGTGGCCGCCGCCCTGCGGGAGTTCGGGCTCACGGGGTGACCCGCCGGGTGACACGGCCGCGCGTGGGACTGCTCTGCGCGGCCGGCGCGGCACTGCTCGTCGCATCGATCGCCGTCGCGATCACCATCGGCCCGGCGGACATCCGCGTCGCCGACGTCTGGTCCGTGGTCGCGTCCCATCTCGGCTGGGGGAGTACGGAGCTGAGCCCCATCCGGGACGGGATCGTCTGGCAGCTGCGGCTGCCGCGCACCCTGCTGGCCGCCGTCTGCGGGGCCGGGCTCGCCGTGTGCGGCGCGGTGATGCAGTCCCTGCTGCGCAACCCGCTCGCCGACCCCTTCGTCCTCGGGGTGTCCTCCGGAGCCTCGACCGGCGCGGTCGTCGTGGTCGTCCTCGGCGCGGGCGGCGGCCTGGTGTCGGTCTCGGCGGGCGCGTTCCTCGGAGCGCTGCTGTCGTTCGGACTCGTCCTGCTGCTCAGCCACACCCTCGGCGGGACGACGGACCGCGTGGTGCTGAGCGGTGTGGCCGCGATGCAGCTCTTCTCCGCGCTCACGTCCTTCGTCGTGATGACCGCCGCCGACGCCGAGACCACCCGCGGTGTGCTGTTCTGGCTGCTCGGCTCGCTGGGCGGGGTCGGCTGGACCGACGTCTGGGTCTGCCTCGCGGTCCTGGTGGTCGCGCTCGCGGTCTGTCTGGGCTACGCGCGCACGCTCGACGCGTTCGCCTTCGGCCAGGACGCCGCCGCGACCCTCGGGGTGTCCGTGGCCCGTACCCGGCTGGTGCTGCTGTGCGTGACGGCGCTTCTGACGGCCGCGCTCGTCAGCTCGGCGGGCGCGATCGGCTTCGTCGGACTCGTCCTGCCGCACGCCGCCCGCGCGTTGGTGGGTTCCGGCCACGCCCGGTTGCTGCCGGTCGCCGCCCTCGCCGGGGCGGTGTTCCTGGTGTGGGTGGACACCCTGGCCCGTACCGTCCTCGACCCTCAGGAGGTGCCCGTGGGCGTGGTCACCTCACTCATCGGCGTGCCGGTGTTCGTGCTGGTGCTGTACCGGACACGGAGGACACGATGACGACGGAGCGCATCACGCACGCCGGGACCACCGAGGGCGTCGAACGTGTTGAGACGGGTGAGGCCGGGCCGGATGCCGGCCTCCGGGCCCGGCGCGTCACCCGCACCGCCGACGGACGCGTCATCCTGGACGGCGTCAGCATCAGCCCCGCCCCCGGCACCACCGTCGGCCTCCTCGGCCCGAACGGCTCCGGCAAGTCGACCCTCCTGCGCCTGCTCTCCGGCGTCCTCGCCCCCGCCTCGGGCGTGGTCACCCTCGACGGCAGTCCGCTCGGCGAACTGGGCCGCCGCGACATCGCCCGCCGTATCGCGGTGGTCGAGCAACAGGCCGACACACAGGTCGAGTTGAGCGTCCTGGACGTCGTACGCCTCGGCCGCACACCGCACCGCCGCGCCTGGACGCCCCCGTCGCCGGCCGACGAGGAGGCCGTACGCGACGCCCTGGCCCGCACCGGCCTCGCCGGCCGCGCCCACCAGTCCTGGCACACCCTCTCCGGCGGCGAACGCCAACGCGTCCAGATCGCCCGCGCCCTCGCCCAGGAGCCCCGCGAACTCCTCCTGGACGAACCGACCAACCACCTCGACATCCAGCACCAGCTCGACCTGCTGAACCTCGTCACCTCGCTGCCGCTCACCAGCGTCGTCGCCCTGCACGACCTCAACCTCGCGGCGATGTACTGCGACCGGCTCGTCGTCCTGCGCGAGGGACGCGTGGTGGCCGTCGGGACACCGACCGACGTGCTCACCGAGGAACTCATCGCCGAGGTGTACGGCGTACGGACCGCCGTCACCCGTGACGACCGCGACGGTCCCGACGGCCGCCCGCACGTGCGTTTCCTGGGCACCGTGAGCCGGCACGACCCCCGGGAATCCGCGCACACGTGTCCGCAATGATGTCGGCATCCCTGCGCGCGGCCTCTCGCACGCCTACGCTCAGCCCGTGCTGCGTATCACCGACGCCCGAACAGGCGACCCCGTCACCGCCACGCCCACCCGCCGGGGCCTGACCCGCGTCGAGGCGCGGGTGGAGCGCCCTGACGCCACCGGCCTGCGCGTGCTCCTGACCGCCGACGTCCTCGTACGGGCCCTGGAGATCGGCGGTACACCCGTGTGGACCGTGCTGACCGGCACGGAGGGACGCGCGGAACTGCGGGCCCGGGCCAGGGCGCTCGGCATCCGGCCGTTCGAGGACGAACGGGACAGCGGCCCCGGTCTCGGTGAGGCCCAGGTGCTGCGCGTGTGCGCCCGGACCGACGAGCCGGCCGACAGCGTGACCCGTAGCGACGAGGCGGCGGGCGGGGTGCGCGTCGAGGTCGCCCCGGCGGACATCGAGAGTGGAGCGGCGCAGGACGACGAGAGCGCCGCCGCCCTGCGCCTCGCTCTGCTCGCCCGTCCCCGGGGCCAGGAACTACGGCTCGGCGCGGCCGATCTCGCGGACGCCGAGGACCGGTTGAGGCACTGGCGGGGCGCCGTCGCCAGGTGGGCCACCCGGCCCTCGGGACCCATCCCCGATCCCGTACGGGATCAGCTGCGCGCCGCCTGGGAGGACGACCTCGACGTGCCCGCCGTACTGGGGGTGCTGCGGAAGGTGGAGACGTCGGGGACCGTTCCGGACGGGGCCCGCTTCGAGACGTACGCCTACGCGGACCGGCTGCTCGGTCTGGAGCTGACCCGGGACATCGGCCGCGAGGCTCCGGCGTGATCGCGCGCGCCGGAGCGGGCCCGCTCCGCCGGCTGGTCGTGCTGCGGCACGCCAAGTCGGCCTGGCCGGACGGCGTCCCCGACCACGAGCGGCCGCTCGCGTCGCGCGGGCGCCGGGACGCCCCGGCCGCCGGACGCGTCCTCGCCGACGCCGACTGCCTGCCGGACCTCGCGCTCTGCTCCACCGCCGTACGCGCCCGGGAGACCTGGGAACTGGCCGCCGCACAGTGGGGCACACCCCCTCCGGCACGCCATGACGCACGGCTGTACGGGGCGGAGGTGCCCGAGTTGCTCGAAGCGGTGCGCGAGGCCCCGGCGGAGGCCGAGACCCTGCTGCTGATCGGGCACAACCCCGGTCTGGAGGAGCTGGTCCTCACGCTGGCGGGCGACAGCCTCGACGGCGCGCTGGACGACGTCCGTACGAAGTTCCCCACCTCGGCGATCGCGATCCTCGCCTGGCACGGCATCGGCTGGGCGTCCCTGGGCCCCGGCACGGCCCTGCTCACGGACATGATCGTGGCGCGGGGGAAGAAGGCGCGCGGCGAGAAGGGGCACCACGGGCGGGGGCGATAGCGGGGCGCCGCTTCTCGCCGGAGGCGCGTCTGTGGGTGCGGTGTCGCTGTGGCGGGCGTGCACGATTGCGCAGTTCCCCGCGCCCCTGGAAGGTGCGTTTGTGGGTGCGGTGTCGCTGTGGTGGGCGTGCATGATTGCGTAGTTCCCCGCGCCCCTGGAAGGTGTGGCGGGCGTGCATGATTGCGTAGTTCCCCGCGCCCCTGGAGGGGGCGTCGGTCGGGCGCATACGCTGGGCGGATGCAGGACGAGTACCGCACCGTGGCCCGCGCAGGGGTGCACGAGACCGAGATCAACCGCTCCCGCTTCCTCTGCGCACTGGCACCGGCGGCCACCGAGCGGGAGGCCCAGGACTTCGTCGCGGCCGTCCGCAAGGAGCACGCGGACGCGTCGCACCACTGCTTCGCGTACGTCATCGGCGCGGACGCCGCCGTACAGCGGGCGAGCGACGACGGCGAACCGGGCGGCACCGCGGGCGTCCCGATGCTCCAGATGCTGCTGCGCCGCGACATGCGGTACGTCGTCGCCGTCGTCACGCGCTACTACGGAGGCGTCAAACTCGGCGCGGGCGGACTCATCCGGGCCTACGGCGGCGCGGTGGGAGAGGCACTGGACACCCTCGGAACCCTCACGCGCAGACGATTCCGCCTCGCGACCGTGACCGTCGACCACCAGCGGGCGGGCAAGGTGCAGAACGATCTGCGCTCCACCGGCCGCGAGGTGCGTGACGTCCGCTACGGGGAGGCCGTCACCATCGAGATCGGCCTGCCGGAGGCCGAGGTGGAGGCATTCCGGAGCTGGCTGGCGGACAGCACGGCGGGCACCGCCGGATTCGAACTGGGCGGAGAGGCGTACGGGGACGCATGAACCGCACATCGGCCTGTTGCGGGAACCATGTCAATGGCCGGCGGCCAGAGGCCAGCATGTGAGTTCTATGTGAGTCAGAGGGCTCTCCGATGCGGCCTGCCGAGTCTTCGCAGGTCACAGGCTTGGCATTCCCATGTGACGTTCATGTTCGTCCAGATCCGGTTCATGGCGGCGGCGGACAGTGAGTGGTGCACGCGAGGGTCGCGTGCACCGCCGCCGGTCTGGAGTCTCGATGATCGAAGTACGTGGCCTGTCAAAGCGTTATGGCGAGGTCCTGGCCGTGGACGATCTGACGTTCGCTGTCCGGCCCGGGGAAGTGACGGGGTTCCTGGGGCCCAACGGTGCCGGCAAGTCGACCACCCTGCGGATGATCGTGGGCCTGGACGCCGCCAGTTCCGGGACCGCGACTGTGGGTGGGCGGCCGTACGCCGAGCAGCCCACGCCGCTGAAGGAGGTCGGGGCGCTCCTGGATCCGGGCGCGGTGCTGCCCAGCCGCACCGCCTATCACCATCTGCTGGCGCTGGCGGCAGGCAATGGCATCCCGAGCAGCCGGGTCAAGGCGGTGCTGGCGGACGTCGGCCTGGAGAACGTGAGCCGCCGACGTGCGGGGACGTTCTCCCTCGGGATGCGTCAACGGCTGGGGATCGCGGCGGCTCTGCTGGGCGATCCTCCAGTGCTGGTCTTCGATGAGCCGCTCAACGGGCTGGACCCGGAGGGCATCGTGTGGATCCGCTCGCTGATGCGGAGGATGGCGGCGGAAGGACGCGCGGTTCTGATGTCGAGCCATCTGATGAGCGAGATGGAACTGACTGCCGACCACCTCATTGTCATCGGCAGGGGACGGCTGATCGCCGACACCTCGATGAAGGACTTCATCGAGGCTCACTCCGAGCGCGAGGTCTTTGTCCGCAGTCCCCAGTCCGGGGAACTGCGCGGCATGCTCAGCGCAGCCGTCGAGGTGCGGACCGAGAGCGGCGACGCTCTGGTGGTGACGGGCTTGGAGGCCGCCGAGATCGGCGCGCTGGCGTCGGCCAACGGGGTGGAGCTGCACGAGCTTGCTCCGCGCCAGGTGTCGCTGGAAAGGGCGTTCATGGATCTGACCCGGGATGCGGTGGAGTACCAGTCGGAGAAGGAGACGACCCGATGACACGTTCGACCACGCAAACCGTTGTCCGGGCGACGAAAGCCCGTCGGCGCCCGCTCATGCCCCGTCTTCGGCCGCAACCGCGTCGTGCGAGGGAGGGGAGGGTGACCTTCTGGCACTGCCTGCATGCCGAGTGGATCAAGATTCGTACGATGCGGTCGACGTTGTACGTGATCCTGGGCACCCTGGCGTTCTGCCTCGGACTCGCCGCGCTGAACGGCTCGTCCGCCGGCAGCGAGTTCGCGGACCTGAGCCCCGCGGACCAGGCGTCGTTCGACCCGCTGGCCACCAGCCTGCGCGGTTACCTGCTCGCGCAGATCGCGCTCGGTCTGCTGGGCGGCCTGGTCATCACATCTGAGTACGGCGCCCGAACGATCGTCCCCACTCTGATCGGGGTTCCGCACCGGGCACAGGTGCTGGCATCCAAGGCGGTGGTGCTGGTGGGCGTGGCGCTCCCGGTCGGGATCGCGGTGTCGCTGGGCGGGTTTCTGGTCGGGCAGGCGTCGCTGTCCGGGGCGGGCGCTCCGCACCTGGCGCTCTCCGACGGCGTGGCACTGCGCGGCATCTTCGGTGGTGGCTTGTACCTGGCACTGGCCGCGCTCTTCGGACTGGCTCTGGGCACGGTGATCCGCTCCACGACGGCAACGGTGACCACACTCTTCGGGGTGATGCTGATTGTTCAGGCATTCGCTCCGGCCCTGCCCGGAGGACTGGGCGACCGGGTGTCGAAGTACTGGCCGCCGATCGCAGGCGGGCAGATCATCACCAGTTACCAGGACCCCGACCTGCTGAGTCCCTGGGCGGGGGTGGGTGTCATGGTGGGGTCCGTGGCGTTTCTGATGGCAGCGGCATTCATCGTCTTCCGCAAGCGAGACGCGTAGCGGGGCGGGACAGTGAAGACAGAGGATCATCGGTCGGGGACAGGTGCCATGGCGACGACACAACGACTGCTGCTGGTCGAGGACGAGCCCACGCTCTGTGAGCTGCTGTCCGCCAGCCTGCGGCTGGCCGGCTTCGAGGTGACCGCGGCCCGGACGGGCGGCCGAGCACTGGAAGCGGTCCGCGACAACCGACCCGACCTGATCGTCCTGGATGTGATGCTGCCCGACCTCGACGGCTTCGAGGTGGCACGTCGTCTGCGTGAGGACCCCTCCGGTCCGGGAATCGGGCAGCCGCCGATCCTCTTTCTGACCGCCCGGGACGCGGCGGAGGACCGCATCAGCGGTCTGCGGGCAGGCGGGGACGACTATGTCACCAAGCCCTTCAACCTTGAGGAACTCATCCTGCGCATCCAGGCCGTGCTGCGCCGAACCAGCGGCCGTCGGCCCGACGGGCTCCTGGTGGTGGACGACCTGGAGCTCGATCCCGACAGCCACGAGGTGACCCGCGGCGGCCGGCCGGTGCAACTGTCTCCGACCGAGTTCAGTCTGCTGCGCGTGCTGATGGAGAACGCCGGCCAGGTCCTGTCCAGGCATCAGCTTCTGGACCAGGTCTGGCACTACGACTTCGACGGTGACGACTCCATCGTCGCGTCCTACATCAGCTACCTGCGCCGCAAGATCGACATCGCGGAACCGAAGCTGATCCACACGGTGCGGGGGACCGGCTACGTGCTGCGCAGGTCCCGCGCATGAGTACCGCCACCGCGCGCGGGCCGATCAGTCGGATGTCGCTGCGCGGGCGGGTCGTGGCCATCACGCTGTCGCTGGTCGTCACCGCCCTGCTGGCCAGCAACGCCGTACTCGTCACCCTGCTGGAGCGGCAGCTGGTGCACCAGTTGGAAGACCGGCTGCGCGCCGCTGCCGCGACGGCGGCGCGGCTGTCGAACCTGGAGGACGTGCCCGGTGAGACGGCACCGGAGCTGCGCGAGGCAGTGGAGCGCGACCTGACGGGCGACGTCTACGTCGTCTACCTCGATTCCGAGGGGCGACTGCGGCGTACGCTGCGTCCGGCTACGCACAGCGCCCCGCCTCTTCCCGTCCTGGACACAGCGGCGGTCGCCGTCCGCGAACAGCGCCCCTTCCAGGTGGCGGCCGAGGGCGACGGTGAGGAGTGGCGTGTCATCGCCACTCCTCTGACCCCGGGTCAGGACGTCGAGGCGGGCAAGGGCGGCAGCGTCGTGGTGGCCGGTTCCCTGGCTCCGGTCCATACGACGATCCGGCACCTGGGCGTGTGGATGCTGGTGATCGACGCGGTGGTGCTCATCGGGTTGGGCGTCGTCGCCTGGTTCGCGGTGCGGGCCGGCTTGCGGCCGTTGCGGCGTATGGAGAAGACAGCAGCCGCCATCGCGGGCGGGGACCTGTCCAGCCGGGTGCCGCAGCCGGCCACCCAGCGCACGGAACTGGGCCGGTTGTCCGCCGCCCTCAACGGCATGCTGGACCGCATCGAAGCCGGTGACGCCGCCCGCGCGGCCACCAACGCGCGCATGCGGACCTTCATCGCGGACGCCAGCCACGAACTGCGCACCCCGCTGTTCGGGATCAAGGGCTTCACCGAGCTGTACCGGATGGGCGGCATGCCCCGGCGCGCGGACGTCGATGCCGCCATGGGCCGTATCGAAGGTGAAGCGGCCCGCCTGGTCCGCATCGTCGAGGAACTGCTGCTGCTCGCCCGGCTCGACGAAGACGCCACCGCAGACGCGCATCTGACTGTTCGCCTGACTCCGATGGACCTGCGCACCCTGGCCGCCGACGCCCTGCACGACCTGCGGGCCATGGCACCCGACCGTCCCGTCACCCTGACCGGCCCGGGCGGCGGCCCGCCCGGTGGAGCCCCGGTTCTGGGCGACGAGTCACGCCTGCGACAGGTGACCTCCAACCTCGTCGGCAACGCCATCGCCCACACCCCGCCCGGCACGCCGGTACGCATCGGCGTCGGCACCGTGCAGGACGAGGCCATCCTCGAACTCAGCGATGAGGGGCCAGGGATGACAGCCGAACAGGTCACTCACGTCTTCGACCGCTTCTACCGTGCCGACACCGCCCGCGGCCGGACACAGACCGGCGGTACCGGACTTGGCCTGTCCATCGTCCGCTCCCTGGTGACCGCTCACCAGGGCCGCGTGGAGGTGTGCTCTCAGCCTGGGGAGGGCGCCACGTTCCGCGTCCTGCTGCCGTTGAATTCCGACAGCTCCGCCGGCAATTCCTGAAAATGGCCCGAGCCCGTCGAAGCGCTGTCGCGAACAGCGGGCGGTAACCGACACACCGAGCGCCTCACCGGAACCGACGGCGTGTTCCGCCAAGTGTGCCGCCGTCCTGTTCTGCACGGCCTCCTGCCCTTTGTCGCAGAGGACTACCGGCGGGATATCACGCCCCCGCCGAGCCCTACTTGTTTTTGAGTACGGGGGATCGTCGATACGGCCGACGACACGAATGCGGTCGGCCCGGCAGGGTGAATGACGTTCCCGATATCCAGATATGGAGATGTCTTTCATGGCGACTTTCTTGCACCGGGTGGGCCGCTGGGCCTTCCGGAGGCGCGGCACCGTGGTGCTGGCCTGGGCGGCCGTACTGGCTGCCGTATTCCTCGGGGCCTCCAGCGCATCCGAGGCGTCGGAGGACTCCTCCTCCCTGCCGGGCATCGAGTCCCAGCAGGCATTCGACCTGATCAATGAGCGGTTCCCTGGCGCCGAAGCGGACGGCGCGGAGGCCCGCATCGTGTTCGTCGCGGAACACGGCCGGCAGGTCACCTCCGCCGCCGGCCGGTCGGCCATCGGTGAACTCGTCACGGCGGTGGCTGGCGGGCCGCAGGTCGCCGACGCGGCCGGCCCCTTCGACACGAACGCGGTCAGCAAGGACAAGTCGACCGCGTACGCCACCGTCACCTACAAGGTCGCCGGCGACGATCTCACCGACGCCAGCAAGACGGACCTGACCAAGGCGGTCGAGCAGGCCCGGGACGCGGGCCTGACCGTCGAGGTCGGCGGCTCCGCGCTGGAGACCGAAGCCGCGCAGGGCCTGGGCGAAGTACTCGGCGTTCTCGTCGCCGCAGTGGTGCTGCTGATCACCTTCGGCTCACTCGCCGCCGCCGGCCTCCCCCTGCTCACCGCCATCCTCGGCGTCAGCATCAGCCTGGCCGGAATCACCGCTTTGAGCAGTGCCTTCGGATTCTCCTCGACGGTCGGTGAACTGGCGATGATGCTCGGCCTCGCCGTCGGCATCGACTACTCCCTGTTCGTGGTCTCCCGCTACCGGGAGGAGCGGGCCAAGGGACACCAGCCGCAGGAGGCGACGGCCCTGGCCGTGGGTACGGCCGGAAGCGCGGTCGTCTTCGCCGGACTCACCGTCGTCATCGCTCTGCTGGGTCTCTCCGTCGTCGGCGTCCCGATGCTCAGCAAGATGGGCATCGGCTCGGCGGGCGCCGTCATGGTCGGAGTCCTGATCGCCCTGACCGCCGTGCCTGCACTCCTGGGCTTCTGGCCCGATGCGGTGCTCTCGCGCCGTGACCGCAAGGGGGGACGCCGCTCCCGCGCCAAGATCCTCAGCCTCGTCGGCAGGACCAGGACGGCCGGCACCACCACGAAGGCCCCCCGGGGTGTTCGCTGGGCGCAGTTCGTGGTGCGCCGCCCGCTGCCCGTCCTGCTCCTGTCGGTGATCGGCCTCGGGGCGCTCGCGGTGCCGTCGCTGGACCTGCGGATGGGCATGCCCGGCGATGAGGCCAAGTCGACCGCGACCACCGAGCGCCGCGCCTACGACGCGCTCGCCGAGGGCTTCGGACCGGGCTTCAACGGCCCGCTGACCGTGGTGGTCGACGTCAAGGAGGCCAAGGACCCGCAGGCGGCCGTGACAGCGGTCTCCGACAAACTCACCGGCACCGAGGGAGTCGTCTCCGTCTCCCCGGCACGGTTCAACGAGGCCGAAGACACAGCCGTGATCGCCGCTGTCCCCTCGACCGCACCCACCAGCCGGCAGACGCAGGACCTGGTGCACACCATCCGCGGCGAGCGCGGTGCGGTGGAGTCCTCCACCGGCGCCGACTTCAAAGTCACCGGCACCACCGCCCTGAACATCGACGTGGGCCAGAAGATGCAGGACGCCCTCATTCCCTACCTCGCGGTCGTCGTCGGTCTCGCCTTCCTCCTCCTGGCCCTGGTCTTCCGTTCGCTCCTGGTGCCGCTCAAGGCCGCCCTCGGATTCCTGCTGTCCGTCGGCGCGGCCCTCGGCGCGATCGTCACGGTCTTCCAACAGGGCCACGGAGCCGGCCTGTTCGGCGTCGACGAAACCGGCCCGATCATGAGCACCATGCCCATCTTCCTGGTGGGTATCGTCTTCGGCCTCGCCATGGACTATCAGGTCTTCCTCGTCTCCCGGATCCGGGAAGCGCACATCCACGGAGAAGGGCCCGACCAGGCCATCGTCACCGGATTCCGGCACAGCGCCCAGGTCGTGGGAGCGGCAGCGCTGATCATGATGGCGGTGTTCGGCGGGTTCATGACGGGCGGCGAATCCCTGGTCAAGATGGTCGGCTTCGGACTGGCCAGTGCCGTCTTCTTCGACGCCTTCGTCGTCCGTATGGCCTTCGTGCCCGCGGTCCTGGCGCTCCTCGGCAAGCGGGCATGGTGGCTGCCGCGCCGGCTGGACCGGCTGATGCCCCGCGTCGACGTCGAGGGCGAAGCACTCACCCAGCAGGTCTCCGCGCCGAATGATCTGCCCGCCGACGATCCACGGCCCTCCGTGACGGTCTGACGCACGTGCCGGCCGGGCCGCTCCGCCCCGGTCCCGGAGCGGCCCGGACCGGCCTCCACGCCGTCCACTTCTTCAGCCCACGGTCACCGTACTGCTCGGAGAAACCATGGTCACCCGCCTGCGACGTCGCATCGATCGCCACCCCCGCCTGGTCGAAGCGGCCTTCCTCCTGTTGATCTATGCGGCCACCAGTAACCAGTACCGCCGGGCCGGCGACGACACCCTGTGGTGGCCCGGCTTCGCCCTCGCGGCAGTCACCTGTACGAGCCTGCCGGCGCGCCGCCGACACCCCGGCGCCGTCGTCGTCCTCACCACCCTCGGCACCGCCGTCGCAGGTGCCCGGGGCAGCGACTTCGGACCCCTCCTGCTGCTCCCGGTCATCGTCGCCCTGTACGAACTGACTCTCCAGGCCTCTCAGCGAGCCATCCGGCTCCACGGTCTCCTGGTTGCCGTCATCCTCGTGCCCACCGCGCTGCGCTGGGATGCGGAGGACGAACCCTGGGCGAACGAGACGGTGAGCCTGGCCTTCTGGATCCTGCTGCCCATCCTGCACGGACTGGCCGTACGAGCGCGCCGCGCGTACATGGACACCGTCCGCACCCGCGCCGAGGACGCCGAACGCACCCGCCATGAGGAGGCACAACGCCGCGTCACCGAAGAACGCATCCGTATCGCCCGGGAACTGCACGACGTGGTGGCCCACCACATGGCCCTCGCCAACGCCCAGGCCGGCACAGCCGCCCACCTGTTTTCCACGCGTCCCGCGCAGACCGGCCGCATCCTCACCGAACTCACCGGCACGACCACGGCGGCGCTGCGCGAACTTGAGGCAACCGTGGGCCTGTTGCGCCAGCCCGAGAGCGCCGAGGAATCGCTGAACCCCGCACCCGGACTCGACCGGCTTCCGGATCTGGTCGCCGCCTTCGCCGCCGCCGCACTGCACATCACGATCGCTGTCGAAGGCGCCGCGAAGACCCTGTCGGCCGGGGTGGACCTGGCTGCCTTCCGGATCGTGCAGGAAGCGCTCACCAATGTTGCCAAACACGCCGCGGTGAACACGGCACATGTCCACCTCGTCTACGGCCAGGAGCAGTTGACGATCACCGTGAGCAATGACAGAAGCCCGATCACGCCCCCGCGGGCACCCGGCGGAGGCTTCGGTCTCATCAGCATGCGAGAACGCGCCCAGTCCGCCGGGGGCAGCTTTCGTGCGGGGCGCTGCCCGGAAGGCGGCTACTCCGTCACGGCCGAACTTCCCATCAGCGCCTGACCAGAGAGAAAGTTCCATGACGATCCGCGTACTGATTGCCGACGACCAGGCCCTGCTGCGAGCGACCTTCCGGGTACTGATCGACTCCTGTGACGACATGGAGGTCGCCGCCGAGGCCGCCGACGGGCAGCAGGCCGTCACACTGGCCGACCTCCACCGCCCGGACGTCGTTCTGATGGACATCCGCATGCCCGGCACCGACGGACTGGCCGCGACCGCCGCCATCTGCGACCGGAGCGAGCTGCAGGACACCCGCGTCCTGATCCTCACCACGTTCCAGACCGACGAGCACGTCGCCCAGGCCCTGCACCTGGGTGCGAGCGGCTTCCTCGGCAAGAGCACCACTGCCGACGCCTTCCTCGACGGCATCCGCACGGTCGCCTCCGGTGACGCCCTGCTGTCACCCGCAGCCACCCGCTCACTGATCACCCGCTTCCTCGCCCTGCCCGTGCCCAGCTCCGTCGCCCCTGCCCCCGAGCGATTCAGCGGCCTCACTCCGCGAGAGCGCGAGGTGCTGGCCGTGGTCGCGGAGGGCAAATCCAACGACGAGATCGCCGACGCACTCTTCCTCAGCCCCCTGACCGTCCGCACCCACGTCCAGCGGGCCAAAACCAAGACGGGCGCCCGCGATCGCGCACAGCTCGTCGCCTTCGCCTACCAGTCCGGACTGATGCCACCGCCGCGGTGACGTACGAGGCGACCGGTGCCTTGCACCGACCCCCACGGACGCTGCCAAGTCGCCCGAGACCTCCCCGTGCCCGCCCTGCCTCCGACCGATCACGCCCACCCAGAAGAGGGGACACACGGCACCGTGACCCACCTACGCGTCGTCCTGACCGGAATCCTCCTGTCCGTAACAGTCCTGACCGTCGCCGTCGCCGAGACCCGTCAGGACAGCGACACTGCCGGGCACAGCGACCTGCAGGGCCCCTATGTCGCCCTCGGTGACTCCTACACTTCCGGTCCACGCATACCGGCTCGAAGCGGCAAGCCCGCCGGCTGTGACCGCTCCGACCACAACTACCCGGCGCTGCTCGCCGCCCAGCTCAAGCTCACACCGGGCATGTTCCGCGATATGAGCTGCGGCGGCGCGACGACAGCGGACTTCACCTCGCCTCAGTCCACCGACAACGGCCGCAATCCCGCACAGCTCTCCGCCCTTTCCCGCCGAACCCGGCTCGTGACCGTCGGCATCGGAGGCAATGACGTCGGCTTCAGCAGCATGCTGACCCGCTGCCTCACCATGGGAGCGGCGTACAAGATCATCACCCGCCACAAGGACGTCTCCATCGACGCTCCCTGCCGCGAGCGCTACGTCAAGGACGGCACCGACAGTACGCAGCAGCGGATGACAGCGCTGAGAACAGCACTGTCCGCCCTGATGCAGGAGATCGGGCGGCGTGCACCCCAGGCGCACCTCTACATCGTCGGCTACCCCGCGATCCTGCCGCCCGGCGGCACGGGATGCGGACGCGCCCTTCCTCTTGCTCCCGGCGATATCGCGTACCTGCGGGAGAGGGAAGACCAGCTCAACAAGGTACTGCGGCAACAGGCCCAGACAGCCGACGCCACCTATGTGGACACCGAAACCGAATCCCGGAAGCACAGCGCGTGCTCAGCCCAGGACACACGATGGATCGAGCCCCTGATCCCCAGTAGTCCGGCGGCACCGGTACACCCCAACGCTCGCGGACAACGCGGGGTCACGCAGATCATCCTGCGCGCCATGAGGGAAACACACCCCAATTGATGAGTGCGTCCGAAAAGGGCACCCGCTGCCTGCGCCACGTGCAGCGCGTGCACCCGACGAACCCGTCAACTGAGGGCAGGCTCCGGGATGTAGGTGGGATTGGTGAGACCTCCGCGACACGCCCTCTTGGACATTTACGGCAATGTGCCGTTAAAGGTGGGATGGGTTGCGACCCGTGGTGAATCGGCGGCCCAGAGGGGTTAGCGTGTTGGTTGCCGATCGGGGTCCATGCTGGTCGGCGCTGGTCTTTCAGGTCCGTCAGGGGGAAACATGCAGGTCAGAGCGGTTTCATGAAATTGCTGCACACTTCCGACTGGCATCTGGGCCGGGCGTTCCACCGCGTGAACATGCTCGGGGCCCAGGCCGTTTTCATCGGTCACCTCGTCGCGACCGTGCGCGAGCGCGACGTGGACGCCGTGGTCGTGTCGGGGGACGTGTACGACCGGGCCGTGCCCCCGCTCGCCGCGGTCGAGCTCTTCGACGACGTGCTGCACCGCCTCGCGGACCTCGGCGTGCCCACGGTGATGATCTCCGGGAACCACGACTCCGCACGCCGGCTCGGTGTCGGCGCCGGGCTCATCGGCCGCGCGGGCATCCACCTGCGGACCGAGCCCTCGGCCTGCGGCACACCGGTGCTGCTGAAGGACGCCTTCGGGGACGTGGCCTTCTACGGGCTGCCGTACCTCGAACCGGCCCTGGTGAAGGACGAGTTCGGCGTGGAGAAGGCGGGGCACGAGCAGGTCCTCGCCGCCGCCATGGACCGGGTGCGCGCCGACCTCGCCACGCGTGCGCCGGGCACCCGCTCCGTAGTCCTCGCCCATGCCTTCGTCACGGGCGGCGAGGCCAGCGACAGCGAGCGGGACATCACGGTGGGCGGGGTCGCCGCCGTCCCCGCCGGCGTCTTCGACGGGGTCGACTACGTGGCGCTCGGCCATCTCCACGGCAGCCAGAGGATCACCACGCGCGTGCGCTACTCCGGCTCCCCGCTGCCGTACTCCTTCTCGGAGACCGACCACCGCAAGAGCATGTGGCTGGTCGACCTGGGGGCCGACGGCTCCGTGGAGGCCGAGCGCCTCGACTGCCCCGTACCGCGCGCGCTGGCCCGCGTCCGGGGAGAGCTGGAGGAACTGCTCGCCGATCCGGAACTGGCGCGCCACGAGGAGGCGTGGGTCGAGGCGACCCTCACCGACCCGGTGCGCCCCGCCGACCCCATGGCCCGGCTCACCGAGCGGTTCCCGCACACGCTCAGCCTCGTCTTCGATCCCGAGCGGGCACCCGACGACCCCGACGTCTCGTACGCCCGGCGGCTCGCGGGCCGCAGCGACCAGCAGATCGCGGAGGACTTCGTGGCCCATGTGCGCGGCGCCGGTCCCGACGAGCGCGAACAGGCCGTGCTCCAGGACGCGTTCGACACCGCCCGCGCCGACGACACGGTCCGCGAGGTCGCCCGGTGACCGCGGTCTGCGACCGGAACAGTCCGCCGCGCGCGTTCCGCACCGAGAGGACCCGATGAGGCTGCACCGGCTGCACATCACCGCCTTCGGGCCCTTCGGCGGCGCCCAGGAGGTCGACTTCGACGACCTGTCGACCGCCGGACTCTTCCTGCTGCACGGGCCGACCGGCGCGGGCAAGACCTCCGTCCTGGACGCCGTCTGCTTCGCGCTGTACGGCTCCGTACCGGGCGCCCGGCAGGGCGGTTCGCTGCGCAGCGACCACGCGCTCCCCGACATCCGTACCGAAGTGACGCTCGAACTCACCGTGTCCGGGCGGCGGTTGGAGATCACCCGGCAGCCACCCTTCGCGCGTCCCAAGAAGCGCGGCACGGGCACCACCACGGAGAAGGCACAGAGCTGGCTGCGCGAGTACCACGCGCCCGCCGGCTCCTGGAAGGACCTCAGCCGCTCGCACCAGGAGATCGGCGAGGAGATCACCCAGCTCCTCGGTATGAGCCGCGAGCAGTTCTGCCAGGTCGTGCTGCTTCCCCAGGGCGACTTCGCGCGCTTCCTGCGGGCCGACGCCGAGGCCCGCGGCAGGCTTCTCGGCCGCCTCTTCGACACCCAGCGCTTCGCCGCCGTCGAGCAGCGCCTGGCCGAGCGCAGGCGCACGGCCGAGACACAAGTACGCGCCGGTGACGCCGAATTGCTCGCCGGCGCCCACCGGATGCAGCAGGCGGTCGGCGACCTCGTCGAGCTGCCGCTGCCCGAACTCGCGCCCGGCGACCCGGGGCTGGCCGAGGCCGTGCTGGAGTGGGCGGCGATCAACAGGACTACGGCCCGCGAGTGGTTCACGATCGCCCACCGCGCACAGGCGGCCACCGAGTCGGCGCAGGCCGCCGCGGCCCGTGCACTGGAAGACGTACGCGAAGTGGCGCGGCTGCAGCGGCGGTTCGCCGAAGCCAGGGAGCGGGCCGCTCGGCTGGCGGAGCGCTCGGGGGCCCATCGGGAGGACCGGACCCGCATGGAGCGGGCCCGCAAGGCCGAGGCGGTGGCGCCCGCGCTCGGGCTGCGCGAGGCGACCGAGACCGAACACCGGCGGGCGGCCGACGCCGAGGCACGCGCGCGTGCACAGCTCTCCGAGGTCTTCTCCGGGGCCGGGGCCACGGGGCTCGCGACCGCCGCCCGCAAGGCCGCCGAAGAGCTGGGCGGACTGGAGTCGGCCCGCCGGGGCGAGCAGCGGCTGACCGAACTCGCCACCGAACGCGTCCAGTTGGACCGCCAGGAGCGCGCCGACGAGGACGTGCTGCACGACGCCGAGCAGTGGCTCACGGAGTGGGAGACGACCAGGGCAGGGCTCCAGACCCGTATCGAGACGGCCCAGGAGGCCGCCACCCGGGCCGAACAGCTCGCGGTGCAGCGCGAGCCGGCCCGGGCGCGGCTCGGGGCGGCCCGGCTGCGCGACCAGCTCGCCGGGGACACCGACCAGGCCCACGCGCGCGTGCTCGCCGCACGCGAAGAGGCGGCGGACGCGCGCACCCACTGGCTGGACCTCAAGGAACAGCGGCTCAAGGGCATCGCCGCGGAACTCGCCGCGGGCCTCGTGGACGGGCAGGCCTGCGCCGTCTGCGGCGCCACCGAGCACCCCGCTCCCGCCCGGAAGGTCGACGGCCACATCGACCAGCGTGCCGAGGACGCCGCGCTCGCCGCGTACCAGAGCGCCGACGAGCGCCGCACGGAGGAGGAGCGCCGCCTCGGAGTGGTGCGCGAGGCACTGGCCGCCGCGACCGCGGAGGCGGGCGACAGCCCTACCGGCCGACTCGCCGAGCAGGCCGAGGAGTTGGAGAGGCGGCACGCCGAGGCGCGGGACGCCGCCTCCGGGCTGCACGCGGCCGGTGAGGCGCTCCGGCAGGCCGAGCACGAGCACGAGCGCCGGCTCGCCGCCCATCAGGAGGCCGCGGTGCGCGGCGCGTCACGCAGCGCCCGCCGGGACGCCCTCGCCCGTGAAACGGCCACCCTGGAAGAGGAGTTGGCGCAGGCCAGGGGTTCGGCGGGCAGTGTGGCGGAGCGGGCCGCCCAGTTGGAGCGGCAGGTTTCGACGCTCACCGAGGCCGCGGACACCGCGCGCGTCGCGGCGGACGCCGCGCAGCGGCTCAAGGACGCCGACGGGCGACTGGCCGACGCGGCCTTCCGCGCCGGGTTCGACACGCCGCAGGCCGCCGCGGCGGCCCTCCTCGACGACGTGGCCCACCGGGAGCTGCAACGACGGCTCGACGCCTGGCAGCAGGAGGAGGCGACGGTCCGCGCGGTGCTCGCGGAGGCCGAGACGGCCGCCGCCGCGGACCGGCCGCCCGCCGACGTCCGGACCGCCGAACAGACCGCCGCCGTGGCCGTGCGGCGCATGCGCGAAGCCGCCTCCGCGCGGGACGCGGCGGCCCGCCGCTGCACGGAACTGGACCGGCTGTCCCAACGGGCCACCGCGTCCGTGCGCCGACTGGGGCCGCTGCGCGAGGAGCACGACCGCGTGGCCCGACTCGCGGCACTCACGGCCGGCACCTCCGCGGACAACGAACGCAGGATGCGCCTGGAGTCGTACGTCCTCGCGGCCCGGCTGGAACAGGTCGCGGCGGCGGCCAGCGCACGGCTGCAGCGCATGTCCGCCGGGCGCTACACCCTCGTCCACTCCGACGACCGGGCCGGGCGGGGCCGCAGCGGGCTCGGGCTGCACGTCGTCGACGCCTGGACCGGGCGTGAGCGCGACACGGCGACGCTCTCCGGCGGTGAGACGTTCTTCGCCTCCCTCGCGCTCGCGCTGGGCCTCGCGGACGTGGTCACGGACGAGGCGGGAGGCGTCCGGCTGGACACGCTCTTCATCGACGAGGGCTTCGGCAGTCTCGACGACCAGACGCTCGACGAGGTCCTGGACGTACTGGACTCGCTGCGGGAGCGGGACCGCAGCGTCGGCATCGTCAGCCATGTCGCGGATCTGCGGCGTCGGATCCATGCGCAACTGGAGGTCGTGAAGGGGCGCTCGGGGTCGGTCGTCCGGCAGCGGGGCGCCGACGGCGGCTGACGTACGCGGCCGTCAGCCGGTGGCGTCCGGAGGGTGGCGGGGTGGCCCGTCGGGGGAGACCCCGGCAGGCGGTGGGGAGGCTGTGACGGTCGTCGGGAGCGTGACGGTGGTCGGAAGGAAGGGTGTGACGGTCGCTCGGGGCTTCAGCGGCCGAGGGGGCGCCGTGGCAGGGGTGACGAGTACACGACGCTCGTCGTCACCGAGCCGAGTGTGCCGATCCGGCCGGACACCTCCTCCAGGTGGCTCATGGAACGGGTCGCGACCTTGATCACAAAGCAGTCGTCCCCCGTCACGTGGTGCGCCTCCAGGATCTCGGGGGTGGCCGCGATCAGATCGTGGAACGGCTTGTAGTTGCCGTTCGGGTAGCGCAGCCGCACGAACGCGAGAATCGGCAGGCCGAGGCTCTCCGGGTCCACGACCGCCGCGTACCCCTGGATGACCCCCGCCTCCTCCAGGCGCCGCACCCGCTCGGTGACCGCGCTCGCGGACATGGAGACGGCACGGGCCAGCTCGGCGAAACCGGTGCGGCCCTCGCGCTGGAGGACTTCGAGAATGCGCCAGTCGGTGGCGTCCGGTGAATACGCGGTCATGTCCGAGGAATAGCAGGGGAATCCCCGGCCGACCAAGCCCGAGGCCGTGGATCGTGCCTTCTGGGTGGGGGATCGGCGGCCGTAGATTCGGGGCATGAAGAGCAGCGCCGTCACCCAGAACACCCGTAACCCCGTTCTGCGCGTCGCCCCGGCGTCGCCCGCCGAGGCCGTCGCCCACTTCGCGGCGAGCCTCGCCTTCCACGCCGACGTGTCCGATGTCGCCGCCGCACTGGCCGCCGATGGCGGTGACGGCGACCCCGGCTTCGTCGTCGTCGACTCCCGGTCCACGGAATCCTGGGACCAGGGTCATGTACCCGGCGCCATCCACCTGCCCACCGCCCTGATCCCCGAACAGGCCGGACAACTGCTGGACAAGCAGGTACCGGTAGTCACCTACTGCTGGGGCCCGGGCTGCGACGGCGGGGCCCGGGCCGCCCTCGCCCTCGCCGAACTCGGCTACCAGGTCAAGGAGATGCTCGGCGGGTTCGAGTACTGGGTGCGCGAGGGCTTCGAGTTCGAGACGTGGGCAGGGCGCGAACGGCGTCCCGCCGACCCGTTGACGGCACCGGTCGGGGCGGAGGACTGCGGCTGCTGAGGGGCGTACGGACTCAGTCGCGTATCAGCTCCGGGGTCGGCAAAGGAATCGTCAATTACGGTCCGTCCGGGCGTGTAGTTTCTGCCCATGGCGAGTTATGCGGACCCCGGTTCGGTCGAGCGGGTCGAACAGGTGGAGTGGGTCGAGTCCGGCGGTGGGCCGCTCATAGCGATCCCGGAAGTGGTGCTGCCGTTCTGGACGGGGGCCGACGGCGACGAGCTGGCCTCCGACTACGACAGGGCGTGCGAGGTGGAGGGCCTCGTCGGCCTGCTGCCCGTCGGCAACACCACGGCCCTCGTCCTGGGCGACGAACCGGCCGCCACCGCCTACCTGCCCGAACACGGCACGTTCGTACGGTGGTCCGCGGGCGACTCGGAGCAGGAGCTGCTGGCCGGGGTGCCGGCCGCCCTCGCCACCGCGGCGTGGGGCCGCGAGGTGCACTGGGAGGTTCCCGGGGCCGTCGTGCTGTTCGACGCGGCGTGGCCGGGGAAGCGTGCCACGGGGGCGGGGCATCTGCGGATCGCCCTCGAACCGGGCCGGTACGCGGTGCGCGCGGCGCACGCCGAACCCGGCCCGGAGACATGGATCGGACTCGTCCGACTGAGGCCGCTGGGGCGCTGATTGAGGAGGGTGGGCGCTGTCGGTGAATCGACGGACGAGCCCCGCCGCGGAAAATGGCGTGCGCGCGGCCCGCACGCCGCCCATCATGGTCCGCCATGCCTCAACTCCCTTCAGCCGCACCCCCACCCGCAGAGTTCGCACCCGCACCCGTGCCCGTGCCCGAAGACCTGTGCCGCGCGCCGCTGCCGCTGCGCGGGCGTACCGCTCTCGTCACCGGTGCCGGCCGGCGCGCGGGGATCGGCTACGCCGTGGCCCGGCGCATGGCCGCGTACGGAGCGAGCGTCTATCTGCACCATCACGTGCCGCACGACGCCGCGATGCCCTGGGGCGCGGACCGGCCGGAGGAGGTGGCGGCCGAAGTGCGCGGAGCACTCGGCGATCCCGGCGCCCGGATCGTCCACGGGCCGGGTGACCTCTCCGAACCGGACGCCCCGGCCGAGCTGGTCGCCCGGGCGGCGGACGCGCTCGGCGGGCGGCTCGACATCCTTGTCGCCAACCACGCGCTCAGCGGTTCGGACGGCCCGCTGGACGCGATCGACGCGGCGATGCTCGACGCGCACTGGGCCGTCGACACGCGGTCGGTGATCCTGCTCGTCCAGGCCTACGCCCGGCTGCGTACCGCGTTGCCGGCGCGTACGCCGGGCGGGCGCGTCGTGATGATGACGTCCGGTCAGGACATCGCGGGCGGGATGCCGGGGGAGATCGCGTACGCCCTGCAGAAGGGTGCCCTCGCCTCGGTCACCCGCTCCCTGGCGACCACGCTCGCCGAGTACGCCGTCACCGTGAACACCGTCAATCCGGGCCCGGTGGACACCGGCTACCTGACCGGGGAGGCGTACGGGCAGGTCGCCTCGATGTTCCCGGGCGGGCGCTGGGGAATGCCGGACGATCCCGCGCGGCTCATCGCCTGGCTCGCCACGGACGAGGCCGGGTGGATCACCGGGCAGGTCATCGACTCGGAGGGCGGATTCCGACGCTGAGGCGTGGGCGCGGCGCCCGCGGCACCAGCGGCGCCGAGCTGTTCTGCGCCACTCGCGGTGCCTGCGAGGCTTGCGGCGCCCGCGGCGCTGCGCGGCGCCGAGTCGTTCTGTGTCACCGCGGAGGCCGCGGCGCCCGCAGCGCCGGGGAGCGGTTCGTCGTGGGTCAGGGGCGTCCCGGTGCCGGTGCGGCCCCCCGGATAGACTCGGGCGCATGGTCCGATCGTCCCGTGGTGACGCGAGCCCCGGGATGTGGCGGCGCGAGGCGGGCACCGTGGTGCTCCGGGTCCCGCCGTTCCCGGAACAGGCGGTGGCCCCCTTCGCCATCATCGCCGGGCTGCAGGTGCCCCGAGTCCCCACGGAGTGGGCACCGCACGCACACCCCCGGCACGAGCTCGTCTGGGTACGCGGCGGAACGCTCACGTCCCGGGTGGCGGACCGCGTCTTCACCGTGTCCGAGGGGCACGGGCTGTGGATGCCCGCAGGCGTGGTGCACGGGGGCCGGGCGACCGCGGGGGCGAAGTTCTACGAAGCCTTCTTCGCCCCCGACCGCGCGCCGCTCGCGTTCGCGTCGGCCCTCGCGCTGGAGGAGCCGAGAGCGATCGCGATGACGCCGCTGCTGGAGTCGCTGCTGACGCATCTGTCCCGTACGGATCTCGACACGGCGGCCAGGCAGCGGGCCGAGTCGGTCGTGTTCGACGTGCTCCAGCCGTCGGAACACCAGTTCGCGCTGCAGCTGCCGGGCGACGCGCGGATCGACGCGATCGCCGAAGCCCTGCTGGACGACCCCGCCGACAACCGCTCGCTGGAGGAGTGGGCGCGGTGGCTGGGGATCAGCGACCGCACGATCACCCGCGCCTTCCGCCACGCCACAGGCCTGTCCTTCGCGCAGTGGCGACAGGTGCTGCGCGTCCATCGGGCGCTGACGCTCCTCGCCGAGGGGCTCGACGTGACGACCGTTTCGGAGACGCTCGGCTACGCGCAGCCCAGTACCTTCATCGCCTCGTTCCGGCGGGTCATGGGCACCACGCCCGGCGCGTTCCTCGACACGGCCGACGGAGCTCCCGACCCGTCCGAAGGTGTCCGGAATCCCGTAGTGCCTGTCCAAAACTCCTGATTGCCGACATGGGAAGCGGAACATACTCTTCTCGGAGTTAGGCAACCCTTAGTTCGGCGAACGCCGGACGGGGCACTGCCGTCTTCCCTGCCTCTCCGAGCGTCCGGACCCACTGATGTTCACAAGCCCCCTCCGGCGCGCCGGTCGTCCCGTGGCCGACCCCGCCCTGCCGGTGGCCGCCCTCAACGGGCACGACCTGGTCCTGCGGTACGGCGGCACACCGGTCGTCCACGGTGTCTCGCTGTCCCTGACACCCGGCCGCGCGACCGCCCTGGTGGGGCCGAACGGGAGCGGGAAGTCCACGCTGCTGCGTGCTCTCTCCCGACTGCACCGGGCGGACGGCGGCCGGCTGACGCTCGGCGCCCCCGACGGACCGCACGAGCGTGACGCGGCCCTGCTCAGCGCCCGTCGGTTCGCCCGCGAGGTCACGCTGTTCTCCCAGTCGCGGCCCGCGCCCCAGGGGCTGACGGTCACGGAGGTCGTCGCGTTCGGGCGGCACCCGTACCGGCGTGGCTTCGCCGGACCGACCCCCGAGGACCGCAGTGCCGTCGACCACGCCATGGGCGTCACCGGCGTACGCGAGATGGCCGGCCGGCCGGTCGGAGAACTCTCCGGCGGGGAGATGCAGCGGGTCTGGCTCGCGGCCTGCCTGGCCCAGGACACCGGCGTGGTGCTGCTGGACGAACCGACCAACCACCTGGACCTGCGCTATCAGATCGAGACCCTCGACCTGATACGCGATCTCGTCGAGGAGCACGGCATCGCGGTCGGGGTGGTCCTGCACGACCTCGACCAGGCGTCCCGCGTCGCGGACACGCTGGTCCTGATGCGTTCCGGCCGCGTCCACGCGGCGGGCAAACCCGTCGACGTCCTCACCGCGGAGAACATCGGCGAGGTCTACGACATCCGGGTCGAGGTCGGAGTCGACCCCCGCACGGGCCGTCTCCGTATCGACCCGCTCGGCCGCCATCCCGCCTGAACCCCTCGCAAAACCCCTTTCGTAGGACGGCCCCTCTCATAGGACGGCCCCCGAGGCGGCACATCCGCCGCCGTACCGCAGCGCGTCCCACCGCGCCGCGGTGCACCCCTGCCGCGACGCGCCCCGTCGCGGGAACAAGAAACAAGAAAGAGGACCCCTCATGAAGCGTGTCCGTCGTCTGGCGGCATCGGCCTCCACAGGACTCATCGTCCTCGCCGCAACGGCCTGCGGCACGACCGACGTCGACGACAAGGCCGACGCCGGCAGCAGCGCGAGCGCGTCGCCCGCGTCGCAGAGCTGCGCCGACGACACCACGGCCACCTCGACGAAGCCGGTCTCCTTCAAGGACGGCGTCGGCCGGCAGGTGAAGCTCGACAAGCCCGCCAAGCGGATCGCGGTCCTGGAATGGCAGCAGGTCGAGGACGCGCTCACGCTGTGCGTCACCCCCACCGCGGTCTCCGACGCGAAGGGGTACAGCACCTGGGTCAGCGCCGAGAAGCTGCCCAGCGGCGTGACCGACATCGGCACCCGCGAGGAGCCCGACCTCGACACCCTCTACGCGGCGAAGCCCGACCTCATCGTCGTGGAGGCGTTCGACGCCGACGACGAGACCCTGAAGAAGCTGGAGAAGCGAGGCGTCCCCGTGATGGCCACGCGCGGCGCGTACCCGAAGGACCCGATCGGGAACATGCGCGACGTGTTCAGCATGATCGGCGAGGCGACGGGCCGCACCGAGCGGGCCGACCAGGTGCTCAAGGAGTTCGACGACCACCTCGCGACGGCGAAGAAGCAGGTCACCGACGCCGATCTGCCCACGAAGGATTTCCTGTTCTTCGACGGATGGCTGGAGGGAGGCAACCTCACGGTCCGCCCCTACAGCGACGGCGCCCTGTTCACCGAGATAGGCAAGGAGCTGGGCATGAACCCCGTGTGGACCGACGACGTCAACAAGGCCCACGGGGACGGAGGCGTCGACAAGTCCTACGGCCTGGCGCAGACCGACGTCGAGGGACTCACCTCGGTGGGCGACGCCAACCTCTTCTACGCCAATGACGAAGGGGCCGGCGGATACGTCGCCGCGCTGCAGAAGAACCCGCTCTGGAAGTCCATGCCGGCCGTCAAGGAAGGCCGCGCGCACGCGTTCCCGGCACGGGTGTGGGGCGCCGGCGGTCCGCGCTCCTGCGCGCAGGCGATCGACGCCTACGTCGACGTACTCGACAAGAAGTGAGCACAACGCACGCATCGGCGCCCCGCAGGGAAGCAGCGCCGCCGCGCGTCGAGCGCGGCGGCGGTCCCTCCGGGGTGGCCGTCCTCGCACTCCTTCTCGCCCTGACCGTCCTGGTGGGCATGTGGCATCTGACGCAGGGGACGTCGGGCGTCGGCGTCGGCGACCTCGTGCGGTACTTCGCCGGGGAACGGGCGGACACCGGTGGGGCGTCGGTCAGCGAGATCCTCATCGGCTCGCGCCTGCCGCGTCTGTTCGCGGGCGTGGCGGTGGGCTTCGCCCTCGGCTGCGCGGGCGCCCTGCTCCAGTCCGTCACGCACAACACGCTCGCCTCCCCCGACACCCTCGCGGTCACCGCCGGCGCCTACTTCACGCTCACGCTCGTCGCGGCCTTCGGCTTCGCCGTCCCGCTCTGGGCGTCGGGCGCCGTCGCCTTCGCCGGCGGCCTGGTCGCGGCGGCGCTCGTACTGCTCCTCGCGGGCCGGGCCGCGGGCACCACGGGCACCCGCCTCGTCCTCGCCGGATCGGCGACGGCGATGGCCCTGGACGCGGCGAGCGGGATGCTGCTCATCCTGTTCAAGCAGAACACGACCGGCCTCTTCGCCTGGGGGAGCGGTTCGCTCGCGCAGCTGAACATCGACGCGTCGGTACGCGCCCTGCCCCTGGTGGTCATGGTGCTGGGCGTCGCCCTGGCGCTGTCCCGGCGGCTCGACGTGATGAACCTCGGCGACGACGCCGCGGCCACCCTCGGTGTGCCCATCCGGACCACCCGCGTGACCGCCGTGATCTGCGCGGTGCTCCTGACCGGCACGGCGGTCACCCTCGCGGGCCCGATCGCCTTCGTCGGCCTCGGCGCGCCCGTGCTGGCCCGCCTGATCGGGGGACGGGTCCGGGCCCTGCGCCGGCACCTGCTGCTGGTGCCCGCGGCCGGGCTGCTCGGCGCGCTGCTCATCCTGCTCGCGGACGCGACACTGCGCGCGGTGCAGGGCGCGGACGGGGCCGCCGCCATTCCCACCGGCGTGCCCACCGCGCTCCTCGGCTCCGTCGTGATCGTGGTCCTGGCGCTCCGCCTCCGCGACACGGGGCAGCTCAGGCAGCCCCCGCACGCGCGGGTCGCCGCCCGCTCGCGCCGCGCGTACCTCCTCGTCGTGCTCGGCTCGGTGACACTCCTGGCGGCGGCGGCCCTCGTGGCGGTCCTGGCGGGCAGCCTCTGGCTGCGGACGGGAGACATCGCGCTCTGGGCCCGGGGCGCCGCCCCCGACCTGATCGGACAGGCACTCGACGACCGGGTTCCGCGCGTGCTCGCCGCGGTCCTCGCCGGCGCGGCGCTCGGGCTGGCCGGCTGCGTCGTACAGAGCGCGGTGCGCAACCCGCTGGCGGAACCGGGCGTGCTCGGCATCACGGCCGGCGCCGGGCTCGGTGCGGCGGCCGTCGTCACCTCGGGTCTGTCCGGCGGACGGCCCCTGCTCATCGTGGTCGCGGTCGCGGCGGGGCTCGCCACGTTCGCGGTGATCGCCCTGCTGTCCTGGCGGGGCGGCTTCCTGCCCGACCGGTTCGTACTGATCGGCATCGGCTGCGGGTACGGACTCAGCTCCGTCACCACGTTCCTGCTGCTGCGCGCCGACCCGTACAACACGCCCCGGATCTTCACCTGGCTCTCCGGTACGACGTACGGGCGCACCTTCCCTGACGTCGTACCGGTCGCGGTGGCCCTGGCGCTCGCGCTCCCCGTGCTGCTCGCCATGCGTGAGCGGCTCGACCTGCTCGCCGTCGACGAGGACACGCCGCGCATAGTCGGTGTCAGGCCGGTACGCACTCGTTTCGCGGCCCTGGCGATCGCCGCGGTGCTCGCGGCACTCAGCGTGGTCGCCGTAGGAGTCGTCGGCTTCGTGGGGCTCGTCGCCCCGCACCTCGCCCGGTCACTGGTGGGCGCCCGGCACGGCCGCGCGATCCCGGTCGCGATGCTCCTCGGCGGACTGCTGGTCTGCGTGGCCGACGCCCTCGGCCGCACGGTCGTGGCACCCGCCCAGGTACCGGCGGGCCTCATGATCGCCCTGGTCGGCGGCCCGTACTTCGTCTGGGTGCTCCGGAAGTCCCGCGCGTGACGCCGGGCCGATCCCGGACCACCGCCGTGATGCGACAACAGGAGATGTTCTTGAAGAGTGTCGTCGTCCCGTTCGAGCGCGACATCCCGAGCCCGCTGCCCGGACACCTGGCCGTGCCGGAGCGCTGGCACACGGTCGACCGTTCCGCCCACGCCCCCCACATCGTGGAGGTGCCGGGCGCCGACGGGGCGGCCTGGACCGCCGCCGCCCTCGTGACGGCCCGCCCGGGCACGGCCTACTGGAAGATCGTCGACGCCGTCGGCGACGTACCGGCAGCCGTCCTGGCCGTCGTCGCCCACGCACGCGAGCGGGGGCTCGCGCAGGTCAAGTGGGAAGGATGGACGGCGACACCCGAGGCCGCCGCTGCCGCCGGCTTCACGCCGCTGCGGCCTCCGCTCGCGCAGTCGGAGGGCGCGGCGGGTCCCGTTGCCGGTTACGTCCGCTGGCTGCACGCCGACCCGGTGACCGACGCCCCGAACCCGGAACCCCCGTACCAGGAACCCTCGTACCCCGCCCCTCCGTACTACGGCCAGAGCACGCACTTCACCTGCGGCGCCGTCACCGCCCTGGTCGCGCAGGCCCACGAGGGGACGCTGTCGCGGGAGGCGCTCGACCGCGAGGCGGAGCTGACCCTGTGGCGCGGCGCGACCAACTTCCCCGCGTGCGAACCCGTAGGCCTGGGCGTCGCCGTACGCCGATCGTGGCCGTCGTCCCCCGTCACGGTCCACCTCGACACGGACCGGCCCGTCCTGCTCGACCACTACCCGGAGAACGAGCGGGAGTGGCGTGCCCTGCTCCAACGCACGTCACGTACGGAGGCCGTACGGACCGGCGTGCCGATCGATCCGGACCGCCTCTCCCTGACCGCGATCCGGCACGCGATCGGCCGACGGGAGCACGTGCTGCTCCTCGTCTCGCTCGCCGCGATGCAGGGATTCGACGTACCGCACTGGGTGCTCTGCCACGGCGTCGTACCCGGTGCCGTCGTGATCGACGACCCGTGGGCCAACGCGGCGACGGGGGACACCTGGGTGGACGCCCACCTGCTGCCGGTCCCCGACCGGTCGCTCGACGCGATGTCGAGCATGTCTACGGCCCCGACGGCTCCGGCGGCCTCGACAGACACGACGGCTCCGGCGGCCTTGACAAACGCGACGGCTCCGACAGGCAGCTTTCGCGGGGCCGTGGTCATCGGCCGCCGACCCTGACACTCACGTCGCATGTCGCACAGCGCCGACCCGGCCGCTGTGCGACATGCGAAATGCGGCATGCGAAATGCGACTTGCGGCATGCGCCGCGTGCCACGTCCTGTCAGAGCCGGGACAGCTCGTCCACCAGGTCGTCGAGGCCCAACGACCCCTGGGACAGGGCCGCCATGTGCCACGCCTTCGCGTCGAAGGCGTCCCCATGACGCTCGCGCGCGTTCGCCCGGCCCAGCAGCCAGGCACGTTCGCCGAGCTTGTAGCCGATGGCCTGGCCGGGGATGGACAGGTAGCGGGTCAGCTCGCTCTCCACGAAGTCCGCGGGACGGCTGCTGTGCGCGCCGAAGAACTCCTGGGCCAGCTCCGGAGTCCACCGCTCGCCCGAGTGGAACGGCGACTCCGCCGGAATCTCCAGCTCCAGGTGCATGCCGATGTCGACGATGACACGGGCCGCGCGCATCATCTGCGCGTCCAGATACCCGAGCCGCTCCTCGGCGTCCTTGAGGTAGCCGAGTTCGTCCATGAGCCGTTCCGCGTACAGGGCCCAGCCCTCGCAGTTGGCGCTGACGCCACCGATGGTCGCCTGGTAGCGCGAGAGGTTCTCGGCGACATGGGCCCACTGGGCGAGCTGGAGGTGATGGCCGGGGACGCCCTCGTGGTACCAGGTCGACACCAGGTCGTACACCGGTAAGCGGGTCTGCCCCATCGTCGGCAGCCACGTACGGCCGGGGCGGGAGAAGTCCTCCGTCGGTGCCGTGTAGTACGGGGCGGCGGCGCTGCCCGGCGGGGCGATGCGGGACTCCACCTTCCGTACCCGCTCGGCGAGTTCGAAGTGGGTGCCGTCCAACTCCTCGATGGCCCGGTCCATCAGGCTCTGCAGCCACTCGCGGACCTCGTCGACCCCTTCGATGTGCCGACCGTGCTCGTCGAGGTGGGCGAGCGCCACCCACGGCGTCGCGGCGCCGGGCAGTACCTTCTCGGCCTCCTTCTTCATCTCGGCGAGCAGCCGGTGGTACTCGGCCCAGCCGTACGCGTACGCCTCGTCCAGGTCGAGATCCGTACCGTTGAAGTAGCGCGACCAGCGCGCGTACCGGTCGCGGCCCACCGTGTTCGGCGCACCCTCGATCGCGGGCGCGTACACGTCACGCATCCAGTCGCGCAGCGCGACCACGGCGGTGGTCGCCGTCCGGGCGGCCTCGTCGAGTTCAGCGCGCAGGGTCTCCGGTCCGGCCGACGCGAAGTCCTCGAACCAGCCGCGGCCGGAACCGTCCGTGTCCGACCACTCGGTGAGCTGCTCGACGAAGGTCGCGGTCGGGCGCGGACCCGCGTACAGCTTGCGCTCCAGACCGAGGGAGAGGCACTCGCGGTAGCCGTCGAGGGCCGCCGGCACCGCCCGCAACCGCTCGGCGATCGCGGCCCAGTCCTCGTCGGTGTCCGTCGGCGTCACGGTGAACACCTCGCGCACCGCGTGCACGGCCGTGTGCATGTTGCCGACGGCCCGCAGGCTCTCCTCGGCGTCGTGCACGCCGAGTTCGGCGGTGAGGCGCTCGCGCAGCAGGCGCGCGCACCGGCGCTCGATGTCACTGTCCGCGCCCGACTGCCGCTCCGCCTCGTCGAGCCGGGCCAGCGTGGTCCTCGCCAGTTGCGCGAGCGCCTCCTGTCCGCCGGGCGAGGTGTCGGGCAGCCTGCCGGAACTCTCCTTCACGCCGAGGTACGTACCGGTGACCGGGTCGAGGGCGATGAGTTCGTCGACGTAGGTGTCGGCGACCTCACGGGGCAGCGGGTTCTTCGTCTGTGACATACGGCCATCCTCATACGCGGACGGCCGCCGCGTCAGCCCGGTTCTCCAGGCGTTTTGCCGTCTCAGCCCGATTTCGCCGAGGGCGTGGCGCCCGAGCTCGCGGCGCCCGCACCTGTGGCGCCCTGCGGGTCGGGCGGCAGCAGGGGGCCGCATTCCCACTGCTGGAAGATCAGCCGGGTCTCGACGCGCGCCACCTCGCGGTGCGCGGTGAAGCCGTCGAGAACCAGCCGCTGCAGATCCGCCATGTCGGCGACCGCGACATGCACCAGATAGTCGTCGGGCCCGGTGAGATGGAAGACGGTACGCGACTCCGGCAGCGACCTGATCCGTTCCACGAACGGCCCGACCAACTCCCGCCGATGCGGCCTGACCTGCACGGACAGCAGCGCCTCCAGGCCCCGTCCCAGCTTCGCCGGATCGAGCCGCAGCTGATGGCCGAGGATGACGCCCGAGCGGCGCAGCCGGGTGACCCGGTCCAGGCAGGTCGAGGGCGCCACCCCGATCTGCGCGGCGAGATCCCGGTACGTGGTCCGGGCGTCGTTCTGCAGAAGGCGCAGAAGATGCAGGTCCACCGGGTCCAGTACGACGGATTCGGCCATGTGCCGAACGTAACACGGGGTCTCGCCCCGTTACCCCGGTTGTTGTTCAGGCTTCCGTCCATGGATCTCGGTAGCACAGACATACGCGATATGGGCGACATGCGCGACGTGTGCGACGGCGTGGCGGACGCGGCGGGCAAGGCGGGCAAGGCAGGCAAGGCAGGCAAGGCGGGCGAAGCGGGCAAGGGGTCGGGGCCCGGTGTACGGGCCCTGGACACCGAAGCCGTGCACGCGGGGCGGGACGATCTCGCCCGGCAGGGCCTGCACGCCGTGCCGATCGATCTGTCCACGACCTATCCGTCGTACGACAGCCGGGGTGAGGCGGCCCGCATCGACGCCTTCGCCACCGACGGGGCCCAGCCGGACGGCCCGCCGGTCTACGGTCGGCTCGGCAACCCGACCGTCGCCCGCTTCGAGACGGCGCTCGCCCGGCTGGAGGGCACGCAGAGCGCCGTGGCCTTCGCGAGCGGCATGGCCGCGCTGAGCGCGGTGCTCCTCGTACGCAACTCCCTGGGACTGCGCCATGTCGTGGCCGTACGGCCCCTGTACGGCTGCAGCGACCACCTGCTGACCGCCGGGCTGCTCGGCTCCGAGGTGACGTGGGTCGACCCCGCCGGGATACAGGACGCCCTGCGGCCGGACACCGGTCTGGTCCTGGTCGAGTCACCGGCCAATCCAACACTTGCCGAACTCGATCTGCGGGCGATCGCCCACGCCTGTGGGAGCGTTCCGCTGCTCGCCGACAACACCTTCGCCACTCCCGTGCTGCAACGGCCCGTCGAGCAGGGGGCGCGGCTCGTGCTCCACAGCGCCACCAAGTACCTGGGCGGACACGGTGACGTGATGGCCGGAGTGGTGGCCTGCGACGAGGAGTTCGCCGGACGGCTGCGGCAGATCCGGTTCGCCACGGGCGGCGTGCTGCATCCGCTGGCCGGTTATCTGCTGCTGCGCGGACTGTCGACGCTGCCCGTACGGGTGCGCGCCGCCTCCGCGAACGCCGCGGAACTGGTTCGTCGGCTGTCCGCCGATCCGCGGGTCACCCGCGTCCACTATCCGCGGATCGGCGGAGCCATGATCGCGTTCGAGGTCCAGGGCGACCCGCACCAGGTGATCGCCGCGGTCCGGCTGATCACCCCGGCGGTGAGCCTCGGCAGCGTCGACACGCTGATCCAGCACCCCGCCTCGATCAGCCATCGGGTCGTGGACGCGGAGGACCGGCGGGGGAGCGGCGTGGGTGACCGGCTGTTGCGGCTGTCGGTGGGACTGGAGGACGTGGACGACCTCTGGCGGGACCTGGATCGGGCGTTGGCGGCGACGGAGCGCCGCGGCGCAGTGAGCGCCGAGAGCGTTTGACGCGAACCCTGGCCTTTGACGCGAACCCGGGACTTTGGCATGACCCCGAGTGTCTGACGCGAACCCGAGCCTCTGACGCGAGCCCGTAACGGCGGCAGGCCCGGCACAGTCACCGGGCCTGCCGCCGTTACGGGCTCATGGGCTGTCCTGCCCCGTCAGTCGCGCACGGAGTGCTCGCGCTCGTGCCCGGCGTCCTCCGCGTGCGGGGCCGCCGTCTCCAGACGGGCAGTGATGACGAGGGTGCCCTCCTCGATCTGGTAGTCGAGGGGGAGGTCGAGGCCGCGCATCGCGGCGACCATGCCGGTGTTGGCGGCCTGCGTGACGGCGTACACGCTGTCGCAGCCGGCCTCTACGGCCATCGCCACCAGGCGGCCGAGCAGTTCGCCGCCGATCCCGCGCCGCTGCCAGTCGTCCTCCACCAGCAGGGCGATCTCCGTCTCGTCGCCGTCCCACAGGAGATGTCCGAGTCCGACGACGCGCCCCGACGCGGTCTGCACGGCGAGCGTGCGGCCGAAGTGCGGGCTGAGGAGATGCTTGAGGTACTTGTCCGCATCGCCGACGGGCCCGTGGTACCGCATGCTCAACGTCCGCTGCGAGCACCGCTCGTGCATGGCCTTCGCGGCCTCGACGTCACCGGCGTCGGCACGGCGAACGATGATGTCCTTGCCCTGCGGCAGCGTCAGTACGTCCCGGCTGCGCGGGACCCGCGGGCCGAGCCGCGCGTCCAGCTCGACCAGCGCCCGGGCCCGGGCGAACTCCGTCGGCGTGAAGGGCAGATACGGCCGCTCCACGGTGATCACTCCGCCTTCCGGTGCGCGCAACCGCATCACCGTGTCCTCAAGCGCCCCCTCGACGGGCGCCCCCGCCTCCGGACGGTCCCCGCGCACCGACGTGGCGGGCAGCGAACGGATCGTGCACCGTCCCAGCAACTGCCGCAGCGCCAGCGGCAGTTCGGCCGCGTCCAGTGCCGTGCGGGTCGCGAGACCCAGTACCCGGGTGGGCGCGTCGACCAGGTCGTGCGCGTCGGCCCGCTCGATCCAGGTCCCGAAACCGCCCGACAGGGACACCGCCCGCGTGACCTCGGACGCCGCCACCGGCGCGGGGGCGCGCAGCAGGAACTCGTCCACCGTGCCCTCGGCCAGCGGATGCGTCTGCAGGCTCAGGATGTCGACCCGCAGTTCCGCCAGCGCCATGCACAGCGCGGCCAGCGAACCCGGCTCGTCCCGCACGGTGGTCCGCATCCGCCACAACACGGTCCCGCCCGAGCCCGAGCCCGAGCCTGAACCGGAGCCGTCGTCGGCATCGGTCTCCGGCGCCGTCAGGTCGCCCTCGGCCGTCCCGGCCCGCCGCGCGGATGCGGCCGGCCGGGCGCCTGTATCGCCTGTCGGCGGGGCGTGACCGTGGCGGTGTGACCACCAGGTGTGGAAGCCCGCCGTGGCGATCAGCGCGACCGCCGAGATGGCGAGGAGGGCGGGCCCGTCGGGGCCGTGCCCGATCACATTCGCCACGGCGTCGGCGACCGCCACCGCCGTGAACAGAGCGGCCAGTTCGACGAGGTCCCTGCGCCAGTGGTGGACCGGCCGGCCGTTTTTCGCACGCGTCACATCAGACATGTCTGCAGTCATACAGTCACTGTGGA
This sequence comes from Streptomyces sp. NPDC017991, assembly GCF_044328075.1. Classification (NCBI taxonomy): domain Bacteria; kingdom Bacillati; phylum Actinomycetota; class Actinomycetes; order Kitasatosporales; family Streptomycetaceae; genus Streptomyces; species Streptomyces sp. NPDC017991. The sequence continues at coordinate 389,750 of NZ_JBIRGP010000008.1, read as the reverse complement.
GTACGGGTGTTGCGTGATCGCGAACGCTTTGTGACTGATCGGTTAAGTATGCATCTGTCTTGTTTGTTGCATTTTTTACGATTCCCCCTGCGCAACTCGTCCACTTGGCTGAACGACCTGGTCGGTCGCGGCTGTCCGCGTCAGGCGGCCACCCCCTGTTCCAGTGTGGCGCGCAGCCGGCGGGCCTGGGCCACGAGCCGCGACGAACCGCTCCGCTCCGCCACCTGTGCGAGATGCTCCACATCCCCGTGCGCGCCGGTCCGCTCGGCGGCGACGGCCAGCAGTTCGCCCATTCCCCGGGCGGGCTGAGCGGCGCCGTCCGCGGCCAGGCCCGCGAGCAGGGCGGGCAGCGCCGCCCCGAGTATCGACCAGACGGTGGCGTACGCTCCGGTCGTCGCCGCGGTCCGTACGGACTCGGCGAGCCGCAGCGGCTTCACCGCCCCCTTCCGCACCAGCTGTCCCAGATCCCCGCCGAGCCCCGCGGCGTCCAACTGCCCCCGCGCGGCGAGCACCAGCAGGGCGTCCACCGCGCTGATCCGGTCCTCCGGGTGACGCGCGCCCAGCCCGTACGCCACGCACAGGTGCACGGCCTCACCCGCCGCGCCCTCCGCCTCGGCGAGCAGCGGCAGGACCGCGGCCACACCACGGGTGTCCTCCACCGCGACCGTGGAGATCTCGCGCACGAGGCGCGCGGCCACCACCTCCCGCCGCCCGGGCATCACGGCCAGCCAGTGCTGCCGCTCGACCCGGTTCCAGTAGTGGGGGCAGTATCTGCGTGCCTCGAAGACACTCATGGGCAGGCCGAGCCGGCGGAACGCCAGGGGGAGCTCCTCCGGCAGCCCGTCGAGTTCGTCGAGTTCGAGCAGGACGCGCTCCGCCGCGACGCGGCGGGTGCTCGTGGGTGTCGCCGGGCTCTCGCTCAGGAGCCAGCGGGCCAGCCGCTCACCCTCCACCGTGCCGAGTGCGGCGGCATGTCCGGCGGCGGCAGCGCTCACGGCCCGGTCGTCGCGGCGCACCCGGAACAGTGCCTGCGTGAAGTCGGCCTCGCCGGGCCGGGCGCCGAGCCGCTGGTACTCGGTGAGGCGGGCCACCAACTCGTCCGGCTCCATGAACCCCGACGACCAGGTGGGCGTGGCCAGCAGGAACGGCATCGGGTCGGTCCGCACCCGGTAGGCGGCCTCCCACAGACGCGCGTTGAAGACGGCGGACAGCGCGCTGTGCACACAGGGATCCGACAGCGGACCGTGCTGATGGGCCTTGTGCAGCGTGGATGTGCGCACCCGGCCCAGCAGGGCCGCGAGCACCACCTCCAGGCCGTACGGATCGCGCCGGAAGTGTTCGTCCGACGAGTGGTGGTGATGATCGGTGCCCATCCACCACCTGCGGGCGACCGCCGGTTCCAGTGCCTCGGCCAGCTCCTCCCGACGCAGGTACGCGTGCCGTACCAGGCCGTCCAGGGCGCGCTCGAACACCGCCATGCCGGTGTCGGCGGACACCATCAGGGCTCCGACCTCCTCGGCCAGCTCGATCACCGAGTCGGGCGCGGGCGTGAGCCGTGACGGCTCCGGCGCGGGCGGCAGCAGCTCCAGGTACGGCTGCGCCGCGAGCTCGTCCGCGTCCAGTCCCAGGGCCGCGATCGCGCGTGCTCGCAGACCTGCGCTCAACTGGGCCACGCCGTCGGCCACTTCGTCGCGTGCCCACGGGTTCGCCGTGCCGGCCGCGCCGATGTACCGCTCCACGAGCTTCAGTGCCCGCTCCTGCACGTCCGTGTCCTCGTGGCCGAAGGCGTGCGCCACCGCGGGCAGCAGCTCCGCCGCGCTCGACGGGTCGCGCCGGAGCACCTTCCCGAGGAGCACGAGCTGGGCACGTACCAGCTTCTTCTCCGTGCGGAACAGCACGACGGCGGACATCTCGGCGAGCTGCCCGTGCGTGATGTCGCCGGCCAGCGCCAGCGATCCCAGCACCGACCGGGCGTGCGACGCCACGGTGGAGGCCGGGTGGGAGGCGAGCGCCAGCCAGTCCGCGACGCGCTCCCGCTCCTCGTCCCCGGCCGGCTCAAGCGCGGTCAACAGCCTGAGGAAGACCCGGCAGTCGGACGCCGCGACACCGCGCAGCAGCCGGGCGACGCAGGCGTCGATCATGGTCTTGCGGTCGAGGACGCCTTCCTCGGTGAGTCTCGCCAGAGCGTTGATCCAGCTCTCGGGGCCGTCACCGAACAGCCAGTCCAGGTGGCTGCCGATGTCCGGGATCTCGAAGAGGGCGGGCACGAGTCGCGCCGTGTACGGATCTTGGCGCAGCCGGTCCAGGACGCTGTCACCGCGCTGCCAGAGGCTGCCGATCTGCTCGACCCAGCCGACCACGTAGGTCTCCGTCGTCGGCACCGGGCAACCGGACAGCCGTACCAGCCCCGCCATCAGCTCGTAGGACACCTGGGAGGTCGACGGGCGGTCCGCGAGTCGCTGCGCGAGGTTGCCCAGCCAGTCCCGCTCCCGGTCGCCCAGCACATGGAGCAGGACCGCGGGGGAGGCCTGGGACCAGCGCATGTCGGCCGCGCCGATCCACGCCGCCGTACCGGCCGCTCCGGTGTGGCAGGCCGCTCCGGCCGCGTGCAGCGTGGGGTACGCCTTGCGGGACGTGGCGTCCCAGGGCGCCACCCGCAACTCCTTGCGCAGCTCCTTGAGCGCCGGCAGACAGAGCCGTCGCTCGGGATCCGTCATCCCGTCGAGCAGGCCCGCGGCCTCACCCGTCCGCCCCGCCCGCACGGCCTTCAACAACACGTCGCCCACCGACACCACCCCGTTCACCGACACCACTCCGTTCCTCGAAGTCGCCCCACCCGCCGGCCCGTTCACCGGCACCGCGTCCCGCACCACCGACATCGCACCGCTCATCGCGCACCCCCGTCGACCAGAACCTCCGCCTGTCCGGACACCGCGCCGCGGCGGACCATCCGAACCGCCAGCGCGTGCTTGCACGGCCCGCGCCCGCCGCGGTACTTCGCCCACCACAGGCAGCTGCAGCTCAGCACTCCCGCGTCGTCGCGCACCCGGTGCACGTGCCCGTCCTGCGCGGTCACCGTGCCGAGGGCGCCGTCCAGGACGACCGCGCCCGCGCCGACGAGGTCCCGGGCCGCCCGCAGCCGGGGGTTGTGCCGCTCCACGCGCTCGGCGTCGTAGGGAAGTTCACGGTGGAAGTAGGCGGCCTCCGCGGTGTCGTAGCCCACACGCCCCGAGGTGCCCAGCCGGACGAGGGCCGCCCGCACCCGCTCGGCGGGCAGTCCCGAGGCGGCGGACAGATCACCGACGTCGATCCTGGGCTCCCACGCCAGCAGCACCGAGATCAGCTCCGCGTCCTCGGCGGCCTCGTCGGTGGCCAGCGCGTCGAGTACTCCGCCCTCCCCGGAGAAGCCTCGGGAGGCTTCCGGGGACAGTGTCAGCGTGAGCCGCATCCCGGGCAGGACGACCTCCCAGGCACTGGCCGCCGCGGCGGCCCCGGTGAGCGCGGGACCGTACACCCGCAGGGCCGACGCGTGCCGGAGCACCCTCTGGAGAGCGGCCAGCCGCTCCGGGCCGGGGAGGCAGACCGCTCCCGGCACCGGCCGGGTCGTCGGCCGCAGAACGCGCCCCGCGGGCACCACCCACCGCACACCCTGGGAGGAGCCGCGCGCGCCGGAGCGGGGCAGCGAGCGCAGGAACCGTACGGCCTCGGCCGCGGGCAGTTCGGCGCGCAGGTCGAAGGAGGCCGCCGTCACCTGCGCCTCGGCGAAACCTCGCAGCCAGCGGTCCGGCAGGGGCACCTTCTTCTCCACGACCGGCCCGTCCAGGGTGGTCACGGCCATCTCGTCCGGCCCGACGCGCAGGTGCAGCGGGTCGTCGGAGCCGATCCTCGACAGCGCGTCGCGCAGGGGGTTGTTGACGTCGACGTTCGTCGTGCCGTGTCCCACCTGGCCGCCGTCGAGACCCGCCGCCAGCACGTCCAGCCGGGCGTACACCCCGCCGCAGCCGGAGAAGGACTCGAAACGCAGCCGGTCGCCGTTGCCCGTGACCACCGGGTCCAGGGACGACCGCAGCTGCTGCTGGTAGTAGCGCGTCCCCGCCACATCGGCCACCGCGAGCAGCCCTGCCGACGCGATCTGAGGTGACGTCAGGAAACCCGCGAAGAAACGGGGATGGTCCTCGACGCCACGGGGCGTCGAACCCCGAGAGGTCTCAAGTCCCAGGCGCCGGCCGCCCGGTGCGGATTCCAGCGAGGAGGATCGGGTGTAGGCCACGGCCTGCAAGGATCGCGTCATGGAAAGACCGTAGAGGCGACCACTGACAATCGCTCTGACCTGCGAAGACGTGGGAAGACGTGGGAATTTCGAGAGACCCGGGCAACCCGACGTGCCGCGTACCGGGGGATGACGCCGGTACGCGGCACGAGGCAGAAGATTACGGGAGCCGGAGCCCTTCACGTGACCTCGGTGAAACCACTGCCCGATCGTGAACTACTGCCCCACGCGCCCCGGTTGCAGCACCTTCGTGAACAGCACCGCTCCGCCGGTCGCCCGCAGGCGGACCGTCAGCTCGCCGCTCTGCCCGTCGATGTCGACCTCGCCGAAGTACTGGGGCGACTCCATGGGCGAGACGTTCGCCCTGTCGGGTGCCTGGACGAAGACCCGGTCCGGCCCGAACGTGCCGTCCAGCGCGTTCGCCTGGAAACCGCCCGCGGCGAGCGGACCGGAGACGAACTCCCAGAACGGCGCGAAGTCCTTGAAGGCCGCCCGCGACGGGTCGTAGTGCTGCGCCGAGGTGTAGTGCACGTCCGCCGTCAGCCACACCGTGCCGGTGATCCGGCGGTGCTTGACGAACCGCAACAGCTCCGCGATCTGCAGCTCGCGGCCCAGCGGTGCGCCCGGGTCGCCCTGGGCGACGGCCTCGATGTCCGTCGCGCCGTCCGGTACGACCAGGCCGAGCGGCATGTCGGAGGCGATCACCTTCCACACCGCACGCGAGCGCGCCAGCTCCCGCTTCAGCCAGACCAGCTGCTCCGCGCCCAGGATGCCGACGGTGTCGTCGGGCTGCCGGCCGGGGGAGTTGGCGTTGCGGAACGTGCGCATGTCGAGCACGAAGACGTCCAGCAGCGGACCGTGGCGTACGACCCGGTGCACCCGGCCGTCCTCGCCCGTGGCGGGCAGGGTGGAGATCGGGAAGTACTCGCTGAAGGCCTTGCGCGCGCGGGTGGCGAGCGTGTCGACGTCCTTCACCGTGTAGCGGGTGTCGGTGAGGATCTCGCCGGGGTACCAGTTGTTCGTGACCTCGTGGTCGTCCCACTGGGTGATCGTGGGGACCTGCGCGTTGAAGCGGCGTACGTTCTCGTCGAGCAGCGAGTAGCGGAAGTTGCCGCGGTACTCGGCCAGGGTCTCCGCGACCTTGGACTTCTCCTCGGTGGTGACGTTCCGCCAGACCCGGCCGTCCGGGAGTGTCACGGAGGCCGACAGCGGGCCGTCCGCGTAGATCGTGTCGCCGCTGCACAGGAAGAAGTCGGGGTTCCGGCGGCGCATCTCCTCGTACGCGTAGAGGCCTCCGATGTCCGGGTTGATGCCCCAGCCCTGGCCCACGATGTCGCCGGACCACAGGAAGCGGACGTCCTGGCGTCGCTTGGCGGGCGCGGTCCTGAAAGTGCCGGGTACGGGTTCGCCGGTACGGCGGTAGTCGTCCGGGTCGGCCAGCGTCACCCGGTAGTGGATCTGTTCCCCGGACGGCAGGCCGCGCAGCGGGACCGTGCCCGTGAAGTCCGTGTCGGCGCCCAGGAGGGGGCCGTGCCATTTTCGCGACCTGTGGAAGGACTCGGTCGCGGAGGTCTCCACGATCATGCGGGCGGGGCGGTCGGAGCGGACCCACACCAGACCGGAGTCCGTGGTCACGTCTCCGGCCTGTACGCCCCACCGCGCCCGGGGCCGCCCCGACAGCGCGAACGCCGGGGCCGCGCCGACGGCCCCGAGGGCGGAGGGCAGGGCGAGTGCCGCCGACGCGGCGAGTGAGCCGCGCAGGACGGTGCGGCGGCCGGGGAGCGGGCTCGGCGGGCTGAGGGACATGGGGCGCCTCCTGGGGCGGGTTCGGCCGGTGTGCATGGCTACACCTACTGGTGTGCCGCAGCGCACGCGCAAACCACAAGTGAACATCGCGCTGCACCCCTGCAAGATTGCGCCGTTCCCCGCGCCCCTGAAGACAAAAGATTGCGCCGTTCCCCGCGCCCCTCAAGGGGCGCGGGGAACGGCGCAGGCGACCCCCACCGGACCCGCAGACGGCATCCGGACCGGTTCAGACCCCCCGGCGGGCCGTCGCCGTCGCCATCGCCCGGACGCCCTCCCGGATACGGCTCGGGGAGACATGGGCGTAGCCCAGTACGAGGCGGACCACGTCGTCCGGGACCGGCGCGCGCGTGTACGACGTCAGCGCGCGGACAGCGACCCCCGCCGCCCCCGCGGACGCCAGGAAGCGGCCCCGCGGCCCGTACCGCTCCGGAAGCGCGGCGATGGCGTGCAGACCGGCGGCGATGCCGGATACCTCCGTGCCGGGAAAGTGTTCCGCCAGCGCAGCGACGAGCGCGTCACGACGCAGCCGGTACTCGCGCCGGCAACGCCGCAGTTGCCGGTCGTAGTCGCCGCGTTCCACGAAGCGCGCGAGCAGCGCCTGGTCGATGACCGGGTTACCGAGATCCATCGTGCGCTTGCGTTCGACGACCTCCTCGGCGAGCGACGCCGGTACCAGCAGCCAGCCGAGCCGCAGCCCCGGTGCCAGCGACTTGCTGACGGAACCGGTGTACGCGACGTGCTCCGGGTCGAGCCCCTGAAGGGCGCCCACCGGTGCCCGGTCGTAGCGGAAGTCCCCGTCGTAGTCGTCCTCGACGACGAGCCCGTCCACCGCACGGGCCCAGTCGAGGAGTTCGGCACGCCGCCGCGCGGAGTACGCGATCCCCGTCGGGAACTGATGCGCGGGCGTCGTCACCACGGCCCGAACCCCCGACGCGCGCAGCGCCCCGGTGTCCAGCCCCTCGTCGTCCAGCGGCAGCGGTACGGCATCGAGGCCGGCCGACGCGTACAAGGTCCCGTGCTCGGGGCTTCCGGGATCCTCCACGCCCACGGCGCGCACCCCGCGCGCGTGGAGCACGAATCCGAGCAGTGTGGTCGCCTGGGCCACCCCGGACACGACGACCACCCGCTCCGGATCCGCGACCACCCCCCTGCGCCGGGTCAGCAGTTCGGCGAGGGCGGTACGCAGCCGCGGCAGCCCGCGCGGGTCCGGGTAGCCCAGCGCGTGGTGGGGCAGTTCGGCGAGCACGCCACGCTGTGCCGCGGACCAGGCCGCACGCGGGAACAGCGACAGGTCGGGAGTGCCGGGCAGGAAGTCCGCCACGGCGCCCGGGGAGCGGGGGGCGAGGTCGCGTACGCGGGGCAGGGCGGCCCGGGCGGCCCCGCCGACCCAGGTACCTGCGCCCCGGCCGCTGCGCAGGTAGCCCTCCGCGGTCAACTGCTCGTACGCCTCCGTGACCAGCCCCCGGGACACCCCTAGATCGGCGGCCAGTTCGCGGCTGGACGGCAGCCGGGTGCCCGGCGCGAGGCGGCCCGAGCGGACCGACTCCCGCAGCGCGGCCTGCAGCGCGCGGCCACGCGCGCGTGCCGGTGCCGAGACGGCGGGCAGAAGCGTCTCCCAGGCGCCGGAGGGGCCCGCCGCCGGTGGCGCAGGTGGATTGGTCCCCGATGACGTCATGGAAGTGGACCTTAATCCGGACCACCGTTCTTCATAGCGTCACTTCCATGAACGCCTCCACCACGCGCGGGACCCTGCTCGCGTCCCTCGCCGCCGTCCTCGTCGGCGGTTCCTTCACCGCCAACAGCGTCCTCGGCCACTACCCGTACGCGGGTGGCCAGTTCGTGCGGTACGGCCTCGCCTGTCTGCTGCTCCTGCCGCTGGTCGGCCGGGGCGGCGCGGCACCGCTGCGCACGCTGACGCCCCGCCAATGGGTACGGCTCGCGCTGCTCGCGGCCGTCGGCATGGTCGGCTTCAACCTGGCGGTCATCGCCGCGGAACACACCGCGGAACCCGCGATACCGGGTGTCTTCGTAGGCTGCGCCCCGGTCGCCGTCGCCGTTCTCGTCCCCCTGGTGGAGGGCCGCCGGCCCCAACGGATCGTCCTGTACGGGGCGTTGCTCGTGGCCGGCGGCGCCTTCACGGTCCAGGGCTGGGGGCGTACCGACGGAGCGGGAATCGCCTTCTCCCTGTGCGCGCTCGTCGGCGAGATCGGCTTCGCGGTGCTCGCCGTGCCCGTCCTCCGGCCGCTCGGACCGCGGCTGCTCTCCGCGACGGTGTGCGGGCTCGCGGCGGCCGGGTCGGCGACGGCCGGGATCGTCCTCGACGGCCGTGCCTGGCTGCGCACCCCGGACGCCACCGAGGCCGTCGCACTGCTGTGGCAGGCGGCGATCGTCACGGTCGTCGGTTTCGTCTGCTGGTACATGGCCATGCAGCGCATCGGCGCGGAGCGCGCGACGCTCTTCTCCGGCCTCATCCCGGTGGCCGCGGCCTGCACGGCCCCGCTCGTCGGAACGGGCTCCTACGGGCCGGCCCAGGTCGCGGGAAGCGCCCTGGTGGGGGCCGGAGTGGTCCTCGGATCAGGCGCGTTGCGGCGCGGGGGAGGCCGTACGGCGGCTGCCGTCCAGAAGGACGCGCGCGACGAGCGCGGGATCGTCGTTCATCGGGACGTGCCCGCAGCCGGGCAGCTTCACCAGCCGGGCCCGGGGAATGATCCGCTTGGCGCGGACTCCCTGGCGGCGGACCAGGATCCGGTCCCGGGTGCCCCAGGCGACGGTCACAGGCAGGCCGGGGACGTCGTCCGTGAACCGGACCGAGGTGCCCGCCCTGAGGGTCTCGGTGAATCCCTGGGCGCCGGCCAGCGCGAGGGTCTCGGCGACCACCGCCTCCGGTGAACGGCGGGCGGGGCGTGCGTAGATACTGCTGGTCAGCACCGCGCGCCCGGCCGCCGACCGCGACAGCCGCTCGACCAGCGGGAGCGGCATGCTCCGTGCGGCCCGCCGCATCGCCTGCAGCACGCCGAACGCGTACCGCCGCTCGCCGGGCGACCAGAACCCGGCGGGCGACAGCGCGGTGACGGACCGGACGAGCTTCTCCCGGCCCAGTCCCAGGGCCAGCAGCCCGCCCAGGGAGTTGCCCGCCACATGCGGCCGGTTGAGCTCCAGCGTCTCGCACAGCGCGGCGAGCGCCGCGTTCATCGTCGCCAGGTCGTGGGTGAGCCCCTCGGGCAGCGCGGGCGACTCACCGAAGCCGGGCAGGTCCACCGCGATCACGTCCCGTTCGGTCGCCAGGAGGTCGACGACCGGGTCCCACGCCTGCCGGTGATGGCCTATCCCGTGCAGCAGCAGAAGCGGTTCGCCGGTGCCCACGCGCCGGTAGGCGAGGGTCACGGACCGCGGACCGTGCGGAGAGGGGACGCTGAAGGAGACCGTGGCGGCCATGGGCTGCTCCTCGACTGGAACCGGTGGACTCGGAACCGGCTGACTCCTGGACAGCTTGTCAGCAATTACTACTGACGGGTAGCCCCCGTTCTCATATCGTCTGGACACGGCCCGACGCGTCGGGTTGGGATGGCCCTGTGGCTACCGACACCGTGACCGAGGTCTTCGAAGAACACCGTTCCGTCCTGATGGGCGTCGCCTACCGCATGCTCGGCCGGGTGGCCGACGCGGAGGACGTGGTCCAGGAGGCGTGGTTGCGCTGGTCCGGGGCCGACCGCTCCGACGTCCGCGAACCGCGCGCCTATCTCGTGCGGGTCACCACCCGGCTCGCCCTCGACCGGCTGCGGCAGACCCGGGCCCGTAACGAGGCCTACGTGGGGCCCTGGCTGCCCGAGCCGTACGTCACCGACTTCGGGGACACCGTCGCCGACACGGCCGAGCGGGCCGTCCTCGCGGACTCGGTCTCCCTGGCCGTCCTCGTCGTCCTGGAGTCCCTCTCTCCGCTGGAACGCGCGGTGTTCGTGCTCCGGGAGGCGTTCGGCTATCCGTACGCCGAGATCGCCGTCACGCTCGACCGCAGTGAGCCCGCCGTGCGACAGCTCGCCGGACGGGCCCGTCGGCACGTCGAGGAGCGGCGGCCGCGCTACGAGGTCGACCCCGTGGAGCGGCGCGACCTCACCGAGCGGTTCCTCGCGGCGGCGACGGAGGGGGACCTCGACGGGCTGATGTCCCTGCTGGCCCCGGACGTGCGCCTGATCGGCGACAGCGGTGGGCTGGCCCAGGCGCCGGTGCGGGTCATCGAGTCGGCCGACAAGGTGGGCCGCTTCCTCGGCGGAGTCATGCGCAAGGGGGTGCCGGACGTGACGTTCCGCTTCCTGGAGGTCAACGGCGGACCGGCGTTCCTGGTGCTCTCCGGCGACAAGCCCGACAGCGTCTTCCAGCTCGACATCGCCGACGGCCGCGTCCAGTGCGTCTACATCGTCCGCAACCCGGAGAAGCTGCTGTCCCTCACCGTCGACTGACGGCCGTCGGCGGGCAGGTCCCCGCCCGGTCGTATGCCGAAGCCCCCGTCCAGGCGACGGGGGCTTTGCCGTTGTGTCACGTATGGGGCGTATCGCGAACGTCGTATGAACGCTCTGCGGCAACACGCCTGTGCGAGCTGTAACGGATCGAGGATTGGTCTTGACCAAGGGTGGGGGTCACCATATGGTCGCTGGGATAGTGCAGGAACCTTTAATAAACAAGGGCGCTAAAAGCCGCCGGGACACGGCGATTGCGGAGGACACGGTGGGGACCACGCAGTTGGATACGGTGCCGGAACCGAAGTACTGGCATCTGAAGACCGTGCTCAGCGAAGCACTGGACTCCGAGTTCTCGGTGGGTGAGATCCTCCCCAACGAGCGCGATCTGGCGGCCCGGTTCGGCGTCGCGAGGGCCACGCTCCGCCAGGCGCTCGAACAGCTGGAACTGGAAGGGCGACTGCAGCGTCGCCGCGGCGTCGGCACGACCGTCGCACCGCCGCGGATGGGCGTGGCCGTCGCGTCCGAGCAGCACACCTGGCCGGGCGCGGCCGATGACGCCTGGCAGCCCGCCGACTGCGCGACGGCGGCCCCGCCCTCGGCGGTGGCCCAGGTCCTGGAGAGCGACCCCGAGGACCAGGTGCACATCGTGCGCCGCTCCCGGGTGACGCACGGCCAGCCCGTCGCCGCCGAGCTCCTCTACATCCCCGTCTCGTCGGTGCCCGAGCTGTCCGGCATCGACGCCCCGTCGGGCACCGCACGCGCGCGTGCCGTCCTGCGGGAACTCGCGCGCCTGGACCTGGAGGGCGAGGACCGCGCCGTGGAGCTGGGCTCGGCGCGCGCGGACGACGCCAAGGAACTGGACCGGCTCCCCGGCGCGCCCGTCCTCGTTCTCACGACCCGCTACTTCGCCGAGGGGCGCACGGCGGCGGTCTCCGTCGCCACCTACCGCGCCGACACCTGCCGGCTGACCTTCGGCGATTCCGGCGGTGTGGAGATCCACCACGACCCGGAGCGCCGGGCTTCCTGACCGGCGTCACCTGGTGTCAACCGACGACACCCGCGTGCGTACGTCGCGCTCCCACCTCCGGAGCGCGACGTTCCGCCGTTTCGGCTGCCGGGCTCAGCGGCGGGCCGTCACCGTGCTCTCCACCGCGAAGAGCTGCTCCTCCACATGGTCGAGGGCCAGGCGCAGCGCGCCCGTCGCCACGGCCGCCTCGCCCAGGAGCGACAGCGTCACCCGGGGCGGCCGCAGACAGTAGCGGGCCAGCTCCTCGCGCAGCGGCTCCAGTACGCCGTCGATACCCGCCGCCCAGCCGCCGATGACGACGAGCTCGGGGTCGAGGGCCAGAACGAGCGCGGCGACGTCGTGCACCAGCCGCTGTATGAAGCGCTCGACGGCCGCGAGGGCCCGCTCGTCGCCCGCGCGCGCGTGCCTGAAGACCTCCGCCACCGCCTGCTCGTCGAGCGGATGCAGCGGCTCGTCGGTCGTGGACAGCAGCGTCTCCGGAGTGACCTCCCGGCCCAGCAGATGAAGCGCGCCGATCTCACCGGCCGCCCCTCCGAAGCCGCGGTGCAGCCGCCCGCCGATGAGGGAACCGGCCCCGGGGCTCAGCCCGGCCAGCACGAACACCATGTCGTCGGATTCGGTGGCGGCGCCCTTCCAGTGCTCGGCGACGGCCGCCGCGTTGGCGTCGTTCTCCACGATCACCGGGCACTTGAAGGAGCGGCGCAGCCGTTCGCCCAGCGCCAGACCCGTCCACTCCGGCAGCGCCGTACAGAGGCGTACCGTGCCGTCGGCCTCGACGATGCCGGGCGAGGTCGCTCCGACGGCCCGCAGGGAGCCGCGCGCGACCCCGGCACGGCGCAGCAGCTCCGCGACGGCCGTACGCAGCCGATCCAGCCGTTCGTCCGCCGACGCCGTCTCGCAGACGTCCTTGGCGAGCGAACCGAGCACCCGGCCGTCCAGGTCCGACAGGAGCACGGCCACCCGGTGCGGGCCGATCTCCAGGCCCAGCAGATGGCCCGCCTCCGCCCGGAAGCGGAACCGGCGCGCGGGCCGGCCCTGGCGCCGTGCGGCGCTCTCGTCGGCCGCGGTCTCGACGACGAGCCCGCCGTCCATGAGCCCTTCGACGACGCCCTCGACGGTGGGCCGGGACAGGCCGGTCACCCGCGTGATCTCGGTGAGTGTCGCGAAGTCCGTGGCCCGCAGCGCGTGCAGCACCACCGCGGAGTTGATCCTCCGCAGCAGAGAGGGATCCCCGCCGGTCAACTGCCCCAACGTCCGTCCTCCCAGCTCGTGCGCGTGTTGGTTGGCCGGATCGTACTCGGCGCGGCGGGTCCCGGCGAGTGCCGGGGATCACCTGCCCGGCCCGGAGCCATGCCACGGACCGGAATCAGCCGAGTGGAACCGGAATCAGCCGGGTGCCACGAACCCCGACTCGTATGCCGCGATCACCGCCTGGGTGCGATCCCGGGCCCCCAGTTTCGACAGTACGGCGCTGACGTGGGACTTCACCGTCTCGGTGCCGACCACCAGCCGTGCGGCGATCTCCGCGTTCGACAGGCCCCGTGTCATCAGCCGCAGCACGTCCGCCTCGCGCTCGGTCAGCGCCGCCCGCTTCAGCACGGCCCGGGCCGCGGGATTCCCCTCGCCGTCCCCGTACTCGGCGGCCAACTGCCGTACGGAGGCCGGGAACAGCAGGGACTCGCCCTCGGCGACCAGCCGCACGGCGTGCACGATCTCGGCCGGCCGGGCCCGCTTCAGCAGAAAGCCGTCGGCACCCGCGCGCAGCGCCTCGTACACGTACTCGTCGTTCTCGAACGTCGTGATCACGAGGATCTTCGGCGGCCGGTCGACGGTCCGCAGCACCGCGCGGGTGGCCTCGATGCCGTCCATCAGCGGCATACGGACGTCCATCGCGACGACATCGGGCCGCAACCGCCGCACCAGCGGAATGACCGCGGCGCCGTCCGCGGCCTCCCCGACGACCTCGATGTCGGGCTGCGCCTCCAGGACGGCACGCAGACCGGCTCGTACGAGGGGTTCGTCGTCGACGAGCAGAACGGTGACCGGCATCCGGCCAGCGTAGATCAGTGCAGCGGCAGTTCGACGTGCACCTGCCAGTCACCGTCGTCCGGGCCGGTGCTCGCCCGGCCGCCCAGCAGCGCGGCCCGCTCCCGGATGCCCCGCAGACCACTGCCCCGCACACCGCCGCCCGGGCCGGGCCGCGGTATCTCGTCCGTCAGCGGATTGCGCACCTCCAGGGAGAGCGTCCGTTCCCCGACGGCGACACGGACGCGGGCGGGCACCGGGCCCGCGTGCCGCAGCACATTGGTGAGGCACTCCTGGAGGATGCGGTAGCCCTCGCGGGAGACAGGGCCGGGCACGGTGTCCACGGGGCCCGTCAGCTCGGCGTCGATCTTCGCCCCGGACGTGCGGGCGGACTCCAGGAGCCGGTCGGCCTCCACCAGGGTCGGCCGGCCGCTCGCGGGCCTGCGCGACTCGCGCAGCACACCGAGTACCCGCTCCAGGTCCTCCAGCGCGGCGCGGCCGGTGTCCTCGATGGCGAGCAGGGCCCGGTCGGTGAACTCGGGGTCCCCGGCGGCCCGCGCGGCACCCGCCTGCACCACGGCCACCGTCAGCGCGTGACCGATCGAGTCGTGCAGCTCACGGGCGATGCGGGTGCGCTCCAGGAGCTGCTCCGTGCGCTCCTCCAGCGCGGCGACCCGCTCGGCCGCCGACGGCCCCAGAAGGCGGCGCGCGACGACCGTGATCAGCTCTCCGAGACCGATGAACACTCCGTAGAAGGCGATCAGCGTCAGCGGCGCGAGCAGGGCGTACGCCCAGTGCGCGTGCGGCACCGGCAGGAACGGATTGTCGTCCGGTACGTAACCGGTCGAGATCCGGATCAGATCCACGGTGATCAGCGGGAGCCAGACGCTGGCTCCGGCCGCCGCCCAGCCGAGCACCATGCGTATCTCCAGCCACAGCACGGTCCGCAGCCGGTCCCGCCAGGTGGCCGACGGGACGACCGAGATCGCCGGGTCCTGTTCGTCCCGCATCAGCATGAACCGCGCCTGCACGCCCTCGCCGCGCCGCACGGCCGGGATCAGACCCAGCAGCGGCAGCACCAGCGCGGGCGCCCACGGTGTGGCGGGCTGGATGAATATCCACACGCTGCTCACCAGCATGGGAACCCACAGGTGGATGAAGCGGGTGTACGTCGTCCCGCGGGTCAGCGGGCGCAGCAGGCGGACCATCGCGTCATCGTGCCAGTCGGCACCGACAACGAGCCTCCCCCGAGCGGGGGAGACGCCCTCCCCGGGCGGGGGACGACCAACTCCCCTCCCGGCAGCCAGCCTTGGGCCATGACCAGCATTGACGTCCAAGAACTCACCAAGGAGTACGGCACCACCCGCGCCGTGGACCGGCTGACCTTCCGGGTCGAGCCGGGCCGGGTCACCGGATTCCTCGGCCCCAACGGCGCGGGCAAGTCCACCACCATGCGGCTCGTGCTCGGCCTCGACCGGCCCACCTCCGGCACCGCCACCATCGGCGGTCAGGCGTACGCGAGGCTGGAGGAGCCGCTGCGCCACGTCGGCGCCCTGCTCGACGCGCGGGCCGCGCACGGTTCGCGGACCGCCCGGGACCACCTGCGGGCGCTCGCGGCGAGCAACCGCCTGCCCGAGACCCGCGTGGACGAGGTCCTGGCGGAGGCCGGCCTCGCCTCGGTCGCCCGCCGCCGCGTCAAGACGTACTCCCTGGGCATGCGGCAGCGCCTGGGCATCGCCGCGGCCCTCCTGGGCGACCCGCCGGTGGTCCTGCTCGACGAGCCGTCCAACGGGCTCGACCCCGAAGGCATCATCTGGATCAGGGAGCTGCTGCGCCGGCTCGCGCGCGAGGGCCGCACGGTACTCGTCTCCAGCCACCTGATGAACGAGACCGCGTCGTTCGCCGATCACCTCGTCGTGCTGGGCCGCGGCCGGCTGCTCGCCGACATGGGGATGCGGGAGTTCGTCCAGGCGCGCGTTGACCCCCGGGTACGGGTACGCACCACGGACGGCCCGGCCCTTCGCGACCTGCTCGCACACCACGGATACGAGGCCGCGCGGAACGAAGGAGAAGGCGAAGGAGAAGGCGAGGGAGGGGGCGAGGGCGAACGGTGGATCGTGCACCACGCGCGCGTGGACGACATCGGCCGCCTTGCCTCGGGCGCGGGTCTGCCCCTGCTCGAACTGGCGGCGGAGGAAGGCACTCTGGAACAGGCCTACCTCGATCTGACGGCCACGGAGGCCGAGTTCGCCGCCCAGTCCCCGACTCAGCCGCAGGAGGTCTGACCGTGTCGTTCACCCCCGTACTCCACTCCGAGTGGCTCAAGATCCGCACCCTGCGGTCGCTCGTCGTGGGACTGGGCGCCGTCATCCTCGCCACCGCGGCCTTCTCCGCGCTGGCCGGGGCGGACAGCTCCGGGGACGCGGACGTGGACTTCGACCCGCTGTTCACTGCGTTCTTCGGGGTCAACTTCGGGCAGATCGCGGCGATCACCTTCGGCGCGCAGGCCGTGTCGTCCGAGTTCCAGGGAGGTGCCCTGCGGGTCTCGCTGACCGCCGTGCCCCGCCGCGGACAGTGGTTCGCGGCGAAGATGACGGCCGTCGGCGTCCCCGCCCTGGCCGTCGGCCTTCTCACCGGGTGCGTAGCCCTCGCCGTGGGCAAAGCCCTCCTCGGTGACCGGGCCGACGGGCTGAGCTGGGGCGAAGGGCTGCGCGCGGTCGTGGGCTGCGGCGTCTACCTGGCCCTGATGGCGCTGTTCGCGGCCGGTCTGACCGCGTTGCTGCGCAGCGGCGTCACCACGCTGAGCATCCTCATCCCCTTCCTCCTGCTGGTCTCCTTCGTCGTCGGCGACATGTCCGGGAACGCCGCCGACTTCTTGCCCGACCGGGCGGGGCAGGTGGTCCTGCACGAGACCTGGGGCGGCCTGCTCGGACCGTGGGCGGGGCTCGCGGTGACAGCGGTGTGGACGTCGACCGCACTCCTGGCCGGATGGTGGGGTGTGCACCGCCGGGACGCGTGAGTCCGGACCGTCGGAACGCGTGAGTCCGGACAGCCGTTGTCACCTGACGGGCCACCACATGTCAGTGGTGACCGCTTTACTGGACTTCATGACCACTGAGCGACACCTCGCCACGATCGACGAGCTGTGCGTCCGCGACTTCCCCGCGGCGCACGGCTGGTCGGAGGTCGGCGCGGGGGGACCCGGCTACCACCTGGTGGTACTGGAGACGACGCACGGTTTCGGGACGGGCGACCGGTCCGGGCGGGAGGAGATCGCGGACCAGTTCACCGCCTACAGAGAGGGCGTCTCGCAGCGGCTGGGGGAGCGTTGGGGCGAGCCGGAACCGAAGAGTCTGGCCGGTGTCTTCCTGCGCTCCGAGGACCCGGAGGAGCGGATACCGAAGCCGTGGGCCTACCTCAGCGCCTACGTGGGACACGTGGACCTGTGGGAGGCCGACGGGACGGGGCGCTGGGTGGCCGTGGGGGTCTCCGAGCCGGTGGAGGGCCAGGAGTTCCAACTCTTCGCGCTGGTCACGGAGTTGGCTCCGCCCTGAACAACCCTGACCTGCGTGCTCGCTCCGCTGTGAGCATGCTTCTGAAGCAGGGTGAGCACAGTGAAAAGGGTGAACAGGGTGAAGCGTGGTGATTCGTCTGCCGGCCGGTGGGGGCTGGTCGCGCAGTCCCCCGCGCCCCTGACGGGCGCTAGCCCTGCGCCGCCACCCGCAAGCGGCCGAACTCCTCCGCCATCGTCGCAGCCGTCCAGTGGGCGTTCAGGCCGCTGGGGTTGGGCAGGGCCCATACGCGCGTGGAGCCGAACGTCCGCTCCTGCGGGCCGATCATGGCCTTGCGGTCGTCGAAGGCCGCCCGGTAGGCGGTCACGCCCACCACCGCGAGCCACCGTGGTCGCAGCCGTTCGACCTTGGCGGCGAGCAGCCGCCCGCCCTCCCGGTACTCGTCCGCGCTCAGCTCGTCGGCCCGGGCACTCGCCCGCGCCACCACATTGGTGATGCCGAGCCCGTACGACAACAGCTCGTCCTGCTCCGAGGGCTTCAGCAGCCGGGGGGTGAAACCGGACAGGTGCAGGACCGGCCAGAAGCGGTTGCCGGGGCGCGCGAAGTGGTGGCCCGTCGCGGCCGTCATCAGCCCGGGGTTGATACCGCAGAACAGCACCTGGAGACCGTCCGCGACGACATCCGGCACGAGCCGGTCGCGGGCGGCCTCCAGTTCGGCGGGGGTGAACCGCGTCAGAGGATCGCCCCCGGCGTGTAGCCCGCGGCTTCCGGGTGCTGCTTCAGGATCTCCTCGACCCGGGCGACGACCGCGGCCACCTGGTCGGCGGCGGCGCCCGTGAAGGACAGCTTGTCGGCCATCAGCGCGTCCAGCTGCGCGCGGTCGAGCGGGATGCGCTCGTCCGCGGCGAGCTTGTCCAGCAGCTCGTTGCGCTCGGTGCCCTGCTCGCGCATGGCGAGGGCGGCGGCGACGGCGTTCTCCTTGATGGCCTCGTGCGCGACCTCCCGGCCGACACCCGCGCGCACCGCGCCCATCAGGACCTTCGTCGTCGCGAGGAACGGCAGGTAGCGGTCCAGCTCGCGCGCGACGACCGCCGGGAAGGCGCCGAACTCGTCGAGGACGGTGAGGAAGGTCTCCAGCAGACCGTCCAGCGCGAAGAACGCGTCAGGCAGTGCGACCCGGCGCACCACCGAGCAGGACACGTCGCCCTCGTTCCACTGGTCGCCCGCCAGCTCGCCCGTCATCGAGGCGTAGCCGCGCAGGATCACCATCAGGCCGTTGACGCGCTCGCAGGAGCGGGTGTTCATCTTGTGCGGCATCGCCGAGGAACCGACCTGGCCCGGCTTGAAGCCCTCGGTCACCAGCTCGTGCCCGGCCATCAGCCGGATGGTCTTGGCGGTCGAGGAAGGGGCCGCGGCCAGCTGCACCAGCGCGGTCACCACCTCGTAGTCCAGCGAGCGCGGATAGACCTGGCCCACCGAGGTGAACGCCTGCGAGAAGCCGAGGTGCCCGGCGATGCGCTGCTCCAGGTCGGCGAGCTTCGCCGCGTCCCCGCCCAGCAGGTCGAGCATGTCCTGTGCCGTGCCCACCGGGCCCTTGATGCCGCGCAGCGGGTAACGGGCGAGCAGTTCCTCGACCCGGCCGTGCGCGACGAGCAGCTCGTCGGCGGCGGTCGCGAAACGCTTGCCGAGGGTGGTCGCCTGCGCCGCCACGTTGTGCGAGCGGCCCGCCATGACCAGCTCGCCGTACTCACCCGCGAGCCTGCCCAGCCGGGCGAGGACGGCGACCGTGCGGTCGCGCACCAGCTCCAGGGAGAGCCGGATCTGCAGCTGCTCGACGTTCTCGGTGAGGTCGCGGGACGTCATGCCCTTGTGGACGTGCTCGTGCCCGGCGAGGTCGTTGAACTCCTCGATCCGCGCCTTCACGTCGTGCCGCGTGACCTTCTCGCGCTCGGCGATCGAGGCCAGGTCGACCTGGTCGAGGACCCGCTCGTAGTCGGCGAGCGCGGCGTCGGGCACCTCGATACCGAGGTCCTTCTGGGCCCGCAGCACGGCGAGCCACAGCTGACGCTCCAGCCGCACCTTCTGCTCGGGGGACCACAGGGTGGCGAGCTCGGCCGAGGCATAGCGGCCGGCGAGGACGTTCGGGATACGAGGCTTTGCGGGCGCAGTCACGTAAACGGAGCATACCCGCTGTGTACGGGGGTCTCTGCGCGAGTCTCGATCGTCTAGGTAGAGGCCAGCGGGGTTCACAGCGTCTACCTCTGGATGGACGCGGAGTCCGTGGGAAAAAGTGTGAGAGATCCAGCAGAGGCAGCCCGCGGACCAGTGGGACCGGGAGAGATTCCGGCGGAGACGGCGCGGGACGCCCGGCTGCTGCGGGAAAGCCGGAGGTCGCCCTGTCCGCCCTGGACGACGCGGACCCCGAGGAATTACGGTGCCGACCGCGTCCCGGGACGGGCCGTACGGAGAGTGATACGTGCGCGGGCCGGCTCGGTGAAATCGGGGTGTGGTGGCGAAGGGGATCGCATCCAGGAGCGGTCACTCCTCGTTGGCCGCGCACTCCGGGCCCCGACGCCTTCCTAGGGGGCGAACGTCCGGTGCCGGTCTCCGGCCGCTCGCAGTTCCGCTGTGGCCCGGCGGGCGGCGGTCAGGTGATGGGTCGAGTTCCAGGCGAGCGCGACCCGTTCGGCCCGCGCGTAGGAGTCGGCCGCGGCCTGTTCCTCGTTCAGCAGCCGGTACAGGTCGCCGAGGGCGTGGGCGAGGGGACGACTGGCGTAGGCACCGCCGGCGGTGCCGCCGAACTGGTTCCGGACGGGCAGGAGGTGCCCGATCAGCACGGTCGCGGTGTCGGTGTCGCCCTGCAGAACGGCGAGTTCGCTGCGGTAGTCCAGCTCCAGCCCGTAGAGATGGTCCGTCACCGGCCGGGACGGGAAGGACACCAGTCGCGCCTCGTCCATGCGGCCCAGACGGGCCAGTACGAGCGCGTGCAGCACGGCGACGGGGTCACCGACGGCCGCGTGCAGATCCCGGACGTCCTGCTCGATCTCGGCCGTCCTGCCCTGCGTGAGCCGGATGGTCATCAGACCCAGTGTGCGCGGGGCCGCGGCCTGGTGCGCTCCGATGCGCTGCAACAGCACGTCCGCTTCGGCGTACTCGGCCTCCGCCACGCCGAAGCGGCCCGTGATCGTGGCCAGCATGGCCGAGGCGAGGGTGTTGATGCCCTGTGCCCACAGCATCCGGTAGCGGCGCGCTATGTCCAGGCCGTCGGTGGTGTGCCTGTGTACCAGGTCCGGATCGTTGCGTGCGGCGGCCGTCAGGGAGTCCAGGTGCTCACACACCCAGCCGTAGGCGGGCAGATCGTGGGTCAGGGCGAGCCGGCGCAACTCGGCGACGAGGGGCGGGCGGGCGGTGTCCTGCGCCTCATGCGGCATGAGGCGCGCGGATGTCATGAGGGCGGAGGCCAGCAGACGGGGGTCGCCGTCCGCGCGGGCCAGGGCCAGTTGGGCGTGCGCGGCCTCGGCGGCCCGCGGTGCGTCCTCGGCCGCCACGGCGTCCACGAGGACCTGGAGCACTCGTGCGCGCGTCGGGTCGTCCAGGGTGCTGTCCTGTGCCAGGTGCTCCAGCCGGGTCAGCGCGGTCCGGTCGAAGAAGCCCTCCAGCCTGCTGCGCCACAGCGAGGGTTCGGTCCAGGCGCCGTAGACCGCCGCCACCAGGTCGTCGCGGTTGGCGAGTATGGCCAGGTCGACCGCGCGCTGCCGGGTTATGCGAGCGGCGTCGGTCGCGCCGGCCCGTACCTGCGCACCCAGCAGCCGCACCAGGAGCACCACCGTGGCCTCACGATGGCCGTCGGAGTCGGATGCGGCGGCGGCGTGCGCCCCCAGCGCCTGCTGGATCAGGTCCACGGCCACGTCGTGGGCGTACCGCCGCTCGGCCAACTCGGCCGCGCGCAGTGCGTAGTCGATGGCCAGGGGCGCGGTCGAGCCTCTGCCCGAGCGGGCGAAATGGTGGGCCAGCGCGGCGAGATCGTCCGGGCGACGGCAGCGCAGTCGCCGAGCCACGCGGTCGTGCAGACGGGAACGCCGCACGACGGGCAGGTCCGTGTACACGGTGTCGCGCACCAGGGCATGCACGAAGCGGACGCGTCCCGGGCCGGGTTCGGTCAGCAGATCCGCGGCGAGGGCGGCCTCCAGTCCGCACAGGAGTGTGTCCTCGTCCAGGTCGGCCGCATCGATCAGGAGCGAGACATCGGCCTCCAGTCCCACGACGGCCGTGAGCTGCAGGGCGGAGCGGGCGTCGGCCGGCAGCAGAGCCAGACGTCTGCGCAGCACGTCGCGCACGCCCTGCGGGACCTCGGAGACGGCCACCAGAGCGCCTTCTCGGGCCAGCAGCCGCGCGCTCTCCAGGACGTAGAAGGGGTTTCCGCCGGTGCGGTCGGTGAGCGCCGTCACGGTCCTCGCGTCCACGGGCCGGCCGCAGACGGCCTCGACGAGGGTCGCGACATCCTGCGGTGGAAGACCAGTGAGCGCGATCCGGTGCGGAGCGCCGGGAGCGAGGTGGGCGAGGGTCTTGCCCAGAAGTTCCCCCACCTCGGCCGGACGGTAGCTGGCGACGGTGAGGAGGGGGACGCCGGTGACCGCTGCCGCGGCTTCGAGCAGGGCGAGCGTCTCGGCGTCGGCACGGTGCAGGTCCTCCAGGACCACGGCGAGCGGCCGTCGGCCCGCCGCGTCCCGCAGCCAGGCGGCGAAGGCGCGGTGCGTACGGAAGCGTCCGACGGTCGCCGCGTCGCCCGTCGGGGCCTCCCCGGCACCGGGCTCGCCCAACAGCGCGGCCAGTTCTCCCGGCTGGGCCGGGGGGATGTCGCGGGCGAGTGCGCCGAGGGCCTCCACCCAGGCCCAGGCGGGCGGCGCTCCCTCGTACTCGGGGCAGCGGCCGACCACCACGAACCACCCGTCGGATCGCAGGTGTTCGGCGAACCGGGCCAGCAGCGCCGTCTTCCCGGCGCCGGCTTCACCGGTGACCAGCGAGGTGCTGGCCGTGTGCCGGGCGGCCAGCGCGGCGGTGGCGACCGCGCGCAACTCGTCGTGTCTGCCGACGAAAGGGGCGCGTCCGTTCGCGGACAGGTCGGTGACGGCGACGGAGTCGGCAGCCGCAGTGACATCCGCGGCGCTGTGGGCAGGCGCGGCGGATGCCGGTACGGGGTACGCGACGCCGGTGCCCTGCGCGGCAGTCGGCGGCACCGTGACCGACTCGGGCACGACGACCCGGAGCACGTCGAGCCGCCGGGCCAGCACGGCTTGTTCGAGCTCGACCAGGACGGGCGAGGGATCACAGCCGAGTTCGTCCCGCAGTATGCGCGCGGCACGGCGCAACGAGGAGAGGGCGCCCGCCTGTCGGCCGCACGCCCAATGGGCGAGCGCGAGCAGTCGCCACCCCTCCTCCCGCAGCGGGTTGTCCGTGACCAGGGCCTGGGCGGCCAGCGTCGCCTCGTCGGGGTGCCCCGCGCGCAGATCGGCGTCGACGGCGAGTTCCCGCGCCTGTGCGTACAACTCGGTCAGCCGGCTCACTTCCGACGAGGCCCACACCTCGTCCGCGTGCTCAAGGAACGCGGGGCCCTGCCACCATCCGAGGGCCTCGGTCAGCAGTTCGCGGGCCCGGTCCACCGGAGCGCTCCGGGCACGGCCCACCTGGGCCTCGAAACGCCAGGCGTCCACGGAGTCCTGGGGCAACCGCAGAACGTAGCCGGGCGGGGCGGTGACCAGAACGGTCGCGGGTGCTCGTGCGGGCCGCCGCGGTTCGAGCAGGCGGCGCAGGTTCGACACGTAGGCGTGCAGGGAGACGATGGCCTTGGCCGGGGGAACTCCGCGCCACACGGCGTCCACCATGCGGTCCACCGGCACCACCGCGCCCCGGGCCGCGACCAGCAGTCCGAAGACGGCCCGCTGCCGCGGGGAGCCCAGTTCGACCGGTGTTCCCTCGACGTCGGCGCCCAGGGAACCCAGGACTCGTATTCGCAGCACGGACGGGAATGTACCGGAGTTGCCCCCCGGAAGAACTCCGGCGCACCCGGCCGGAGGCGGGCCGGCGGACAGGCCACCGCGCCGCCGGTGATCACATGCCGACGAGTCCGCGGTAGACCCCGTCGGGGTTGACCCCCTCCACGTAGTCGCCGAAGTCCGTGTTCGCCGGCGACAGGTTCGCCTCGATCTCCGCGAGGGCCGACGCAGCCGCCCGGAAGCTCCCGTCCGGGCCCTCGTCGTCGACATCGACGACGAGGAGAACGCACTCACGCGCTGCCGCCGTCGGCCGCGCGAAGGTGACGGCGTCCGCCACGAAGAGGCACGGACGGTCCGTGTCGTCGGGTACGAGCTCATTCAATCTTTCGGCCCGATGTCCGGTCAGAAGCCCCGGAACACGCCGTCCTCGTCCGCGGCTTCGACGAATTCGTCCCAGTCCATGTTGGCGCAGGTGAGGTTGTTCTCGATCGACCACAACTCCGATGCGACGACGCGAAGTTCCGCAGTCCGCGCGGAGCCGGTACGGACGACGAGAAGCGGATTGCCCGGCGCGGTGAGTGCGTGCTCGTCGGCGATCACCACCAGCCGCCCCTCCGGTGGTGTCAGGCCCGCTATCCGCTCCGGCGAACAGTCCGCGTACGCGACGTCGTCGACGATGTCGACGTTCGCCAGGAAGTCGTCCTCGGAAGGCGTTCCCACGTGCACGAGCAGGGTCTGCCACGACCGCTCGTCGGAGAAGGAGGTACGCACCAGGGGAGTCGTGTGCTTGTGGCACGGCAGGGGAGCAGGCGTGAGTGGCTCGTGCACGGAGTGGATCCTCGCGAAGGGGCTGCGAACGCCCGACGGCGTTCGGTTCGGGCAAGTCAGCGGCAGCGTACGTGAGTTGCGGGACCGCGGGAGTCCGGTCCCGCGGTCACTTCCTACGCACAACGGGCTGCCTATGATCCTGGTGCCCACAGCCGACCCCATCGGCGCGGCTCCGTGGCCAAGGCCCCGGTCCACCGCGGCGTCCGCGTACCGCGTGTACGTGGCTCAGGAGGTTTTGAACAGTGTCACGGCAGGTGCTCACCGTCTGCCCGGACCACCCTGACGGGTACCGCACCATCAGCGAAGCCTTGGCGCAGGCACGTGCCGGTGCCGTCATCAGCGTGGCTCCGGGGCGCTATCCCGAAAACCTCACCGTGCGCACCCGGGTGACGATCGTCGCCTCCGGCGGCCGCGACAGCGCCGAGATCTGCCCCCGCCACGGCAGCGCCCTGGTTCTCATGGCCGAGGAGGTCATGCTCACCGACCTGCTCCTGCGCGGCGGCGAGGAGGACATGCCGGTGGTCGACGTGCCCCGGGGGCAGGTGGCCATGGAGCGCTGCACCGTCGTGGGTTCCGGGTGGACGGCGGTACTGGCCCGGCTGTCGGGGTCGCTGGCGGTGCGAGGCTGCCGGATCAGCAACCCGGCGGGCGCGGGCATCGTGGATGTCGCTTCGAGCGGGAGCGTGGTCGAGGACTGCGTGGTCGAGCATGTCGGATCGTCCGCGATCGTCCTCGGCGAGCAGTCGCGCGCCACGATCCGCGGCTGCCGTCTGCGGGACGCCCGCGGCAACGGTGTGCTGGCCAACGGCGAGGCCCGTGGCTCCGTGGAGGACTGCGAGATCTCGGACACCGACAAGCCTGCCGTGGCTCTGGAGGGACTCAGTTCGACGACGGTGCTGCGCACCGCCGTCCACGACGTGTCCACCGGAGTCTTCGTGACCTCCGGCGCCCGCCCGGTGCTGGAGGACGTCACCGTCACCGCGACCTCGCAGGCGGGGATCGTCGTGGCCGCCGGGAGTGATCCGACCCTGCGGCGCTGCCGCACTTCGCAGACCGCGGCGACCGGGTTGTTCGTCGGCGAGCGGTCGCGGGGGACCTTCGAGGAGTGCGAGTTCCTGTCGTCCACCGGCCATGCCATCCATGTGCTGGGCGGAGCGACACCCGTTCTCGACCGTGCGGTGGTGCGCGACTGCGCCGACACGGGCGCGGCCGTCCTGCTCGCCGAGGACTCCGCCGCGGAGTTCGACCGGCTGGAGATCGGTTACGCGGCCGGGGTCGCCGTCTCGATCCGTTCCGGCGCCAACCCCCTGCTCCACCGCGCGGCCGTGCACTCCCCGGGCACCGACGGCGTGGAGGTCTGCGACGGCGGGCGCGGCCGGCTCGAAGGCTGCCTGATCGAGGACGCGGGCGCGAACGCCGTCCGGATCACCGACGGCGGCAACATCTTCCTGGGGGACTGCACGCTCCGCGCGGCCAAGGAGAGCGGGGTCCTCGTCTCCGAGGGTGGCCGGGTGACGCTTCGCGACGGTGCGATCCACGCGAGCGGCGCCTCGGGAGTGGTCGCGGGCACCGGCGCGGACGTGACCGTCACCCGGGCCCGCATCACCGCTTCCGGCGCACACGGAGTCCAGGTCTCGGCCGGGGCACGGGCCGCCCTCGGACAGTGCGAGATCACCGGCGGCCTCGGTGACGGCATCCGGGTCGACAGCGCCGAAGCGGTGTCGGTCACCGGCTGCGTCACCCGTGAGAACCGGGGGTCGGGCCTGCGCCTGACCCGTGCCACCGAGCGGCTCGCCGTCGAGGACCTGTCCAGCGGTGACAACGCCGTACCGGACTTCTGGGGCACGGAACCGACCGGCGAAGGCGCCCGGGACGCGGCACCGGCCGCCCGCGGCGGCGACGCCCCGGGGGGTCTCGCCGACCGGCGGTCGCAGCCGCCGGTGGCCAAGGGACCGATGGCCGAACTGGAGGCCCTGGTCGGCCTGGAGGGCGTCAAACGGCAGGTCGCCACGCTGGTCAACCTCAACCAGTTGGCACAACGCCGGGCGAAACTCGGTATGCCCGTACCGCCCATGAGCCGGCACCTGGTCTTCGCGGGGCCACCCGGCACGGGCAAGACCACCGTGGCCCGCCTCTACGGCGGAATCCTCGCCGAACTCGGCGTGCTGCGCTCCGGACATCTGGTCGAGGTCTCCCGGGCCGATCTGGTGGCCCAGGTCATCGGCGGCACGGCCATCAAGACCACCGAGGCCTTCAAGGAGGCACTCGGCGGCGTGCTCTTCGTGGACGAGGCCTACACACTGCTCTCCGACAGCAAGGGTTCGGGGGCCGACTTCGGGCGGGAGGCCATCGACACCCTGGTGAAACTGATGGAGGACCACCGTGACGACGTGGTGGTCGTGGTCGCCGGGTACACCGCGGAGATGGAAGGCTTCCTCACCGCGAACGCCGGGCTGGCCTCACGGTTCACCCGCAGCATCGAGTTCGCCGACTACTCCGACGCCGACATGGTGACGATCACCGAGAACATGTGCACGGCCCACCGCTACGCGCTGCATTCGAGTACGCGTGACGCGCTGGTCCGTCTCTACGAGCGCATGCCACGCGACGCCGGATTCGGCAACGGCCGCGCCGCGCGCCGTGTGTTCGAGGAGATGGTCGACCGGCAGGCCGTGCGGCTCGCGACCGTGGTCGACCCCGCCGAGAGCGATCTCACGCTGCTGCTTCCGGCCGATGTCGGCGACGACGAGGACGGGCAGGGCGCGACGGGCCCCGGCGACCCGCGGGAACTGCTCGCCGGGCTGGAGGCGATGGTGGGCCTGGGCGCGGTCAAACGGGAGGTCGGCGACATGGTCAGTGTCCTCGCCGCTGCCAAGCAGCGCGAGGCCGTCGGTCTGCCCGCCCCGAGACTGGGCCACCACCTGGTCTTCGCCGGGCCCCCCGGTACCGGCAAGACCACCGTCGCCCGCCTGTACGCGGACCTGCTCCACGCGCTGGGCGTGCTGCCACGCGGACAGTTGGTGGAGGTGGCCCGGGCCGACCTCGTGGGCCGGTACGTGGGCCACACCGCCCAGTTGACGCGCGAGGTGTTCGAACGGGCCATCGGCGGCGTGCTGTTCATCGACGAGGCGTACGCCCTGACGCCGGAGCACGCGCCGTCGGACTTCGGCCGGGAGGCGGTCGACACCCTGCTGAAGCTGATGGAGGACCATCGGGACGAGGTCGCCGTGATCGTCGCCGGGTACAGCGACGAGATGCGGCGGTTCCTCGCCTCGAACCCCGGGCTGGCCTCGCGTTTCTCCCGCCATGTGCATTTCGAGGACTACACCACCGAGGAACTGGTCACCATCGTCCGCGCGCAGGCGACCGAGTCGGGCTACACCTGCGTTCCCGGGACGGTCGAGGTCCTGCACCGGTACTTCGACGCGCTGCCCCGGGACCGGTCCTTCGGCAACGCCCGCACCGCCCGGCAACTCTTCCAGTCGATGACGACACGCCAGGCCCGGCGGCTCGGCGGCCTGACGTCCCCGGGCATCGAGGAGCTTCAGCAGTTGCTGCCCGAAGACGTACCCGACGTGTCGAGCACCGCGTGGACACGGGCCGAGCGATCCGCTCAGCAGGACCCCGGCCGGCACCTGTCCGTCTGAGCGCAGGGGCCGCGGCCGGCCTCGTACTCCTGGCGCCGACGCGGTCCGAAGTGGGCGACGTCGGGCGGAGTGGGCCGAGGTGGTCCCTGCCACGTACGCGGGGACCAACTCGACACTGTCGGTCAGCGTCCCCTCGTCGTCATCAGCGCCGAGGCCACGCTCTCGGAGAGGGTGTTGGACGGCGGAGCGTTCGGCGGCTCGGGGACTTCCGGAACGTCGGTGC
Organism: Streptomyces sp. NPDC017991; assembly: GCF_044328075.1. Classification (NCBI taxonomy): domain Bacteria; kingdom Bacillati; phylum Actinomycetota; class Actinomycetes; order Kitasatosporales; family Streptomycetaceae; genus Streptomyces; species Streptomyces sp. NPDC017991. The sequence goes on along the minus strand of NZ_JBIRGP010000008.1, from coordinate 361,962 downwards.
TGTCGGCCGACCGCGCCTCGGTGACGTCCGCGGACGGTTCGGGCTGTTCAGGCTCTTGGAGTGGCTCGGACGGCTCGGACCGGGGCGTGGACGCCAGAGGGCCGGGTGTGGATCCCGTGGTCTCGATACTTGAAGCGGGTCCGACCGATGGCTCGCTGTCCTCCTCCGGTCCGCCGTCCGGCTCCGGGGCGGGGTCCGCGTCCTGTGACGTGTCCGGCGTCCCGGCCTTCGCCCGCACTCTCGCGAGTGCCCGGTCGAGTGCCCGGTCGAGTGCGTCGGGTTCGACGCACATGGACACCGGCGCGGAGCAGTTCAGATAGAGCTGATGCTCCTCCGGCAGCTGTTCGGCGAGGTCCGACACCGTGTGGATCTCGTACAGGAGACGCCCGGCGCCGGCCAGGTGCGCCTGCGAGGTGAAGACGAGCATCACGGGGGTGCCGTCCGGCGCGACCGCTGTCACCGGTCGTCCGTCCGGGCCGACGAGCACGGCCACGTCCGCCGGTGCGAGAAGGTCGGGCACCTCGTCCTCGCGCCCGTACCCCGCGGCGGCTCGCTGCACGGCGGCGTCGATCGGATCGGTGGGCCGGGCCCAGCCACGGGCAGCCGGGGACCGCACATAGGACGGGTTGTGCCGCCACTCCACGATCTCGCCGGAGGCGTCGGAACGCCACTCGCCCACGACCGTCCACTCGGGCGGAGGCCAGGCCTGGGTCCAGGCGGGATCGACGAGGGCGAACCAGTGGTCACCGGCCAGCAGGGCGGCCTGCGCGATGTGTTCGGGCGGCGGCGGTACGGCCTGGGCGAGGGCGTTGTCGACCGGGTCCGGCCCGGTGAGGGCGTCCTCCCGCTCCGGGGCGAGGTCCTCGGGAACGACCGGCCGGCTGAGGATCGGGGGAATGGCGTCCTCGTAGGCCTCGGCCGGCGTGGGGGCCGAGCCGTCCGCCGTCTCTCCCGGGCTCCGGAGCAGGTACGGCGGCCCGCCCGGCAGGGTGTCGCCGGTCTGCGGCGTGCTGTCAGCCATGATGTGGTCTTTCCTTGTCGCTGGGTCGACTCTGCTGGGTCGACGGCCGGTTACGGACGTGACGGTGCGTGGTTCTCGTCCTCGTCGGGGTGTGGCACGGCGAAGCGGAAACGGCCGTCGTCCTGTACGAGGACCGCACGCGTACGTCCCGCGTTCGCTGTCGTCTCGGTGCCGGTGTCCCGGCCGACGACGGTGAGGTCGAGGAGCAACAGCCGTGCCAGGGCGGTCACGGCAAGGGCTGTGGTCGCCGTGTCCCAGCCGCCGGACCGCAACAGCCGCAGGCGTGCGGCCCGCAGGGGTGTCAGCTCGGCGGGCCCGAGGGTGACGGTTCCGTTCTCTTCCTCCAGAAGCCGTACCTCCTGGGGTGTCATGCCGATCTGCCGCAGCTCCTCAGCGGTGGCGGACAAGGGCCCCGGCGGGGAATCCGGGGAAGGCTCCGGCAGGTCCACTTCGGTCAGTTCGGCGGCCATGCTCGCGCGGAGCGAGTCGACGACGTCCGGATCCGGGGTGCCGTCCGCGCGATACCAGACGGTCTCCAGTTCGGGATCCCGGACGGCCTCCATGGCCGCCTCGACGAAGCCGTCGCCGGCACCCAGCACCGCGCGGAGTGCGAGAACGGTGCCGTCCCGCATGACCACGCTGTCCGGCTCCGCGGGCCGGCCGATGACGCTGTCGGGGTTCATCGACCGGTCGTCGGCCGCCTCGTCGTCCGGCCAGTCGACGGTGACCGTCGCCGTGCGACGGGTCAGCGGATCCTCGTACAGGGCCCTCGGCGCGTCGTCGAACACGTCCTTGAAGGTCAGGTCCCGCACGGTGAGGGGCTCGGTCGCGTCCGGCTGCAGTTCGGCGAGCTTGAGGTCCAGCCACCGCTGCAACTCCGCCCGCGTACTGGACGCACGCAGCAGGCCCGTAGTCTCCGCCGAGTCGCGGCCGTTGCCGCGTCCGGCCACCTGGATCTCCGGAGGCCGGAGCCCTCGTGCCCGGTCCCGCACCGCGCGCACCGCGATCCGCCGGGCGAGGTCCTCGATATGCCGCGCCTCCCGCGCCGACACGTCCTTGCCGCCCTTGCCGAACACTACGGTCAGTGCTGTCTCGGCGCGCTCGTGACGGTCCCTGCTTCCGGGCTCGCGCAGCGACGTCCATTCGATGCCGTCAGGAACGTCGTCGCCGAGGACGACGGTCGCCGTACGGCGCGTGGCAGGGTCGACCCGGTCCTGTTCCGAGGTGTCCTCGAAGCCGTAGCGGATGTCGAGCCCGCGAGTGGTGAGCGGATCGGCGGTCGCGCCTTGCAACTCCCGCAGCGCGGCGGCGAGGTGGTTTTCGAGTACGCGGGCGGTGTTCTTCGCCCGGGTTCTTCCCGTGTAGGCGGCGTGGTCGGTGCTGTTGCCCCGGCCGCTGACGTGGATGGCCTGGGGCTGCCGCCCTTCGGCACGGTCCTTCAGCGCCTGAACCGCTGTACGCCGGGCGAGTGCGCGGATGTCCCGGTCCTGGTCGGCCTGCATCCACCGTGACCCGCGGGGGAAGCGCACGGTCAGCGGCTTGCCGATCGGGCGGTCGGTCCCAGGCGCGGGCCGCGTTCCCGGTGTCTCGTCGGGCTTGTTCGACTCGTCCGGCTCGTCCGGCTGTGTCAGGAACACGGTGCCGTCGGACACCGGGAGGAAGCCGTCCCGCGTCGCGGGCTCCGGGGCGGGCAGGAAGCGTCCGGTCACCGGTGCGGCACCGCCCGTCGGCACGGAGGGCTCCCGCACGGGCGGGACTCCGGCACGGCCGGTCCCGGCCGCCGGGGTGGGACCGTACAGGCGTCGGAAGAGGGGCAGCAGCCTCGGCTCGTGTGTCGCGATCCAGGCGGCGCCGTTCTCGCGCGGACGGCCGGTGTGGGCGTCCGTCCCGGCGTTCAGCCCCAGGTAGACGCTGGTGAGTTGGATGAAATAGGTGAGCGGGAGCCGCGAGGACAGATTCTCCGTGGGCGTTCCGTGCGTGTCACGGCGGATTCCGTCGGGCCAGGGCGCGTCGTGGCCCAGCGCCTTCCGCGCCCTGAAGGAGGCGGCCGTACGACGGCGGTCGTCAGGACTCGACGCGAACGAGTAGAGGGTCTGGGTGAGCATCCGCAGCGCGTCCGCGGGGGTGGACAGCGACTCCTCCGCGATCACCGTGTCGGTGATTCCCCCGGCGGACCTGGCCCGGTCCCACTGAACGCCGTTGGCCTCGGTGATACCGCGTCGGTCCTGGAACGCCGGGAGATCCACCAGCCGGGTCCCCAAAGGCAGGACGGTGACCGTCGTGCCGCTCTTCAGAAGCCGGGCGGCCACCTCGGGATCGGCCAAGAGCCGGACGAGCAGATCCCGGGCCTGGTGTCCCGCGGTCTCGGATCCCGAGGGGACCTCGACCATGAGCCGGGCAGCCGTGGCGGCGAACTCGTGTGCGTCGAGACGCGATGCGAGGGCGTCCACGAACCCGTGGTGGACCGACAGCCAGCGCCGGTGCTCGGGCCGCAGGCCGGCCAGAACGCCCGCACGCTCGTCGGGACTGCGCTGCGGGAGCGAACGCAGGAGTTCGTCGGCGTTCGCGGGACGTACGACGTCGTTCCGCGTGCGAGTGGAGTTCTCCGGGGTGTCCCCGAACCATTCCCTCACCGCGCCGAAGGCCTGCTCCTCCGCGGCTGTCCGGTCGGTCGGGTTGACCGGTCCGTCCAGGCGGGCCTGGTCCGCGGATCCGAACAGCCGCTGGAGGATCGGCAGCAGCGCGCGTTCGTTCGCCCTGACCCAGTCGGCCCCGTTGTTGACCGGCCGGTACGTGGAGAGGTCGTATCCCGCGTGAGCGCCCATGTAGGCGGTGACCACCTGCGCGAAGTACTCGTCCGCGTCGAGGGAGGAGTAGTTGTCCGTCGGGTTGCCGAGGATGTCCCGTCTGATGCCGTCAGGCCAGGACGCGTCGGGCCCCGCAGCGCGTTTCACCAGATACGCCGCGTCGATGACGTCGCGCTCGTGCGCGGTGAGGGCGTGCCCCATCAGGGCGTGGGCCATCTCGTGGACCGTCGTGGAGTCCCCGGACCAGGCGGCGCCCTCGCCGACGGCCGAGAACTCACCGAGCAGGTTCTCCTCGGAGACGACCACCGTGGTACCGATCGAGACACCTCTGATGCCGTCTGTGGACCGGCCGGTGGGGGACTTGCGTCCACGCAACGACTGCGTCTGCGGGAGATCGGTCATCTTCATGTCCTTCGGGAGGACGACGACCCGTACGCCACGCTTGAGCAGTGCCGCCGCGGCATCCGCGTCGGCCAGCATGTGCGCCACGATGCGGTGTGCCTCGACCCGGGCCGAAGCCGCCCGCTCCACGGCGGCCGGCACCTCGACCATCAACTGCGCCGCCAGCCGGGCGAACTCCGCGGCCGGCAGGTCCGCCTTCAGACGGTCCACCAGGCCTGCGCCGAGCGAGAGCTGTCGTCGGCGCTCCACCGACAGTGCGACCAGCTCCCCTCGCGCCGCCAGCGCACGCGTGACCTGTGCGGCGCGAGCGACATCCGATTCCTGCAGAGGAGTCAGCACCGGAGCCGGCGCCGTCGTCCGTCCGGTCGTCACCGCGGCCGGTGGTGAGGTGTACGTCGTGCCGCCGGACACGGCGGCCCGGCTGTCGTTGTCGTTGCCCGCGGTCGGAGCGGCGAGGACGCGCCCGACGGAGTCCGCGGGGGGTACCGCCACCGCGGCTGGCTCCTCCGGCGTGGTGGCGGGCTCCGCGGCCGGGTGTGTCACGGGCTCGCCCGTGAACGTCGTACCGCCGGGCTGTCCGGTGTCGCGGGTCCGCTGCCGCGAGGAGCCGGACGCGGCGGACGGGTCCTGTGGCGGTTCCGTGCTCGCCGTGGCCGGAGCCGACGTGGGCGCGGAACCGTACAGGCGGTTGAGGAGCGGTAGCAGTGCCGGCTCGTGGGCCGTGACCCAGGCGGCGGTGTTCGCCCGCAGACGCCCGGTGTTCGGGTCGTGCCCCGCGTTGAGTCCCAGGTAGGTCCTGGACAACTGCACGAAGTACGTGGCGGGGTTGATGGACGCGTAGTTGTCCTGCGCGGCTCCGCTCCGGTCGCGTCGGATGCCGTCGGGCCACGGCGCGTCGGGTCCCCGGTCCCTTCGCGCCCGGTACGCGGAGTCGACCAGGAACTGATCGTCCTCGGTGATCCCGTGCAGGAACACCGTGCCGGCCAGAGCGAGCGCGACGTTGCCGTGTTCGCGGACACGATCCTCGGCGGAGGCCTCGGCGCCGCCCCCGAGGAACTGCCGCTCGGGCACGACCATGCCGATCACGCCGCCCAGAGCGGCCTCGTCGTCGTAGCGGAGACCGCTGTGGGACCTCCCCCGCAGGTGCCGCAGTTGCGGCACCTCGGTCAGTCGCATCCGGTCCGGCAGCACGACCAGGTACGAGCCCTTGCTCAACAGCCGCGACGCCACGTCCGGATCCATGAGCAGGCGGGCGAACAACGCTCGCGCCACCGCCGTCGACGTCTCCGGGGCCGCCAGACCGTCCGGCGCGTCCAGCATCAACTGAGCAGCTGTTTCGGCGAATCGAGGCGGCTGGAGGCGGGACCGCAGCGTGTCCACGAACTCTCGGTGCACGGACAGCCAACGCCGGTGCTCCGGGGCCAGCGAGGCGAGTGTCCGCAGGCGCTCCGGCCCGTCCATGTCCGGGAGCTCACGCAGCAGCCGGTCCGCGTCCGGCGGAGGCGTCGCGGTCTGGCGCAACTGCCGGGACAGGGCGTCCGGTCCGACGACTCCGTCCATCTCGTCCACCTCGTTCACCCCGTGCGCCTCGTCACCGAACAGAGCGCGGACACCGTCGAAGGCCTCGTCCTCGCGCACCGTACGGTCGACGGGGTTCGCCACCTCCTCGAAGCGTGCCTCGGCCACCGGCCCGTAGAGAGGCACGAGCAGGGGCATCAACTCCGGCACGTTCGCCTCGACCCAGTCGGCGCCGTTCGACCGGACACGCAGAGTGTCACCGTCGCGTCCCGTATTGACTCCGAAGTAGGCGGTAGTCACCTGTGCGAAGTACTCAAGGACGTCGGTCGCGGAATAGTTGTCCTTCGGGTTGCCCGACAGATCACGCCGGATACCGTCGGGCCACGGCGCGTCGTACCCGGCCTGCTGCCGGTTCGCGTAGGACGTCTCGATCAGTCTCTTCGCCGCATCTCCCAGCACGAGTCGGTGGATCGCGTGAGCCAACTCGTGTGGCAGATCCGAGGCGCCGTGCGATCTGGCGCGGTCAGGGCCGAGTTCACCCAGGAGGTTCTCCTCGGAGACCACGACCAGGCCACCGTCCTGAAGAGCTCTGATCCCGTTCCAGGGGCGACCGTCGTCGGCTGTCAGGTCCCGGAGGTGGCGGAACTCCGGGAAGTCGGTGACAGGTGTGCTCTTCGGCAGGACGAGCACCTGGACACCACTCTGCAACAGGTGCCTGGCCACGTACGCGTTGCTCAGCACCCGGGCGACCATGTCGTGTGCGACGCGTCGCGCGGAGGGTGCGCGCTGCGCTCCGGGTGGGACGACGACCATGAGTTGAGCTGCCAGCCGCGCGAATCCGTGAGGACCCAGCGCCGACATGAGGGCGTCCATCAGGAGAGGGTCGGCGCCCATCATCCGCCGCTGCTCGGCGGGCAGTTGGGGAATCGAGCCCTCGGCCAGCGCGCGACGCACGGAGCGCACGGCTTCCTCGGTCGTCTCCGGGATGAGGACCGGGTCGACGTCGGGCACCGGACTCCGGTTCCCGCCGCCGTCCCCGGCGGGCTCCCGCGCCGAGAACACCGATCCCCCCGACACCGGCGAACCGGACCGCGCGTCGACGGGCGGTGGCGGCTGGAAGCCGGCCGCGTCGTGGGGACCCAGGGCGACGCCGTGGTCGACCTGGTTCTCACTCTCGTCGGTGATCCAGCCGACGTACGACCATCGCCGCATCTCGTAGGGGTCGACGCCGTTGGCGTACTCGCCGTTCGCGATGTCCAGTTGGTATGTGTTGGCCTGTGCCGTCGCTGCCCGGGCGTACAGCGCCGGGCCGGTCACGATCACACCGCTGCTCGCGAGTTCCTGGCCGTCCCAGTTCATGACCTCGTCGGGGATGGCGTCGATGGACGCCTGAAGAAGGCGGACTGCGGGACGGTCATCATGAAAGCGTTTCCGTACCGGCCGTCCGCCATGGCATGCAGGGCGACGTCGGCCTGAGTCAGGCGACCGGCCGGCGTTCTCAGCAGTCGGGCAAGGCCGGCGCGCTGATGGTCGTACGTCCTTTGGTCCCGGAACATGGGCCCGATGAGGGGAATGTCGGAACGGCTCATCCTGCGGAGATCGGAGAACATGTCCGCCCGTCCCGGCGTGATGTCCACATCGCTGAATACGCCGCCGTCGCGGAGCAGGATGGCGAGTTGCGCCACGTCCTTGCCGATGGGGAACGCCGTCGGGGTCGTCCGGGCGTTGTCGTAGATCGAGCGCAGCTTCACCAGTTGTGCCTGGTCCGGAGTGAACCCATGGTTTCCGGGAGTCACCTGGATGCCGGGCGGCAAGGCCTCGTTGACGTCACGGAACCGCACGCCCGCCTGCCGCAATATGGTGTACGGCTCCTGGTGCCAATTGCTCAGCATCGGTCCGCCCGGATAGGCCGGAGAGGTGTCCGTCCACAGATTGACCACCCACCCGTGGTCCCTGGCCCGCTGAGCCCAGTCGAGGATGTTCCCGATGGCGCCGGGGCTCATCGGACGCCCGATCCAGAAGAAATGGATCTTCTTGGGCGGTGCCGCGAGAGCCGGGTTGTGGTGGGGGGCCATCAACTGCTGCTCCGTCCACAGCCGAAGTCGCTGCGCCTCGGCACCGAACGGTGTGCGGGCCAGTGCCGTACCGCGTTCCGTGAGCCGGCGCTGCATGATCCGTACGGCACTCAGCCGCGCGGTGCCGAGGAACATTCCCACCTGGGCCATGACGAGGTCCGTCTGTTGCTGCGTCAGCGGACCGTTCCATCTCGTCAGATCGCCCACCGACGCATCCGGTGCCGGAGTCGTGTAATGGACCACGGGTGGTGGCGGCAGTATCTCCGCTTCCTGGCGGTGGGTGGCCGGGCCGGCGCCGTGCGAGAGGCTGTCGGCACTCGTGGGCACGGTCGGCCACCCGGACACCGTTTCGGTTTCGTCCGGGGAGGTCTCGCCGAACAGCGCACGGACGGCCGCGTAGGTCTCGTTCTCCTCACGGGTGGTGGTGACAGGGTTCGCCGGTGACGTCACGCCGCCCTGCGGGTTGGTGCCGTAGAGCCGTTCCAGTAGTGGCAGCAGTCTCTTCTCGTGGGTGCGGACCCAATGGGCCCCGTTGTTGCGGGGCTGTTTGGTGAAGGGGTCGTGTCCGTGGTTGACGCCGAGATAGGCGTTCGTCAACTGAGCAAAGTATTCGTGGGCGTTCTTGGCGGAGTAGTTGTCCACTTCGCGGCCCGACGGGTCACGGCGTGGGCCGTCAGGCCATTGCACGTCAAGGCCCCCGGCCCGGCGGGCGGCGAAAACCTCTCCGATCAGACGGCGTTCGTCAGCGGTGAGCCCGTACCTCTCGACGGCATGAGCCATTTCGTGAACGGTCGTCGAATAACTATCCGCGTAGGTGCTGTTCGCGAAGGGTGTTGTCTCACCGAGGAGGTTCTCCTCGGTGATCGCCGTGACCTTTCCCGAGCCGCCTCGTACGTCGTCCCAGACGCGGCCGTCGCCCAGCGGGAGGCCCGTCAGGGAGGCGAAGGGTTCCAGCGCGGTCATGGGTGTGTCCCTGGGCACGATCACCACCCGTGCCCCGCTTGCCAGCAGTCGCGTCGCCACGTCGTCGTTCACGAGCAGTACGGAGATCAGCCGGTATGCCTCAAGCCGCGCCGAGACGGGTTGATGCACGCCGGGATGTACGTCGAGCAGCAGGGCCGCCGCCATCTTCGTAAACTCCGCGCCGGGCAGGGACTCCCGCAGGGAGGAGACCAGTCCGGTGTCGGAGGTGTCGGAGGCCAGCCAGGCCCGCTCCTCCTGCCGCAGCATCGCCACCGACGACACCAGCTCCGTGGGGGAAGTGCTCCGTATGCGCGCCGACAGCTCATCGGCCCACGACGGAACAGCCACATGCCCCGACATCGCGTCCCCGGACACCGATGCCGGTTCGGCGGAGATCCGGTGCACCGTCACACCCGACGACGAACCACCCGACTCCCCGGCACCGAAGACCACACCACCGGACACCTCCTGCACCCCCGCACCCGACGACGGCGGAGGCACAGGCAGGAACGAGAACTGGTTCTGGGTGCCGGAAGGGCCGGGCAGATCGACCTGGTTCTCACTCTCGTCGGTGATCCAGCCGACACGTGCCCATCGCCGCATCTCGTAGAGGTCGACGCCCTTGGCGTACTCGCCTTCCGCCATGTCGAGTTGATAGGTGTTCGCCTGCGCTACGGCCGCCCGCACATACAGGATCGGGCCGGTCGCGATCACACCGCTGCTCGCGAGTTCATGGCCGTTCCAGCTCATGACGTCGTTGTCGATCAGATCAATGGCGCGTGAGAAGAAGGAGGTGTGCGGGACGGTCATCATGAAAGCGTTGCCGTACCGGCCGTCCGCCATGGCATGCAGAGCCACGTCGGTCGACGTCAGGCCACCGACCGGAACTCCCAGCAGTGCGGCCATGGCGACACGCTGGTCCTGGTACGTCTTGTCGTCCCGGAACATGGGTCCGATGAGCGGTATGTCGGAGCGGCCCATCCTGCGAGGCGCGGAGAACATCTCCGCTTCTCCCGGCGTGATGTCCACATCGCTGAAGACGCCACCTTGACGGAGCAGGATCGCCAGTTGCGCCACGTCCTTGCCGATGGGGAACGCCCTGGATGCCGTCCGGGCGTTGTTGTAGATTCTGCGCAGCTTCACCAGTTGTGCCTGTTCCAAGGTGAGCGCATGGTGCCCAGGTGTCACCGAAATGGTGGGCGGCAGAGCTTCATCGACATCACGGAAACGCACTCCGGCGCGCACCAGCATTTCGTATGTGGGTTCGTGCCAGGTGCTCAGCGCCGGTCCGCCCGGATAGGCCGGGTGGCTGTCCGTCCACAGATTGACCACCCACCCGTGGTCCCTGGCCCGCTGAGCCCAGTCAAGGACGTTCCCGACGGCGCCAAGGTTCATCGGACGCCCGATCCAGAAGAAATTGATTATCTTGGGCGGTGCCGAGATGACCGGGTTGTGATTGCTGGCCTCCAGCGACTGGCTCACCCACTGCTCAAGCCATTGCGCTTCGGCCTCGAACGGTGTGTGGATCAGAGCCGCACGGCGTTCCGCGAGCCGGTGCAGCATGATCCGCGCGGCACTCAGCCGCGCGGTGCCGAGGAACGTCTGCACCTGCAACTGGACGGAATTGGTCTGGGCTGGTGTCAGCGGTCCGTTCCACCTGGTCAGATCGCCCACCGACATGTCCTGCGTCGGATACGAGAAGTACACCGGGGGAGGCGGCAGTGTCACACCCTCTTCCGCCGTGCCCGGCCGCGCACCGCGTGGCCTCGCACCGGCGCCCCCGGCAGCGGTCGGCTGCCCGGACGGAGCCCCCATGTCCTGCGAGGACGTGTCACCGAACAGCGCGCGGACGGCCGCGTACTTCTCGTTCTCCTCGCGTGTGGTGGCGACCGGATTGGCGGGTGCTGTCGCAACGACCCGAGGATTGTTTCCGTAGAGCCGCCGCAACAGGGGCAGCAGCTTCTTCTCGTGGGTGCGGACCCAATGGGCCCCGTTGTTGCGGGGCTGTCCGGTGAAGGGGTCGTGTCCGTGGTTGACGCCGAGATAGGCGTTCGTCAACTGAGCAAAGTATTCGTGGGCGTTCTTGGCGGAGTAGTTGTCCACTTCGCGGCCCGACGGGTCACGGCGTGGGCCGTCCGGCCACGCCGAGTCCGGGCCTTGGGCCAGTCGGAAGGCGAAGGCCTCGTTGATCAGGCGGCGGTCGGTGTCGGTGAGTCCGTGTCGTTCGACGGCGTGCACGACTTCGTGCACCGTCGTCGAGTACTTGTCCTCGTACACGCTGTTCGCGAAGGGTGTCGTCTCACCGAGGAGGTTCTCCTCGGTGATCGCCGTGACCTTTCCTGAGCCGCCTCGTACGTCGTCCCAGACGCGGCCGTCGCCCAGCGGGCGGCCTGTCAGGGAGGCGAAGGGTTCCAGCGCGGTCATGGGTGTGTCCCTGGGCACGATCACCACCCGTGACCCGCTTGCCAGCAGCCTGGTCGCCACGTCGTCGTTCACGAGCAGTGCGGAGATCAGCCGGTATGCCTCAAGCCGCGCCGAGACGGGCTGATGCACGCCGGGATGCACGTCGAGCAGCAGGGCCGTCGCCATCTTCGTGAACTCCGCGCCCGGCAGGGACTTCCGCAGGGAGGAGACCAGTCCGGTGTCGGAGGCCAGCCAGGCCCGCTCCTCCTGCCGCAGCATCGCCACCGACGACACCAACTCCGCGGGGGAAGTGCTCCGCACCCGCGCAGACAGCTCATCGGCCCACGACGGGAGGGACGGAAGAGCCGTCGTCGATTCGCCGGAACCCGGCACCGCAGGGAGTTGGTGCACCGTCACGCCCGGGGACGAACTGCCGAAGACCACACCACCGGAAACCCCCTCCGTGTCCACATCCGCGGCCACCCCCGGCGAGGTCGGGGGCGAGACCGGCAGGAAACGGCCGGCGGCTCGTTCGGAGGAGGCCGGGAGGTCGGGCGAAGCAGCAGGAACTCCCGGGGTCGTCCTTCGTGGCTGAGGCTGATGCACGGCCAGGCCGCGGGAGAGTTCTTTCGCGGCGGCTACGTCGTGTGGGTCGCGGACGATACTGACGGCGACCGCGTACACGGCTCGGTGGGCGAGCGGCAGTTCCCCGAAGTCCGGGTCGGCATCGAACCGGAATCCCTCGACGCGCTGGTGACCGCGCACCAGGGTGAGCGCCATGTGAAGAGCCGCGTCCCGGCGGGGATTGACCGCGTGGGCGAGGTGGTCCCACTCGTCCCGGACGACTCCGGGAGCTGCCTCCTCCTGGGCCGGCGTGAGGTCGGGGCTGTACTGGACCGTGACGGCGACGGCGTGTGCGGGCACGGCGGCCGTGTCCTTCGGTACCGGATCGGAGGGAGCGCCGGTTTCGATGCGGAAGTCGTCGCCGGTGAGTCTGAACCGGCGGGTGGCCGGCTGCTTGTCGTCCAGTACGGCTGTCAGCCGGTCCCGCACGTATTGTGCGGTGCCCTGCGCACGGAGGTCGGCCAGTACCCCGGGATCCGTGCCGGACCGTACGAAGCGGGAGCGCCGGGGTCGGGAGACGGCGAGGCGGATCACCGGGAGCGGCACGCTCACGAGCCGGTTGAACAGGGCCTGTTCCGAGATCAGCTCGACCAGGGCGTCCAGTCGTGGCCGGTCCTGTGAGGCCATCGTCGCGGACCGTTCGGGGAAGGCGATCGTGACGGGATCCGGAGTGAAGGCCGGGGCGGGTCGGCTGCGGTCGCGACGGCGTCGGCGCGCGGTCGCGGCCGCACCGAGGGATGCGGCCTTCATGTCCTGCGAGCGGGGCCCGGCGGTGTCCGCGGCTCCCTTCGCGAGGATGGCGCCGAGCTGCTCGACCGCGTCCGGTGACAGGTCGTTCAGACGGGCGACGAGACTCTCGCTGGCCTCATGTGCGCGCAACGCCTCCGCGAGTGCGTCGAGCTCGGGCCGTACAGCGGAGTTCCACGGAGCCGCGGGGGCCAGTTCGCTCTCCGGGCTCTCGGTGGGCTGGGCGTCCTCGGCGGCCAGCTGGGTCCGGTGGACCGGGACCGGCCCGCCCACCTGTGTCATCGCCGAGTAGTGGTCGCCCTCGTAGTACAGGTACAGGGACTGGGGCGCCGACGGGTTGAGCGGGTTCGCGAAGGCCATGTCACCCGGCAGGTCCTCGATCGTCTGCACGGTGGTGATGTTGAGGCCGAGGGCGACCGCGGTGAGCTGTGGCACCTGGTCGTAGAACGGGGTCGCCCACATGTCGGTGTGGTGCAGCGCGAGTTGGGCCGCCGCGCTGGGCGTCAGATCGAGAAGGTCCCGCAGCCTGGGCTTGAGCCTTGCGATGCCCTGGTAGCGGCCGGCCAGCAAGCTGTAGGCGGCCTCGCTGCGGGGGGTGACCTCGGAGAGCAGCCGCGCCGCTTCGGCACGCAGCGCGGCCAGGCGGTGGTCGGCCGCCAACCGGGCGCGGTCCTGCGGCCGGACGAGCGCGGGGTCGGGGGTGAAATCCGGCAGGAGCCGGGCCGCCATACCGGCCGTGAAGTCCCCGACGATCGCCCGGTCGGCGGGGTCGTCGAATCTCCGGGCCAGCTCACGGGCGTACTGCGGACGGATCAGATCCTCCTCGATCCTGGCCAGTTGCGCCGGCGTCAGCTCGGCGGCCCGGTGGCCGAGGAGGTCTTCGAGTGGGCTGAGAGGGAGGTCGTTCAGCAGGGTGAGCAGTGGGGTGGGGCCGGAGTCGAGGTTCTGCCGCTGTGCCTCGGCGGCGGGTGTGTCGCCGGCCAGCCAGCCGGCCACCTGCTCGCGGAGCTGCTGGACGTTCAGCTCGCTCAGCGGTGAACCGGCAAGCTGCCGAGTGGAGTTGGCGAGGACCGAGGTGAAGAAGCAGTCACCGTCCGGCTCCACCTGGAGCACCTGGTACCGCGCGTCCTCGACCGACACCGTACGGACGACATCGCGCTGTCGGAAGGCGGGGAGAGCGGGATCCGGCCTGCGCCTGCCCGCTCCGGCGGACGGTCGTTCGGTGACCGGTCGGGTGGCGCTGCGAGGACCGGTCGGTGCCGTCTTCGACTCGGCGGGCCGGCGGCGCTCCGCCGCGGCTGCCGCTGTGCCACGTCCCGGCTCGATGGTTGGGGTCGTCCGCGTCCGTCCGGCTTCGGTGACGTCCGCTGTCGTTTCGAGCGACCGAGGCGGTACGGGCGTGGCCGGGAGGGGCCGGGCGGCGACCGGGGGCGCACCCACCGCCTCCGATGGGAGCCGGTTCGGCTCCCCGGTCGTGGGATCGGTGACGGCCCTGCGGGACGAGGCTTCCTGAGTCCCCCGAGGGCCGCGGGGCCCGCGCGTACGGGCTGTGTCGTCGGAACCGCCGGCACCCCGCGCGGTTCGCGCCTCGCCGGGCAGGCCCCGGCCGCTGCCGCCGGGCAGATAGCCGCGCTCGGCCCTGGGACGGCCCGCGGCCAGTCGGCGGGACAGGGCTTCGGCCTGCTCGATGTCGTTGTCGACACGCAGGTCGAGGGCTACCGCGTAGACGGCCAGGTGGCCCGGGTCCACGGCGTCGAAGGCGGGCTGGAGCGCGGGCTCGAAGGCTGTCAGGACCTGGTGGGTGCGGACGATGTTGTGGGCGAGGGCGAGATCGTCCGGCCCCGGGGTGTTCGTCCGCCACTCGTCGGAGAGCCTGCGGCGCAGGGCGTCGTGGTCGAGGTCCGGGTTCGGGTCCGGGTCGGAAGCGGGCGTGGGTGTGTTCGTCGGCGAGGCCTCTCCGGCCTTGGTCTCGGTGACCGCGGGACGAACCGGTGGGGGAGTGGCGGTGGTGTCGGTGGGCGTTGCTTCCGGGGGGAGTGCGGAAGCGGCCGACGGGCGGCCGGACCCAGAGGTCGTCGTGGCCGTCGCCGTTCCCGTCGTCGTGGTCCCGGTCCGTGCGGCGTTCGGTCCGGACTGGGGCGCCGAGCGTGGCGGTTCGGCGCCGGTCGCGGGTGACGCGGGTGACGTGGATGACGACGCGGTCGCCGGTCGAGGGGTCTCCGCGGGGGCTCCGGGCACGGGACGGTTCGTTCCGGCCGTCGTCGCGGAGGAAGGCGTTCTCTCGGACGAGGTGGACGAGGTGGACGAGGTGGACGCGGCCGGAGAGCGGCTCCCCTCGGCGGGCGCGGAGCCGGTCGTCGTACGGGCGGTCTCCGAAGCGGTAGCGGTAGCGGCAGCGGCAGGAGGGCGACCGGCTTCCGTGACGCCCGCTCGACGGGCGGAGTCCGCAGAGGTGTCGGTGGTGGACGTCGCGCCGCTCCGGCTCCCGGAGGCGGTGGCTTGGCGGGGTGACTCCGCCGATTCGGTCCGTGTGTGCGAGGCGGGCGTCGTGGCCGGTGGCGTCCGGACCTGCGTCATTGCGGCATCCGGCACCGTGCCGATGCTCGACCCCCTTCCCAGGGAGTCGAGGGCGTCCAGGCTGTTCACCGCGCCCGGCGTGCTGTCACGGCCCGCGCTCCGGCGGTGGCCGCCCGATCCGGACACCGTCCCGCTCTTGGCGACCGGAGTCGGGGATGCCGTTCCCCGGTTCCCCGCCGTCGCCTGCCGCAGGTCGCCGACTCCGCTCGCGACCCCCTGGTGCAGCATGCCGGTCGTCAGTTCACTCGTCCCCGACAGGGCGAAGGCCATCCCGAACGCACTCCACGACCAGGGCGTACCGAAGAACGCCATCGCCAGCAGCGACTCCGGAAGTGCCTCCGTCAGACCGTCCGCGACGAACTCCGAGACCTTCCTCGGGGAGGAGGTCACCGAGTCCAGGACCGACCGGCTGTTGTTGCTCCCCGCGGGAAGATTCCGCACGGACTTCGACGCGACGTCGTCCGACAGGTTCTTGGTCAGCCCCTGCCCCGGCCCTTTGCCGAACAGCCCGTTGAACTTCTCCGCCAGTCCGCGCAGCGGCCCCGACAGCCAGCCCGCCGCCCCGCCGAACGCGGCGCTCTGCCACACCGCTTTCCAGTCCACTCCGTGTGGCTTCATGTCCGGCTCGTTGAACGCCATCAGCCCCAGACGCACGATCAGTGTCTGGAAGGCCTCCTCCAGGGCCTCGCTCAGACTCGGCAGCAGGTGCGAACGCCGCAGGAACAGATCGAGCGCCGTCAGGAACGCGGCCCGGCTGCGCACCTTCGCCGCGACCGCCTGACCACCGGCCGCCGGATTGAACCATGCCGTCGCCGCCAGGATCGTCAGCTCGATCAGCAGCCGGATCAGCTCCGCGACGATCTGCCACTTGCTCTCCTGGATGTTCAGCGACTGGTCACGGTGCCCGGCCGCCACCTCCTTGAGGCTGCGTTCCAGCAGCTGGAGGTGGTTCACGCCGCCGTCCGAGCCCGTCAGCACCGACATCGCGCGTACGTACTCACGGCCCGCGTCACCCGGCAACGAGTCACCGATGTGCCGCACCGAGTACGCGATCTCCTCCTCAAGCGACGCCATCCGACGTCCGAAACCGTCCAGCGTCTCGCCGCTGACCTTCGCGCCCGTCTCGCTCGCCTCGATGAAGCCGGCACCGATCAGAGCCGTGATGAACGCGTTCCACTCGGGAGAGACCCGCAGATCGCCCATGACTCAGTGCCTGCCGTCGTACGCCGCCTGTGCGTCCACGATGCCGTCGACAGCCTCCGTCCGGGCCTTCTCGACGTGTCGTGCCGACCCCGCCGTGTTGTCGACCACCGCCACGATGGCGTCGGTGATCTGCCGCCCCGAGTTCAGCGTCCGCTTGTACGTCGTCCTGATCTGCGGGCCCACCTGCTGGGCGTAGTCGTCGTCCTGGCCGGCCCAGCCGCTGAGCGCGGACCTGTGGTGGGCGAGGTCGTTGACCAGGGCGTGCGCGTGTTCCGCGATGTTCGCCAGGACCTCCGCGCCTCTGCGGGTCAGGTTCGGGTCGGCTTCGAACGAGCTGTGGGACATGCTTCCTCCGGGTCGGGCTGGTGCCGAGGGGACGTCCGGTGCCCGCGCGGGACCGGTCTGCCGAGTACTGCGGCGGGCACCTCAGGCGGTGTCCTCCACGATCTCGTCACGCAGTCGACCGCCCGGGTTCTTTCTGGGGCCGGCCCCGCCTTCGCCGACCATCGAACCGAACAGGCCGTCCCAGTCGATCTCCGCGCCGGGCACCCCGCCGACCTGGGGCACGCTCTCGGAGATCGGACGGTAGGTGTCGAGCACCTGGCGAGCCATGAGGGAGCGCGCCCGGCCGATCGTCTCCAGGAGTACGGAGGCCAACTGTGCCGGAGCCATGGACCGGTACTTGCCGTCGTGGAACCGCATCGCCGTCACTTCGCCCTGCGCTCCGACCGTGACCTCCACGGAGCGGTCCTTCGCCATGACGACGACGGACGCCTGCCGCAGTGTCCGCTCGGCGCCGGCGAGGGCGGCCCTGGTGGTCTCCAGCGCTTCCATCGCCTTGGCCAGTCGCTCTTCGACGGGTTCCATGACTGCGTCTCCTTCTCTCGCGCTCTCGTGTTTCGCGTCGGTACGGGGGCCTGCTGGGCTTCGCCCGATCGCCTCAGTCGTCCCGGCCGAGGACCGCCGGAGCCGCGGCCACGTCGGTGCCCCAGACCTCCTCGTCCTCGGCGAGCCAGGTGGTGCGGTTGCGGTCCTCGCTCTGGGTGGACTGACCGCCCGGTGCGCCGCCCGCGCCCATGGGCATGAACGGCATGCCGGAGCTGGTGGTGGTCCTGGCGGTGGCCTGGTCGGCGACGGCGGCGGTCCTGGCGCCGGTACGGGAGGTTCCGGTGACGGCGCTGTCGGTGTCGGCGTATCCCGAGCGGACGCGTTCGGCCGCCGCGGTCATCTCCCCGTTCAGCCCGCCCGTTCTGGAGGCGGCGGCCAGGGCACCGGGGTTGACGCTCGCGGGGGAGGTGGGACCGGCGTCGGTGGTGGCCGTCCCGCCGAGCGCGCCGGCGAGCGAGGACGTGTAGGGGACGTCGTCGTAGAGGAAGTCGCCGTCCGTGGCCGAGTCGGTGCCACTGCCGAGCAGACTGTTCGGAGTGGACGTCGAGGACGTGTAGGACGGTGACGACAGATCGGAGGAGCCGTTCAGGCCGCTCACGGTGGTGCCCGTGTCGCCGGGGTTCAGGGACGAGGTGTCGATCGTGCTGCCGTCGGCCATGTCGACCGTGTAGGTGCCGTCCGGGTCGAGGGTGCTGACCAGGCCGTCCGGGTAGGTGGTGGTGATGCTGCCGTCCGCGTCGACGGTGGTGACGCTGCCGTCCGCGTTGGTCAGGGTCTCCCCGGGCCGCAACTGCCCCTGGTTGAGCTGCCCGTTGGCGCTGGTCGTGGTGTACGAGCCGTCCGGGTCGACGGTGCTCCGGCCGCCGTCGTCGTACGTGGTGGTCACGGAGCCGTCCGCGTTCTGCACGGAGGTGCTGCCGTCGGCGTCGACGAGGGTGCTCAGGCCGTCCGGGTCGGTCGTGAGGGTGCTGCCGTCCGGGTACGTGGTGACCTCGGTGCCGTCCGGCCTGGTCGTCGTCGTGCTGCCGTCGGGGTTGGTGACGGTGATGCTGCCGTCCGGGTCGACCTTGGTGGTTCCGGTGTTCGTGGTGCCGAGGCCGCCGTTGAGGGCACTGTTGAGCAGTGAGGTGTAGGCCGGTGACGTGCCGAGGCCGGAGTCGGTGGTCAGGGAGCCGGTACCGTCGCCGGTGACGCCGTCGGGCAGCGGACTCCCGGTATCCAGGCCGCCGTTGAGGTCGCTGTTCGCGCCGGCGCCGGAGAACACGTCGTTCAGGGCGTCGTTGGTCGAGGACGCCACGTCGTTCAGGGCGTCGTCGGTGGAGGAGGCCACGTCGTTCAGCGCGTCGTTCTGCCCGTTGAGGGCGTCGTTGGTGGACGAGGCGATGTCGTTCAGCGCGCTGTTGACCGACGCGTTCTGGTTGCCGAACATGTTGGCGATGTCGTTGACGTCGAAGTTCGAGCCGCTGGTGTCGTCACTCGTGCTGCTCGTGCTGGTGAGACTGGCGGGGGGCGCCTCTTCGAAGCCGTAGGAGGGGTCCCAGTCGGAGTTGAGCAGTTGCGACCAGGTGGCGCTCAAGGTGGTCTGCGCGGTCTCGGCGGCCGGGTCGAGGTTCGCCGTGATGTTGTTCGTCCAGCGGGCGACGGCCTCCTGGGCGACCTTCGCCCAGGAGTTGGGGTCGGTGAGCGGACCGTAGGCGGGGACGTTCTCCTTGAACCCCTCCAGCAGGTCGTACGAGTAGTTCGCGCCGCCGTAGGCCGTACCGTAGTGGGCCTCCTTGGTGACGACCTTGGCGGCGTTGTTGGTGTCGATCCACTGTCTGAGTTCGTTGAGGACGTCCGTGATGACGGCCTCCGGGTTCCAGTGGGCGGCCGGGGTGGTGGCGGAGCCGTCGGGGGCCTTTCCGGCGACCGGTCCGTTCTGGTCGCCCCGCCACTTGTCGTGGGCGTCCTTGAGCGTCTTGACGGCCTTGCCCAGGGCCTGTTCGGCGAGGATCAGGCCGTTGCCCTGGAAGGTCCTGCTGACGTAGCCGTCCACCACGCTGGCGGCCGAGGTGGTGAAGTTCCGGGGCGCGAACTGCTCGTGGTAGTGCTTGTACTGCTTGCGGAGCGTGTCGAGGAGGTTGACGAAGACACCCGCCGCGTTCCCCTGCCATGCCGCGTTGTCCCGCCCCATGGCGTTCACCCAGCCCTCAAGGCGCTCCTCGTGCTCCCGGAAGAAGAGTTCGGCGCGATCGAGGGACTTGGCACGGTAGGAGAAGGTGCCCAGATCGACGGCGTCGGCCTCGGGCACCGTCAGCCCGTCGAAGGAGAAGCCGGTGGTCTTCCACGGTGCGGCGGAGAGCTGGGTGAGGGCGGAGCCGACGCCGAGGGAGTACTTGTTGAAGTTGGTGCCGGCCACGCCCTCGCCGCGCTGCCACGGATAGCCGATCCGCACGACGTACAGGTCCAGGTTCCTGGCGTTCTCCATGGGGCCGCCGTCACCGGTCCCGGCGAAGAAGAGCACGGAGGTGAGTCCCGCCCCGGCCAGGTTCTGGGCCACGGTGGTCGCGTTGGTCTTCCCCACGTTCGAGATGGTGACGGAGATCCAGGGCATGTCGACGGCGCTGTCCTCGCCCGCGCCGCCGCGGTTGCCCTTTCCCTGCAGATCGGTCGTGACCGAGGCCCGGGTCGGAACCTTGTACCCGGTCGCCAGGTAGACCGTCTGCTCCCAGGGTCCGCTCTCTTCTGCCATCGTGGGTGACTCCTGATATGTGCGACGCGGTCAGAGGGTGGTGGTGCTGCCGCCGAGGTCCTGGCCGACGTCGGCCAGGGCGGAGATGAACCGACTGCCGTTGATGGACTGCAGCGACGCTCCGGAGGTGTTCAGCAGCGTCGTCACGGTGTCCCTCAGGTCCATGTCCATGTCGCCGAAGAGCTTCTGCTGCTTCACGAAGACCCCGTCGACGGTGTCGGCCAGCGAGACCAGGTTGGTGCGCAGGGCGTCGCCGTGGACGGTGCCGGCAGCGCCCATGGGGCCGATGGCGAGCTGCTTGTTCGGGGTGGCGCTCAGGGCCGAGTAGAGGGTGAACAACGCCTCGACCGGCGGCTCGTCGGAGGTGTCGTGCCGCATCTTCCTGATGTCGCCGAGGAAGGTCTGCAGTTCGTTGTCGGCGAACTGCGTCACGGATCCTGCGTCGAGATGGGTGAGGTCTGCCATGGCTCCTCCGTAACTGATCGGTGCGTCTGCCCGGGGCGTCGGGCGGGGGCGTCGGGCGGGGGTGCGGGTGCCGGGCCTGCCCCCGGGAGGTCCGGCCGGGCCGCTCAGGACAGTTCGCTCCACATCTGGGCGAGACTGTTCTCGGTCTGCCGGTAGTTGTCGGACACGTTGCCGAGCAGGGCGGCGTGGGACATGAGCAGCTGCTCCATGTTGGTCACCGCGCTGTTCCACGCGGCCTGGGCGGTGCCGTACGCCAGCGCGTCCTGCCCCTGCCAGGTCGTCTTGAGCTCGTTGAGCTCACCCTCCAGGTTGTCGAGCGTGGTCTCGATCGCCCGGGTCTGCTGGATCATGTCCTCCACGCCCTGGTCGACGTGGTTGTACTCGACGTGGATCACACCGTCGGCGCTCATGGGAACTCCTTGTGTCGTGAAGTCGTGAAGTCTTGAAGTCGGGTTGCCGGGTGCCCGGAGGGGCGGATCGGCGGATCAGCGGGACAGCTGGTTGAAGACCGAGTCGGAGGCGTTCTGCGAGGTGCGCACCATCTCGGTGTTCTTCGACTGCGTGCCGGTCTGCGCGTGCATGGTCTGGTTGAGGTTGTCGATCAGGCCCTGCAGCTTGTTCAGGATGATCTGCGCCTGCTCGTCCCACTGCCGCAGCAGTTTCTGGAACTCGCGGCCGTCCTCGGACGCGGCGCTGTAACTGGTCGCCAGGGCGCCCGCCGTGGTGTCCACGTCGGTCTTGCAGCGCTGGATGGCCTGATGGGCGGTGGTGAGGGCGTTGATGCCCAGTTGGGTCGACGCCCTGGACGACTGCTGGAGCGGAGTGGCCATGTGTGTTCCTCATTTCCTTGAGCGGACGGCTTGAGCGGACGGCTTGAAGCGGACGGCTTGAGCGGATGCCTTCGGTGGGTCTCCGTGGGACGTACCGGTGTCCGAACGGCCGGTTCGGTTCGCCCGGGCGGCAACAGGGGGTCAGTTCGTGGCCGGTGCCTTCTCGGCGCCGCGTTTCGATGTGCCGGCCTCGCAGCCGCCGACGGCGGTGCTGTGCGCGGGGGCGCTGCCGGACGCCGCGGCGGGGTCCAGATCGGGTCCGGTCGGAAGCATCGCCAGGACGGCGGCCGGCAGACCCGCCGGCTCCGTGCCGTCGTATCCCAGGGCCGCGATCGAGTCGTCGGAGACCATGCGGTACTTCACTCCCGCCTCGGTCACCAGGTAGGTGGTGTCGCCCAGTTGTCCGCCGGACGCGCTGAGGGCACGTACCACGGATCCGGCGCCGGGGCGTACGGCGATGGCGTCCACCGGGGAGCAGGCCGGCTGCACCGCGTCCGTGGCCGCGGCGGGCGCGGCGGACAGGCTGGACACCGTCGAGACACTGGTGACCGGACCCTTCTTGCCGGGCCGGATACTCGCGCACAGGTTCTGCCGTTGCTCCGGTTCGACCAGCCGAGGGGGCCCGGACGGCCATGCCAGCGACGTGCCGGGCGTTGTTCCGGACGGCGCGAGGTGGTCGTCCACGGTGTCGGTGGCCAGTGCCACCGGGGCCGGCCGCTTCCCCGCGTAGCTGTTCTCGCGGGTCCGCGGGTCGCCCAGGACGAGCGCCGCTTCCGTGCCGCTCACCGGTACCAGGCCTCGCGCGGCCAACAGGTAGTACCGCACCGGCGAATCCGGCACCCGCACGGTGAACACCTGCCCGGTACGGGTGGACCGCCCGTCGAGGGTGGGCCCGGCGGCGCCTCGGCCCGGAACGTCCACGGGTGACAGTTCAGGTCCCAGAGGCAGGGTGTTGAGGAACTCGGCGGAGACCGGGCGGGGGGTCGCGTCACCGTAGCCGAGGGCACGGTCGGCACCGTGCTGGATGTCCACAGGCAGGCGCCGGCCGCGCCAGATCAGATAGCGGTCCCCGTCGGGGGCGGCCACCAGCAGGGCTTCCCGGGTGGTCAGCCCGTCGCTGACGGCCGGCCGGGAGCCGATGACCAGCGCGGTGGTGGCCGACGGTGTGCCCTTGGCGCCGTTGACCAGCCCCGAACACACCAGCCAGGGGCCCGAGTTCACGTCACCGGCAGCCGGCAGGTCGTCCGGAGCGCCGGGAATGCCGACCGCCTCGCCGTGCGGGGTGCCGCGCAGGGAGGCGCCCGAGACCAGCTTCGTGGACAGGTCGGCTCCGCCGATCAGCCGTGCGGAGGCGTAGTTGAGGATCGGGCGAAGAGTGCCGTCCTGGTACATGTAGCGGGTTCCGGTGTCCTTGCGGACGATGACGGCCCCGGCGCTCTTCCAGGAGTCGTCGCCGCCCGGCGACATCAGCCCGAACAGCACGCAGCCCGCCGCCGCCAGGGCGCCCAGCAACAGACCCCAGGCCGCGCCCCGGCTGGTCCTGCCCGCCGGGCTGTCCGGGGCGTCCGGATCGGTGAGCAGCATGCCGGAGGTGAGGCGGCTCATCATGAAGACGTGGGCTTCGACCTGGTCCCTCTTGGACTGCATCGGCTCCTCCTCTCGCTGATCTCTCGATGGCTCGGACCGGCCGAGCGGTTCTGTCGTGCGTACGTGCGTACGTGCGTATGTCCGTATGACTGACCTGCTGACCTGCTGACCTGCTGTCGGTTGTCCGGTGCCCGATGTCCGAACGGCTCGGCCCTCGCCCTCGTACGGGCCGCCGGTCAGCCGAAGACCCCGCGCATGCGGCCGTAGACGCCGAGGATCCACAGCACCAGCGGCAGCAGGGCGATGGCCGCCGCCGAGTGCAGGAGTTCCGCGGCCCGGCCCCAGTGGGGGACCAGGCGGCGGCCGGGCAGGGCCCAGCAGAGCACTGCCAGGACGGCTGCCGCGGCCGACAGGAGCACGACGAGCAGCAGCCTGTCGTGGGTACCGGAGCGCACGGCGAGCGCGGTCACCAGCACGCCCGCACCCCAGAGGCCCGGGAACAGCACCGCCACCCGCTGCCAGATGTTGCCGACGCCTCGGCTGTGCAGGACGAGCAGCAGGGCGAGCACCGCGGTGGTGACCCGGGCGGGCGTGCTGGGTTCGGGGGCCAGGGCCGTGAGGGCACCGGCACAGATGACGCCGACCGCCGCGTACAGCACGGTCATCCACGCCTCGGCGCGGACGGTACGGGTGACGAGGCGCTCGCCGGGTTCCGGGTCGATTCCCTGCTGCAGTTCCCCGGCGTTGGTCGGCAGCGGCGGCATGCGCAGTCCTGCCAGCCAGAACGAGAAGGCCGGCACGAAGGCGCCGAGCAGCACCGTGCACACCGCGACGAGAGCCGCGGCGTGGGCGGCAGTCAGGTCGAAGAGCACCATGAGGAGTGCGGCGAGCCAGACCGCCGTCGCGACCATGGCCGAGGCCAGGAAGAAGCGGGCCGGACCCGAGATGAGGATCAGGGCGAGGCCGGCCCCGGCCGCCCAGGCGGCTGCCGCGGACAGCAGCCGGCCGCCCGCCGCGCCAGGCCCGGAGCCGTCGTCGGCACTGAGCGTCGGCAGCAGCCAGCCCGTCAGCGCCAGACACGGACCGGCCGTCAGGGCGAGGGCCGAGGCCGTGCCGTTGTCGGCCATGGCGCGGCTGGCCGCACCCGCGCCCGCCGTCAGCAGCAGTCCGAGCAGGGCCGCCGTGACCGCGCGGAGCGCGACCGGGCCGCCCGGCAGTGCCAGGACCAGCAGGGCGAGCGCCACGGTCGACACGAGCAGGGTGCGCAGCAGCCACCGGGTCGCGGACTGCGACCACTGGTGCGGGCGCTCGCGCAGAGTGCTCGCCATGCCGTCCACCACGTCGTCGAAGTGCGCTTCGGGCAGTGCCTCGACGCGGGGGCGCAGATGCAGTGTGTCGCCGTCGCGCAGACCGAGGGACTGCGCGGTGGCCTCCAGGTCGAGCGGCGCGCCCCCGAGGCGCTGAAGCACCCAACCCCCGTGTTCCAGGCCCAGTTCCTCCATCTCCTGGCCCGCATAACCGGTCACGATGGGGAGCAGGTCGGCGAACGGGATGTCCACGGGCACAGCGAGGTCCACAGACCCCTCGGAGGTCCGTACGGTCACCCGGCACAGGCCGGCCACCGAACTGTCGGTCACGCTGGTACTGCCTCTCTTCTTTGAACGGGGGATGCGACGGGCGGTTTGAAAGACCCCTACGGTCCGGCGGGGCGCTCGGCGGTCACACGGATCACCGTGGACACCGCCCCTACGCGCCCGGAGGCACGGCGAGCAGCCGGTCAGTGCCCCGCTGCCGCTCCGTAGAGGGCGATCGTAGGGCGAGGCCTGTGCCGGAAAACTGACCGCGCGGCAGCCGTCGGCGCCCGCCCGGGCCCTGCGGAACACAGCGGAACGCCCCGCGCACCGACCGTGATCGCAGGGGCGTACCGGCGCAGCGGCACGGCCCGGCCCTTTGTGCGCGGGCATTCTTTGCGCACTGGTGCGCGCCTACGATCGCGGCGAGGGGTGCGGGGTTTCCCTGCCGGGAGCGACGCCACGGGGATCCGTCACAAGGATCCGACGGGCGACCGCCGACCGGGCGGCGAGTGCCCAGGCCCCAGCGGGCACGGCCGAGCCGGGGTCCGTGCCGGCCCGGCGATCCCGTCGCGCGAGGCGAACCGCCGGATTCCCCGAAGGAGCCCCGTCCCATGTCCGTGGAACTCTTCCGCAGGCCTGCCCGCCGCCGCGGTCCCGACATGCCTCAGGGCGAACTCACGCTCCAGGAGCCGCCCACGCTGGCGGAGGCACAGGCGGACGCCTCGGCGGTCTGGACGTTCCTGCCGATGGGCATGATGTCCGCGTCGATGCTGGTGATGTTCCTCAGACCCGGCGAGAACACGGTCATGAGCTACATCGCCATGGGCATGATGATGATGTCCATGGTGGCCATGGTGGTCGGCCAGGTCATGCGCAGCCGCGGTGAGCGCAAGCGCCGTACGAAGGGTGAACGGCGCGACTACCTACGGTACTTGGGACAGGTGCGCCGCAAGGTACGGCGGGCGGTCACCGAGCAGCGGCAGGCGCTGGTCTGGCGGCATCCCGACCCGACGGTGCTGTGGTCGATGGTGCGCACCACCCGGCTGTGGGAACGCCGCCCCGCCGACGACGACTTCGCCGAGGTCCGGATCGCCGTGGGCGACCAGCGGCTCGGCGTCCGGCTGAGCCCGATGTCCACCAAGCCGGTCGAGGACCTGGAACCGCTGAGCGCACACGCGCTGCGCCGGTTCATCCGCGCGTACTCCGTCATTCCCGACCAGCCGGTGGGCATCGCACTGCGGGCCTGGTCGAAGGTGCTGATCCGCGGCGACGAGGAACAGATCAGGTCGGCCGGGCGTGCCGTGGTCGCGCAGCTCGCGGTCTTCCACGCGCCGGAGGACGTGTGGGTGGCGCTGTGCGTGTCCGACGAGAGGCGCGGGGAGTGGGAGTGGCTGAAGTGGCTGCCGCACGCCCATCACCGCAGCGACCGCGACGGCGCGGGACCGGTCCGTCTCGTGGCCCCGTCGGCCACCGAACTGGACAACCTGCTCGGTGCCGAGTTCCAGGAGCGTCCCGCCTTCGACCCGGACGCTCTGCCGGGCCGCGAGGAGCCGTTCACGGTCGTCGTGGTGGACGGCGGCCGTGTACCGCCCGGGCACCGCCTGGACGGTCAGGGGTTCCGCAACGCCGTCGTCCTGGATCTGAGCGGCGCGCTGACCTGGCGCCCCGGACGCACCAACCTGCGGCTGGACCTCACGGACCGCGCGCTGCACGTGGTGCGCACCGACCGCAGCCGCCAGGAGCAGACCACCGTGCTCGGCCGACCGGACCGGATGGGGCCGGCGACCGCCCGCGCGCTGGCCGCGCTGCTGGCCCCGTACCGGATGAGCCTGACCACCGACAGCGCCGAGCCGCTCTCGTCGGACATCCAGCTGACCTCCCTGCTCGGCATCCCCGACCTGCACCGGTACGATCCGGCCGGCTACTGGGCGGCCCGGACCTCCGCGGCCGACCGGCTACGGGTCCCGATCGCGGTCGGCGCCGACGGCGCGCCCGTCGAACTGGACATCAAGGAGTCCGCGCAGGGCGGCATGGGCCCGCACGGCATGCTCATCGGCGCCACCGGCTCCGGCAAGAGCGAGCTGCTGCGCACCCTGGTCCTCGGTCTGGCGCTGACACACTCGTCGGAGACGCTGAACTTCATCCTCGTCGACTTCAAGGGCGGCGCCACCTTCCTGGGGCTGGACGAACTGCCGCACACCTCCGCCGTCATCACCAACCTGGCCGACGAGGTCGCGCTCGTCTCCCGTATGCAGGACGCCCTGCACGGTGAGCTGATACGCCGTCAGGAACTGCTGCGAGCGGCCGGCAACTACACCTCGGCCCTGGAGTACGAGCGGGCGCGGGCCGCCGGCACCCCCCTCGAACCACTGCCCAGTCTCTTCGTGGTCGTGGACGAGTTCAGTGAACTTCTCGCCGCGCACGCCGAGTTCGTGGACCTGTTCGTCATGATCGGCCGCCTCGGCAGATCCCTGGGCGTACATCTGCTGCTCGCCTCGCAGCGTCTGGACGAGGGCCGGATGCACCAGTTGGAGAGTCATCTGTCCTACCGGATCGGCCTGCGGACCTTCTCGGCGATGGAGAGCCGCGGAGTGCTGGGCGTGCCCGACGCCTACCACCTCCCCTCGCAACCGGGCAGCGGCTACCTCAAGAGCGGGGTGGAGGCGCTCACCCGGTTCAGGGCCGCCTACGTCTCCGGCGCCTACCGGCGTCGGCGGGGCGCGCTGGCCCCGGCACAGGTGGCCGAGCAGGTCGCACCGTGGAGCGTCGGGTGGGTGGCGCCCCGTCAACTGCCCGACCCCGCACCGGAACCGGAGCGGAGTGCGGAGGAGGAGGCACAGGCGCAGAGCCTGCTCGCCACCGCCGTGGACCGGCTGCGCGACTCCGGCCCGCCCGCCCGCCAGGTGTGGCTGCCGCCGCTGGACCTGCCGCCGACGCTGGACCAGTTGCTGCCACCGGTCACGGTCGACGCCGTGCGCGGGCTGACCGTCGAGGCCGCCACGACCGGCCCCGGGGCGATGGTCCCGGGGGCGCTGCGGGTCCCGGTGGGCATCGTGGACCGGCCGTTCGAGCAACGGCGCGACCCGCTGCTGGTCGACCTGTCCGGGGCGGGCGGCCACGTGGCCATCGCCGGCGGCCCGCAGAGCGGCAAGTCGACGCTCCTGCGCACCCTGATCACCTCTCTCGCCGTCACCCACACACCACGTGAAGTGCAGTTCTACTGCCTGGACTTCGGCGGAGGCAGCCTCACCGCGCTCGCCGGACTGCCCCACATGGGCGGCGTCGCGGCGCACGTCGACAGCGAGCGGATAGGCCGTACGGTCGCCGCGGTGGCGTCGGTGCTCGCCGAGCGGGAGCGGTTCTTCCTGGAGCAGAACATCGACTCCATGGCCACCTATCGCAAGCGGCGCGCCGCCGGGGAGTTCCCCCAGGAGCCCTACGGTGACGTCTTCCTGGTCGTCGACGGATGGGGAACCCTCCGGCAGGACTTCCTGGAGCACGTCACCACCCTGTCCCAGTTCGCCCAGCGCGGCCTGAACTACGGCGTGCACCTCATCGTCACCACAGCCCGCTGGGTGGAGCTCGCCGCGCAGGTGAGGGACCAGGTGGGTACGCGCCTGGAGCTGAAGATGGGCGATCCGATGGAGTCGGTGATCGACATCCGGCGTGCCCGAACGGTCCCTCGGATCGCCGGCCGCGGCCTGACCGCCGAGACGAAACTGCACTACCTCGGCGCACTGCCCCGCCTCGACGGCGCCCAGCGCCAGGAGGACCTGGCCGACGGCGTGCGCGAGCTGGTCCGGAGCATCGCCGAGCACTGGCACGGTCCCGCGGCCCCGGCCGTGAAGATGCTCCCCGTCCGGCTGTCCGCGACGGGTCTTCCCGCGCCGGAGGGGGACCTGCGGATCGCGCTGGGCCTGGAGGAGGAGAAGCTCGGCCCTGCCTGGCACGACTTCGCCGACCATCCCCACCTGGTCGTCGTCGGGGACTCCGAGACCGGCAAGACCAACCTTCTGCGGCTGGTCGCCAAGGGCATCACCGAGCGGTACAGCCCCGACGAGGCGCGGGTCCTGGTCGTCGACTACCGCCGGGAGCTCGTCGAGGCCGTCCCCGAGGAGTACCGGCTCGGCCACGCGGTCTCCATCGACCAGCTCCGCGACATGGCGGACGGCGCCGCCCGGGCCCTGCGGTCCCGTATGCCCGGTTCGGACATCGCCCCTTCCCGTATGCGGCAGCGCGACTGGTGGCAGGGGCCGTCCGTGTTCGTCCTGGTCGACGACTACGACCTGATCGGCGCCCCGCTCGGGCGGAGCCCCTTCGAGCCTCTGCTCGACTTCCTCGCCCTCGGGTACGAGGTCGGCTTCCACCTGGTGGTGACCCGCTCGGCGGCCGGTGCCGGGCGAGGGCTGGGGGATCAGGTGCTGCGTCGCATGCTGGAGGTCAACACACCCGCTCTGCTGCTCTCCTGCCCGCCCTCCGAGGGATACCTCTTCGGAAGCGTGAAGCCGCGTGTCCTCGTACCGGGCCGGGCCCTGCGCATCACCCGGCGCAAGACGGTCCAGATCCAGACGGGCCTGCTGGAGGACTGAGGCGGTGCGGCGCGGCGCCGCACCGCCGCGGGCGGGAATGCGGACCGGCCGGAAGTCACGGATGGCGGGATGTGGACCGGCAGCGTGCCGTGATGTCGTTCCACGGCATGCGCCAAGTCGTTGCCAAGTCGGTCTTCGGCGCCCCGAGACCGTCTCCGGCCGGTCCCCGATGTCCAGGGACCGACAGCGGTGCGAAGGCCCTGCCTCCTGGGCGCCATGCGGTCGCCAAGGCCATCCCAAGACGGCTTCCCTAGGGTCCCCGACGTAACTGATGAACTTGGTGCGGTCGGTCGTGGGACGACGTCGGTGCCGGAGAGTACTGAGGCGGCGCGATGTCGGCGGAAGCGGTACACGAAGGACGGCGGGGACTGTGGCTCACCGTACTGGGCCCGGTCGGCGCCTGGCGTGACGGAGCTCTTCTGGAACCGGGGCCTCCGCAACAGCGTGCGCTGCTGGCCCTGCTGCTCGCCCGCCCCGGGCAGCCGATGGAGGTCGAGCAGATCGTCGACGCGCTGTGGGACGACGAACCACCCGCCAGCGCACGGACGTTGGTCTACCGCTACATCGGTCTGCTGCGCAGGATCCTGGAGCCGGATCTCGGTCCCCGTGAGTCCGGGCGCCGGCTGCTGCGCGGGGCCGGCGGCTACCGCATCGACGCCGACCCCCGCACGCTCGATCTGCTGCGCTTTCGACAACTGGTCGGCGAGGCGCGGCTCGCTCGCGACGGCGGGTGCCCGGAGGACAGCACACAGGCGTACGTGGCGGCGCTGGCCCTGTGGCAGGGCCGTGTCGCCGACGGCGTCCACCCCCTCGTGCGGATCCATCCGATACTCACCGCGCTGGACCGTGAGCGGCACGGCGTGGTCAAGGAGGCGGCCGATGTCGCCCTGCGCTGCGGGCGAGGCGGTGAACTGCTCGCGGCACTGCGCCGGTGCGCCGACGAACGCCCGCTGGACGAGCCGCTGCACGCTCGGCTGCTGGGGGCCCTGACGTCGACCGGTCGTGCTCAGGAGGCGCTACGCACGTACGGCGCCGTCCGGGCGCGGCTGGCGGACGAACTCGGCATCGGACCGGGGCCCGAGTTGCGGACCGCCGCCCGGCAGATCCTGGGCACACCCGTCGTTGCGGCGCCCGCCGGAAACGGTCGGTGCGAGGACCCGGTCACCGCGGACCGGGCGGGACCGTCCGCGGGGAGCTTCCCGGTACCGGCCCAACTCCCGCCGGACCTGCCGGTGTTCGTCGGCAGGCAACGGGAGATGGCCCTGATGCCCAGTGCGGACGACCTCCGCGGCCGGCGCGCGGTCGTCGCTGTCAACGGACCGCCCGGCGTGGGCAAGACAGCCTTCGCCCGACGCTGGTCCCGGCGTGCCCGCTCCGGCTTCCCCGACGGGCAGCTCCACGCCGATCTGCGCGGCTCCGCACAGACCGGGCCGCCCGCCGAGCCCGGCGCGGTACTCGGGAACTTCCTCCGGTCCTTGGGGATTCCGGCGGGCGAGGCACCCGAGGCCGATCAGCGCCGGCGCTACCGCGAGGCACTCGCGGGACGCCGCGTCCTGGTGGTCCTGGACGACGCCCGGGACGCCGCGCAGGTGGCGGACCTGCTGCCCGCAACTCCCGGCTGCCTGGCCGTCATCACCAGTCGGGGCCCGCTGCCGGAACTGGCGGACAGCGCACAGCACACCAGCTTCCTGGCCCTGGAACCCTTCTCCGCCGACGAGGCCCGCGACTGCGTGGCGGCCCGTGTCGGCCAGGCCAGGGTCACCGGCGACGAGGGCTCCGTCGCGGTGATCACGGCGCTGACCGGTGGACTGCCCCTCGCCGTGGCCGCCGCGACAGCCCGGCTGGCGGGCCGGCCGGAGTTCTCGCTGAACGCTCTCGCCGCCGATCTCGGGGAGGGCGAGCTGAACCTGAACGCCCTCCCCGGGCTCCGGGCGGCCTTCGACGCTTCCTACCGGATGCTGTCACCCGATGCCGCACGGCTGTTCCGGCTGCTGGGCCTGCACCCGGGCGAGACGGCCTCGGCGCCCCTCGCCGCGAGCATGGCCGGCGTGCCGTTGCGACGAGTTCGCCCACTGCTCGGGGAACTCGTACGCGTCGGGCTCGTCACCGAACGACCGGAGGACCGGTACGAGTGGGTGCGGCCGGCGCGGGTGTACGCACGCGAACGTGCGCGCGCCGGGGAGCGCGACGCAGCGAACACCGACCCGCGCAGTTCCGAGCCCGACACGCCCAACACGCCCAACACGCCCGACACGTCCAACGCGCCCAACACGTGTGAGACGTACGAGACTTCGGCACCTGCGGCACCCGTCACTTCCGGCAACACTCCCGGCTCCGCCGCGCGGCAGGACATGCGCCGCCTGCTCGACCACGTCCTGCACACCGCCCACGGCGCGATACGGGTGCTGTCCCCGAACAGCCCCGCCCTCACCCTGTCGGCTCCGGCTTCCGGCGTGGCCGCGGGCGACCACGAAGGCGTGCCGCAGGCACTGGCCTGGATCGGTGCGGAGCGCGCGACACTCGCCCGGATGGTGCGGACGGCCGCCCAGGACGGGTTCGACCGGCACGCCTGGCAGCTCGCCTGGGCCCTCGAACGCCTCATGGAACAGCGGGAGTTGCTCCACGACGACGTCCGGTGCCGACAAGCGGCACTGGACGCCGCCCGGCGGCTCGGTGACCCGGTCGCCCTCGCCCACTCGCATCGCGCCCTCGGCCGTCCGGAGGGGCGCCCGCACCGACCCCATGAGGCGCACGGTCACCTGCGCCGCGCACTGGACCTGTTCGACGAGATGAGCGACCCGGCAGGCCTGGCGCGGACACACGGGGAACTCGGCCGGCTGCACGAGCGGCAGGGGCACCACGTCCATGCCCTGCACCACCGGCAGGAGGCCCTGGAACGGTACCGGGAGGCCGGTGACCGGGTGGGCCAGTCCGGCGCCCTGCGGGATCTCGGACGGACGCACGACCTGCTGGGCCGGCCCCGCCAGGCGCTTGCCCGTACGCACCAGGCCCACGAGCCACTGCGGGGCCTGGCCGAACCCCACGCCCAGGCGGCGGTCTGGTGCGCCCTCGCCCGCTGCCACGGCAGGCTGGGCAACCACCGCCGCGCCCTGGCCGAGTACCAGCGCGCCCTTGAGCTGTACCGGGCGGCCGGCGACCCGCACCTGGAAGCCCGCGTCCTCGTCCGGCTCGGTGACGCCCACCGGGACGCCGGGGACGCGACGGCGGCCCGTAGCGCCTGGCAGCGGGCGCTGGCCGTGCGGGACAGCATGCACCACGCGGTGGCAGGCGTGAGCCTGTCCGCCGACCCGATCAGGGACCGACTGCGCACCCTCGCCGCTGCCACCCACCGTTCGTCGGCGTCGAGGCCGGACCCGCGGCCCGTGCTGCGCGTCCTGCGCGGGACACGGACATGAGACAGCTGCCGGACGACAGCAGCCGACTCTTCCGCGGCAGCCGACTCTTCCACACCGTGGAGGGTGAGGGACCCTCGACCGTGCTCCTCGTCCACGGCGAGGCCGGCGACTCGGACGACTGGGCACCGCAGCTGGAGGCCCTCGGCGCCCGGCACCGTCTGATCGCTCCCGACCTGCCCGGTCACGGCCGTTCCCCGGCCGCCCGGCACGGGCACACGCCACGGGACCTCGCCGACGACCTCGCGGGGCTTCTCGCGGCCCTCGACACCCCCTCCGTGATCGCCGTGGGACATGGGGCGGGCGCCGTGATCGCCTCGGTGCTCGCCGTCGAACGACCCGATCTGGTAAGGGCGTTGGTGGCGGTCAATCCCCGCTACGGCCTGCACCCGCAGCACGCCGCGGCGATGGCGGCGGCGGTCCGGGTGCCCGATCCCGCCGCGGCGCTGGCCCGGTCGCTGGCCGCGGAGGAGGGCGGGGCCGCCGGGGAGCCCACGGGCTGGCTGCCCGCCTGGCACCGGCGCCGGGCGCTCACCACGGACGGCGACGTCCTCGTACGTATGCTGACCGCCCTGTATCACCCGTCGACCGGGCCCGCGGTGCGGCCCGTCGCCGACGCCTACCTGTCCCGCCGGACCTGTCCCGTTCTGACCGTCTGCTCACGCCGCTGGGCCGAGGCCAGGAACACCGGACCCGACTGGGACCGGTCGGTCGGCTCTCACCCCGCCGGCGATTCGGTCCTCTGGGACGGCGTGGGCCACTGGCCGCACCAAGAACGGTTCGACGACTTCAACGCGTTCGTGCTCGACTGGACCGGCGGGCTGCCCGCCACCGGAGCCGGCGCGGATCCTTCCGCCCGTCAACCGGACGAGGTGCTCGACGGGTTCGACCGGCTCGACCGAGGTCAGTTTCCAGTCACTCGGCCGCCCTAGGCTTGCCCGGTCGGGCGGCCCCGGACCTGCTCAAGGGCGCGCGCTCCGGTACGTCCGGGAGCTGATGCGACGGCCCGACGATCTTGCACACGACCACCGCCGCACCTCACCCGAGATGGTGCGAGCGCCACCGATTCACACGCGATCCAGGAGGGTGGACATGACGCGCTGGGAAACACCCCGCCCCAGGTCCGGAACCTCGTCCACGTCCACGTCCACGTCCACGTCCACGTCCACGTCCACGTCCGCGGGCGCCGCAGGGGCCACCGCCGCCGTGGCGGAGGAGGAGCGCCGGGAGCTGCCCGAGAGCGGCGGCATCGTCCCGGTACCCGGAGAGACCGGCAACGTCCCGGCACCCGGTGACACCGGCGAGGGAACGCTCGCCGGACCGGCCACCCTCCGGCGGGCCCGCGTCTTCGCCCGGCTCATCCCGTCCGCCGAGCCGGCGGCGGTTCAGG
The DNA here is from genome assembly GCF_044328075.1 of Streptomyces sp. NPDC017991. Classification (NCBI taxonomy): domain Bacteria; kingdom Bacillati; phylum Actinomycetota; class Actinomycetes; order Kitasatosporales; family Streptomycetaceae; genus Streptomyces; species Streptomyces sp. NPDC017991. The sequence goes on along the minus strand of NZ_JBIRGP010000008.1, from coordinate 328,155 downwards.
TCCCGGCCGTCACGGGGGAGGACGGCACCCCGGACGCCGAGGGCGGCGATGTCCGGGAGGGCACCGACCGGAGCGGACAGGCGAGCACGAGCACGCGTGCCGAGGGCGGCGAGGGCACGGCGACGGCGACCGCCGTCGTCTCTCCTCCCGACGACGACAGCACCGACTCCACCGCCCGAACCGTCTCCAAGCAGACCGTCATCGGAGCCTCCCTGCTCGCCCTGCTGGTCGCCGGAACCTCCTTCCTGCTCCTCGGCCGCGGTGACGAACGGACACCACAGGGACAGCGGTCGGCCGAGGGGGAGTACACCCAGGACGGGGAGCGCACCGGGGCCGTACCCGGCGCGGCCCCGTCCGGGACCGCCGCGGCACGGCCGCGGAGCAGCACGGCCGCCGCGTCCGCACGCGGTGACAAGGCCGCCGGTAAGGGGAAGAACGGCACGGACGCCACCCCGTCCGGCCGCGCGAAGGCGAAGGGCTCGTCCTCGACCGGGGCGGACAAGTCCGGGGCAGGCACGAAAAACGGCAAGCCGGCCGCATCCGCCGCCGCCGCGGACTCCTCGGAGACCGTCACCAAGAGCGGCTCCGGGACCACCACACTGGCGGTCACGTCCCTGGTCGGCTCCGCGTCCGGCCGCTGCATCGACGTCACGGACGGCACGGCCTCGGCCGGTACCCCGCTCCAGATCTGGGACTGCACCGGCGCCGACTGGCAACAGTGGACGCTCCGTTCGGACGGTACGGTGCGCGCCCTCGGCCTGTGCATGAGTGTCGCCGGGGCCTCGGTCGACGACGGTGCCGCCATCCAGCTCGCGAAGTGCACCGGTGGCGCGGCGCAGCGCTTCAGCCTCAACTCGGCCGGGGACCTGGTCAACAAGAAGGCGGACAAGTGTGTCGACGTCCGTGACCGGGAGACCGGCAACGGTGCCCGGCTGCAACTCTGGTCGTGCGAGGGGGCCGAGAACCAGAAGTGGTACGAGGGGTAGCGGATACGGTCCGGCAGGAGACCGAACGCATGAGTGACGACCTGCCCGCCCTGCGCCTGTCGGTGCTGGGCCCGGTGCGCGGCTGGCTGGCGGGCACCGAACTCGACCTCGGGCCGCCGCAGCAGCGGGCCACGCTGGCCGTACTCCTGGTGCGCGCGAAGCGTCCCGTGCCGGTCGGGGACATCGTGGACGTGCTCTGGGGCCAGGACGCCCCGCCGAGCGCCGCCAACGTGATCCACCGCCATGTCGGCATGCTGCGCCGTCTCTTCGAGCCTGGGCTGTCGAACCGCGCCGAGGGACAGCGCCTCGTACGGGGCAGCGCCGGATACCGGTTGCGGGTCGGCGTCGACGACGTGGATCTGAGCCGTTTCCGTCACCTGCGGGAGGGGGCCCGCGAGGCGGACGGTGCCGGCGGGCCGGAGGAGACGGTGAGACGACTGGCCGAGGCACTGTCGCTGTGGCAGGGTCCGGTCGCCGCCGGGATCCCGCTCACCGCACGAAGCCACCGGGTCTTCACGGCGCTGGACCGTGAGTACCTGACCACCGTACGAGAGGCCGCCGAGACCGCCCTGCGGCACGGGGTACCGCGGTACGTCGTTCCCGTACTCGAACGGTGCGCGGCGCGTTACCCGGTCGACGAACGGGTCCACGCCGATCTGGCCCTCGCGCTGGCCGCCACCGGTCACCAGGCCGAGGCCCTGGACGTGTGCCGGATCGTGAGGACTCGCCTCGCCGAGGAGCTGGGGGTGACCCCGGGACCGGAACTGCGCGCCGCTCACTCGCGTGTGCTCGAAGGAGGCGGACCGGCCCGCGTCGTCACGCGCCCACGCGAGGACACGTCCGCGACGGCACCGCCGGGCAGGGGTCTCACGCGACGCCCCCAAGATGAGCAGGAGCAGGAGCAGGAGCAGAGGCCGGAGCGGGAGCAGGAGCAGAGGCCGGAGCGGGAGCAGGAGCAGCGGCCGGAGCCGCTCCGCGGTTCCGCGGAGCAACTGCCTTCCGCCTCCGCCTCCTTCGTGGGCCGGTCGGCCGAGACGGCGCTGTTGCTGGCCCTCGCCGACGACACAAGGTCGAGGCATCGGACGTCAGCCGTCGGAGTGCTCTGCGGTCCTGCCGGAATAGGCAAGACGGCATTGGCGGCGGAGGTCGCCCACCGGCTCCGGGATCGCTTCCCCGACGGCCGATTCCATGTCGCGCTGCGCGGCTTCGACACGTCCGGGCCGCCCCTCACGCCGGTCGAGGGGATGCGCCGCCTGCTGCACGCGTTGGGCGCCCCGGTGTCACAACTCCCCGAAGACGTCGAGGACGTGGACGCCCACACCGGCCTGTACCGCAGCCTGACCGCCGGACGTCGCATCCTGCTGGTGCTCGACGACGCCCACGACGCCGCACAGGTGCGGCCGCTGCTGCCCGCGGCTGCCGGCAGTCTGACCCTGGTGACCAGCCGCCGCCAACTGTCGAGCCTGGTCACCGAGGAGGCGGCCCGCCGCGTCGTCCTGGCACCGCTGGCACCCGAGGAGTCACGGGCGTTCCTGCGCGGCCGGATCCGCTCGGAAGGGCTTGGCGTCGGGCCAGAGGCGGTCGAGGAACTCGTCGCTCATTGCGCCGGGTCGCCAGGAGCGTTGAGTCTCGCGACCGGGCGGGACCTCGTCCGCCGGGACCTCGTCCCCTCGCAGGACGTCCTCCCCTCGCAGGACGTCCGAACCGACCGGCCGGCCCTCTCATCGGCGGGTGGTCCGGAAGCGGTCCACGGCGCCGTCGATCGTCCTCCGCACGCGCTGACCCCCTCCTACCGCGCGCTCGGTACCGGGGCGGCCCGGCTGTTCCGGCTGCTGGCGCTGTACCGCGGGACCGAGATCGATGCCGAAGTCGCGGCCTCCCTCTGCGGGGTGGAGCGGCGACGAGCCCGCGTACTTCTGGACGAACTCGCCGACCTGCACCTGGTGACCGAAGAGACGATGGGCCGCTTCACCCTGCCCGCCACCGAACGCCGTTACGCTGCAACGGTTCTGCGCGAGGAGGAGAGCGCTCCGGCGCGTGGCGAGGCAGTGCGCCGACTGCTCGCGCACCTCCTGGCCACCGCGAGGGCCGTCTCCCGGACGCTGGAGCGGCCCGAGTCCCCGCCACGGCTCGGTACCGAACCGGCCCTCGATGTCCTTCCCGACGCCGGTGCGGCCTGGCGGTGGTACCTGGCAGAACGGCGAGGACTTGTCGAGGCCGTCCGTCAGGCCACGCGCGAACCGGCCTTTCCCGCCTGGCAGTTCGTCGAGGCACTGGAACCCATGTGGCACCGCGCCGGTCACTGGAGTGCGTGGTCGGCGGCGGCCCAGGAAGCAGACGAGGCCGCGCGGCGGGCGGGCGACCTGCCCGGAGTGGCCCGCACCCGGCACAGCCTCGGCCGCGTACACGCTCTCCTCGGTCGGCAGGAGGAGGCACTGACCGCTCTGCGGGAGGCGTTGGACCTGTTCACGGCCTGCGGTGACCTGCGCGGTGCGGCTCGCGTACACCGCGACCTGGCGGTCCGGGACGACGAACAGGGACATCACGAAGGCTCACTGCGCCATGCCCGCTCGGCCCGGGAACTGTACGAGAGGGCGGGCGACCGGCGAGGTGAGGCGCACGCGTCGTACGAGGTGGGCCGCGCCCACGAGCGGCTCGGCGCCGTCGACGAGGCCATGAGCTGCTACGACCGGTCCGCCCGGCTGAACAGAGAACTGGACGACCCACTCGGCGAGGCCACCGCCTGGGATGCCTTGGGCGACGTACACCGGCGTCAGGGCTACGGCGATCAGGCCCGCGCCTGCTACGAGAGAGCCTCGACCCTGCTCACCGAACACGATCCTGCCGCAGCGCGACACGTCGACACGAAACTGGGCCTTCTGGGCTGAACCGAGCTGCCCTGGAACAGCTGTGACCGGACTGGACCCACCGCGTCCCACCCCGACCCGTCCCACCCCGACCCGTCCCACCCGGACCCGACCCCGACCGGACCCGACAGGTGTAGTCGCCTCGAACGCCTCAGCCTCAGCCTCAGCCTCAGCCGACGGTCACTGATCCGAACCCTGGCGTCCCCCGACCACGAGCCCCGAGAGAGAAGACCAAGTTATGTTCGCCCCCCGGCTCGCCCGGCCCGCTCCCGGGACCTGTCGACTCGCCACGCTCCCGCACGTCCCGCGGTCCCTGCCCATCGCGCTGTGCGCCGCGCTCCTCACGATCTGTCCTGTCCCGGTCGCAAAGGCGATCACCCCGTCACCCAGAGCACCCACCGGAGCCCTCGGTTCGGGCGAGACCGTCAGGCTCCCCGTCATACCCGGCACGCTCGATCCAGGCGCCTCCTGCACCAAGGAGTCGCCGACGGTCATGAAGGTCACCCCCTGGACGCACGACGTGCTCGAACTGTCCGAGGCGAGGAAGTACGGGCAGGGCGACGGCGTCACGGTGGCGGTCGTCGATACCGGTGTGGTGCCGGAGGCGCGGGCCCTCAAAGGGCGCGTCACCGTTGTGGGGGATGCGGGGGAGGACTGCGTGGGCCACGGCAGTTTCGTGGCCGGGCTGATCGCGGCATCGGCCGGCGACAGCACCGGGGCCGACCTCGGAGGCATGGCGCCCCACGCACGTGTCCTCGCCGTCCGCGGCACGGACGCCTACGGCCGCACCGACGCGGACCGGGTCGCCGCAGGTATCCGCGAGGCGGCGCAGGCGAGGGCCCAGGTGATCGCGGTCCCGCTGGCGTTGTCCAAGAAGAGCCGGGCCCTCACCTCGGCCGTCCGGTACGCGACCACGCGCGACTGCCTCGTGGTCGCGGCAGCCGCGCCGGACACCGGCCCGGGGGACGGCACCGCGACGCCGGCCGCCGGCCCCGGCACCTACTGGCCCGCCGCCGCCGAGGACGTGCTCTCCGTCCTCGACTTCGGCCCGGACGGCACCCGCCCCGAGGGGGCGGCCGAGCCCGCGGGCGCCGACCTGGCAGCACCGGGTGACAAGGTCGTCGGCACCGGTCCGCGCGGGCGGGGGACGTTCACCGGCAGCGGGCCGTCCTTCGCGACCGCCTTCGTCGCCGGCGCCGCCGCCCTCGTACGCTCCCGAGAACCGCGGCTGACCGCACAGGAGGCCGCGCGCAGGCTCACTCTTACCGCCTACCCGGCGGACGCACCCCGCCTGGACGTCTACGCGGCCCTGACCTCCGTACCGCACGGACAGTCGTCCGCGGCGCCCCGGCCCGCTTCGCCTCGGCCGGTGGTGCTGTCCCTGTCGGACGGCACGGGAGCCATGCGCATCGCCGTGTCCGTGGTGGCGAGCAGCTTGGTCCTGCTCCTCGCCGCGGTCGCGGTACGAGGGACGGTCCGAGGACGCAGGCGTCGGCACGAAGCGTCGACGGAAGACCCAACTCCCATGCACATGCCGTGAGTTACGAGGAATCGTGCGACGGGCGTCGGCACGGTGTTCCCGGACGGCGGCACCTGGATCGACCGGACCACCAGCTGCCCCTCCCGGGTCTTGCCGTCATGTTTCTCATTCGCGCGCGTCCACGGTCGTCGGGCCGGGCGCGAGGGTGGTACTGCTCTTCCTACCGTCGAAGTGTCCCTGGTCCACACCTGCCGGCCGCAGGAGGATCGAAGGCATGACGATCACCTTCATCACCGGAGCCAACAAGGGTCTCGGCCGCGAGACCGCCCGCCGCCTGATCGAGTGCGGTCACACCGTGCTCGTCGGAGCCCGCAACCGAGAGCAGGGCGAGGAGGCCGCCGCAGCGCTCGGCGCACGCTACGTTCCCATCGACGTGAGGGACGACGCGTCCGTGGCCACCGCGGCCGCGAATGTCGCCGAACACGAGGGCAGGATCGACGTTCTCATCAACAACGCCGGTGTGCACGGTGCCGTCGGCGACCCCGGCGACCTCACCGCCGCCGACGCCCTCGCCGTTTTCGACGTCAACCTCATCGGCGTCGTCCGTACCACCACCGCGTTCCTGCCGCTGCTGCGCCGGTCGGACGACCCCGTGATCGTCAACGTCAGCAGCGGTATGGGCTCCCTCGCCCTCACCCACGACCCCGACCGGCCCGAGTCGCACGTCGTCGCGCCGCTGTACACCTCCTCGAAGGCGGCGCTGACGATGCTGACCACGCAGTACGCCAAGGGACTCAAGGACATCCGCGTCAACGCCGCCGATCCCGGCTACACCGCGACCGACCTCAACGGCCACAGCGGTCCCCAGACCGTCACCGAGGGCACGGACGCGATCGTGGCCCTCGCCACCGAGGGGCCCGGCGCCGGAACCGGGCGCTTCGTCTCCCGCCACGGCGAGATGGCCTGGTCCTGAACCCGTCCGGACCGGACCGGCCGTTCAAGGCGACCACGAAGAGGGCTCGGCATTCGCGAGCAGCTTGGTCGCCATCAGCGCGTGGCGGGCGTGGCTGCTCGTCGGTGCCCGGGGACGATGATCCATGCGGCCACCTGATGGGGGGGGGTAGGGGGTCAGCCTTCGCGGCTGGGGAGCATGGTCAGGGCCCGGGAACGCTGGGCGACGAGGTCGTCGTAGGTGCCGTCGCGCTCGGCCCAGCGGTGCACGAGGGCCGCTTTCACGACGATTTCGCGGGGAGTGGGGTTCTGCGAGAGCAAGTGCATGACCTCGGTGGCGAAGCCGTCGAGCGGCAGCGCGTGCGGGTTCACCTCTTCCTGGCTCGCTGTGGCGACGGCCGGGGGGACGAGTTCGACGACGCCGACGCCGGTGCCGTCGAGTTGCGCGCGCAGGGCCTCGGAGTAGGCGTGCACCGCGGCCTTCGAGGCGGCATAGGTGGGCATGGGCGGGAAAGGCAGGAAGGCGATGCCGGAGGTGACGGTGATGAAGGTGCCCTCGCCGCGCCGGACCAGGTGCGGGGTGAAGGCGTCGATCACCCGGATGGTGCCCACCAGGTTGGTGTCGATCGTCGTCGCTGCCGCCTCGAAGTGCGCGGGGTCACGCAGGTCCTCCAGGAGCATGACGCCAGGCATGGTCACCACGGTGTCCAGCCCGGGGTATCGGGCGAGCACGGCGTCATGGGCAGACGCGACGGAGGCGCTGTCGGTGACATCGATGCTGACGGTGCCGAAGCCTTCTTCGGCGAGTTCCGAGAGTGCCTGCCGGTTACGGCCGCCGACGGCCACGGTGCTGCCCGCCGCGGCGAACCGGCGGGCCAGCTCCCGCCCGATACCCGAGGTCCCGCCGACGATGAGAACGGTGCGGTTGGAGAGATCCACGAGATCTTCCCTTCAATGAACGGCTCTGCCGGCATCCGGGCCTGCGGCGCCTTCGGTGATGCTCTGCGGTTCTTGATCCTGCGCAGAACGCTGTTCCTCCAGTCTCGAAAGAAGCTGCCGGACGTGGGAGAGCCCCCGTCTTCCCTGGTCCTACCAGGGCCCCCTCCGAGTCACGCCCACCGCATTACCGTGGCGGTATGAAGGATGAGGAATCCGGCAACCGGCTCGGCGGCTACCTGCGCGCCCGGCGCGAGCTGATCTCGCCGGCGCAGGCAGGAATCCCGCCCGGCGGCAACCGCCGCGTGCCCGGCCTGCGCCGTGAGGAAGTCGCCCTGCTCGCCGGAATCAGTCCCGACTACTACCTGCGACTGGAACGCGGTCGCGACAAGAATCCCTCCCCGCAGGTCCTCGAATCACTTGCGCGCGTCCTGTGTCTCGACGACATCGAGCGGACGTATCTCCTCGGCCTGGCGGCAGCACGCCCCAGGACTCCGCGCCGCAAACGACCCGAGCACGTGCCGGCACGGGTGCACCAGCTCCTCGCCCACCTTCAGGTCCCCGCGTTCGTCGAAGGGCGCGCTTTCGACGTCCTGGCCTCCAACCCCATGGCCGTCGCGCTCTCCCCGCGCCTACGGCCCGGCCAGAACCGGCTGCGTTCCCTCTTTCTCGATCCCGAGGAACAAGCCTTTCACCAGGACTGGACCAAAGCCGCCGTCAGCTTCGTCGCCGCTCTTCGCACCACCATCGGGGACGACACCGACAATCCCCGGTTCGTCGAACTCGTCGGAGAGCTCGCACTGTCCAGTCAGCGGTTCCGCACGCTGTGGGCCCGGCACGACGTCCGCAACCTCGACGGAGGCACCACCGCCGTCCACCATCCCGTCGTCGGTGACCTTCACCTCCACCGCGACAAACTCCCCATCGACGACGTCATCCTCGTCGTCTACTACCCCGACAAGGACAGCGACAGCGACGAGAAGCTGCAACTCCTCGCCGCACTCTCACCGACCGAACCCACCGACACAGCACACAGCAGGCCGGCAGACTCCCCGCACCCGAAGACACCCTGACGAACATCGGCCTCCCGGCGGTACAGCGCCAACGGCCGCCGGGACGGGCCCGGTCGACAGGCGATGGGCCGACGTGGTCCCCCTTTGAGGGCCCGGATGTGCGAGCCGTCCACGGCGCAGTCGTCCAGGTCGGGCAAGTCGGCACGGCGCAGCTCGCTCAGCAGGGCGGCGTGCAGGCGAGTGCAGTTCGGTCGGGAACACGCAACCGCCCCGGATGGCGTCGGCGCCACTCGGGAGCGGGCGGCGGCAGCGGAGCCACCCGCTCCCACAAGACGTCAGGCCCGATCAGTTGGCCGACATGTTCCGTGTCATCCTCCGTGTCATCTCGGCTGCCTCGGTGATGGCGCGTCGTCCGAGATCGCCGAACAGCTGCATCGTGACGGCGGCCAGGACGTCGTCCCCGCCAACAGTCCGCCCGTCCCCGCGGCGGGCGGCCAGGGCGAGGAGGGGGTCCTTGAGCAGCGGGGCCGGGGCCGGCTCGCCCGGCACCACCAGGCTGACCGTCCCGAACCGCTTGACCCCGCCCTCGCGGACGACCTCGGCCGCGTCCCGGGCCAGGGCCGTCAGGAACACGCTCGCTATTCCGTCCAGGTCGCGGACCATCGCCGGGACGGCCCTCACCCCGCGGCTCCCCAGCAGCCTTCTCACCCCGGCCTCGAACCGGTGGGCGCCGGCCACACCACTCGGTGTACGCGCCCCGCGGCGCTCACGAAGAGACACGAGCGCACCGTCGGCGTTGCGCACCTCACCCATCAGGCCGTGGAAGGTCGGGCTGTGCAGGTACCACGCCGATCCCACCTCCACCTCGACGTTCCGGTCGATCGCCGAGATGAGGTCCTTGGGAATCAGCCTCGTCCTGGCCTCCTCGGCCGCCGCGCTTCTCGCCCCGTCGATGATCTCCGTCAGCACGGTCCGCGTCACCGACGCGGCGGCCCACGCGGCCGGCCGGGAGACGTGCAACGAGGTCACGTCCCTGAACACCGCTTTGACGAGCTGAGGCTTGAACGGCAGGTCGGTCACGACGGAAGCGGTCCGCGGACCGCTGCGCTCGGTGCGTGGGAGTTGTGTGGTCATCGAAGAATGTGCTTTCTGCTGGCGGACGTGTCAGTGGCTCGTACCGCACCGGGCGTGCGGCAGGGAGTGCCACCCGAGTGACGCGCTGCGGAGCGGCGCCGTGCCGGTCAGGCCACCTGGTACCTCGGTCGCCTACTCCACCGACCCCTTGTACTCCTCGTACGGCAGCAGTTCCGGGCGTTTGGGCGCGCGGCCGTCGCCCGACGAGCGGCCGGTCAGCCTGCGGCCGATCCACGGCAGTAGGTACTGGCGGGCGAAGCGCGCGTCGGCGGTCCGGCGGGCGACCCAGCCGGGCGGGGCGGAGGGCGGCATCGGGGTGCCCCACTCGGCGTCCTCCGCCGCGTGCCCGAGCGCCTGCCACACCGCTTCGGCGACCCGGCGGTGCCCCTCGCCCGTCAGATGCAGCCGGTCCACGTCCCACATGCGGGGGTCGCCCAGCGATCGCGCTCCGTAGAGGTCGACCACGAGCGCGCCGTGGCGGGACGCGAGATCGTCGATGCAGACGAACAGTTCCTCCATGCGGGGGCGGAACCGCTCCAGGACCGGGCCCTGGCGGCCGGGGCTGCGCATCAGGACGAGTTGCTTGCAGGCCGGTGCCAGACGCTCCACAGCCTCCTCCAGGAGCCCGCGCACGCGCACCATGTCGACCTTGGGCCGCAGGGTGTCGTTGAGGCCGCCGACCAGCGTGATCACGTCGGGCTGCATCGCCACCGCCATGTCCACCTGCTCGGCGACGATCTGTCCGATGAGCTTGCCGCGCACCGCGAGGTTGGCGTACCGGAAGCCGGGCGTCTGCGCGGCCATCCGGGCCGCGAGGAGATCCGCCCAGCCCCGGTACGTACCGTCGGGAAGGCGGTCCGACATGCCCTCGGTGAAGGAGTCGCCGACCGCGACAAGGCTGGTGAAGGTGGCATTCGTCTGCATGGCGGAAGGAATGATAGCGCGTGCACATACCCGCCGGTCTGCCCGCGCGGCCGTGGCCCCACCGCCCGGGCACCGGCCGCACCGCCCGAACACCAGTCCCATCGCCCGGGCACCGGCCGCACCCGGTGCCGCCGCGTCACGCCGACTGGCCGAACAGCTCCCGCAGCACGTCCTCCATGGTCACCATCCCGGCCAGCCGCCCGTCCTCGCCGAGGACCGCCGCCAGATGCGTACGGCCGCGCCGCATCGCGGTCAGGACGTCGTCGAGCGGCGTGTTCTCCCGGACCCGGGCGATGGACCGCATGTCCCGCACCTGGAACGGCAGGTCGCGCGGCATCGCGTCCAGGGCGTCCTTGACGTGCAGGTAGCCCACGATGCGCAGTCCGTCGTCCACGACGGGGAAGCGGGAGAACCCGGACTCGGCGGACAGGGCCTCCAACTGCTCGGGAGTGACGCCCACGCGCGCGTAGACGACGCTCTCCCGCGGCAGCACCACGTCCCGCACCGGCCGCCGCCCCAGTTCCAGGGCGTCGTGCAGCCGTTCCTGGGCGCGGTCGTCGATGAGCCCCGCCTCGCTGGAGTCCTTCACCAGGCGGGCCAGCTCCGTGTCGGAGAAGGTCGCCGACACCTCGTCCCGGATCTCGACGCGCAGCAGCTTCAGCAGCCAGTTGGCGAACGCGTTCACCGTGAAGATCACCGGCCGCAGCGCCCGTGACAGGGCGACCAGCGGCGGCCCGAGCAGCAGGGCCGTCCGCACCGGTTCGGCCAGCGCGATGTTCTTCGGCACCATCTCGCCGAGCAGCATGTGCAGATAGGTGGCCACGGCGAGCGCGATCACGAACGAGATCGCGTGCCCCGTGCCGGTCGAGAGCCCCATCGCGTGGAAGACCGGCTCCAGCAGATGCGCGATGGCGGGTTCGGCGACCACACCCAGGACCAGCGTGCACAGCGTGATGCCCAGCTGCGCAGCCGCCATCAGCGCGGACACGTGCTCAAGACCCCAGATCACCCCGCGCGCCCGCCGGTCTCCGGCTTCCGCGTAGGGCTCGATCTGGCTGCGGCGTACGGAGATCAGCGCGAACTCGGCCGCCACGAAGAAGGCGTTCACGACCAGGGTCGCCAGACCGATCAGCAGTTGTACGGCTGTCATCGCCCCTGCCCTCCTTCGGATCCGGCCTCTTCGGAACGGGTGCCCCCGGCGGCCGGCGCGTGCATCAGCACCCGCGCGGCCCGCCGCCCCGTCGCGTCCACCACGTCCAGCCGCCACCCGGCGGCCTCGACCGAGTCCCCCTCGACGGGGATGCGGCCGAGCTCCGTCGCCATGAGACCCGCGAGCGTCTCGTACGGTCCGTCGGGCGCGCGCAGTCCGACACGGGCGAGCCGGTCGGTGCGTACGGACCCGTCGGCCGAGTACAGCGTGCGGCCCTCGTCGTCCGTGCCGGCCGGGGCCAGGTCGGGCGTCTCGTGCGGGTCGTGCTCGTCGCGCACCTCGCCGACGACCTCCTCGACGATGTCCTCCAGGGTGGCGACCCCGGCGGTGCCGCCGTACTCGTCGATGACGACGGCCATCGTGCGCTTGCCGGACAGCCGGTCGAGGAGCCGTTCGACGGTCAGCGTCTCCGGTACGAGCAGGGGTTCGCGCATCACCTGCGACACGGCCGTACGGGCCCTGCGGTCGGCGGGTACGCCGATGACGTCCTTGATGTGCGCGACCCCGACGACCGAGTCGAGGTTGCCGCGGTGGACGGGGAAGCGCGAGAGGCCGGTCGCCCGCGTCGCGTTCGCCACGTCCTCGCAGGTGGCCTGGACGTCCAGGGAGACGACCTGGACCCGCGGCGTCATGACGTTCTCCGCGGTGAGGTCGGCGAGGTTCAGCGTGCGCACGAACAGTTCGGCGGTGTCCGCCTCCAGGGCGCCCAGTTTCGCGGAGTGCCGGGCCAGGGCGACCAGTTCCTGCGGTCCTCGGGCGGAGGCCAGCTCCTCGGCGGGCTCGACGCCGAAGCGGCGTACGACACGGTTGGCGGTGTTGTTGAGATGGGAGATGAACGGCCGGAACACCGCGCTGAACCAGCGCTGCGGCGTCGCCACCCGTTTGGCCACGGCGAGCGGCGAGGAGATCGCCCAGTTCTTGGGCACCAGCTCGCCGACGACCATCAGGAAGACCGTCGACAGGGCCGTACCGATCACCAGCGCGACCGACGAGGTCGCCGAACCCGGCACCCCGGCCGCTTCCAGGGGCCCGGCGATCAGCTTCGCGACGGACGACTCGGCGAGCATGCCGACGACCAGGTTGGTGACGGTGATGCCGAGCTGGGCGCCGGAGAGCTGGAAGGTGAGGTTCTTGACGGCCCTGAGAGCGCCGGCCGCGCCGACCTCGCCGCGCTCGACGGCGCGTTCCAGCTGACTGCGCTCGACCGTGGTCAGGGAGAACTCGGCCGCGACGAAGGCGCCGCAGGCCAGCGAGAGCAGCACGGCCACGGCCAGGAGGAGCACTTCTGTCATCGGGTCACCTCCGTCCCATGATCGGCCAGGTACGGAGGAAGCGCGCGATGTCGACGCGGTGGGACGCCATGGCGTCGGAGGTCGGGGGACTCGCGCATGGGCGGACGCTCACACCTTTCCTGGGGGACGTGTCACTCGACCAGCGGCTTGACCCAACGCCGCCAGTGCTCTTCCGGCGCATACCCCGCGGCGCGCCATGCATGGTGCGCCGACGCGTTGCGTCGCAGCACCATCGCGTCGCCGCGGCGTCCGCCGAGCCGTACGAAGCGTTCCTCGGCCGCGGTCAGGAGGGCGGAACCGATGCCCTGGCGGCGCCGGGCGGGGTCCACCGCGAGCCGGTACAGATGGCAGCGCCAGCCGTCGAAACCGGCGATGACCGTGCCCACCAGCTCTCCGTCCCGCTCGGCGAGGACCAGCGCCTCGGGGTCGCGGACGATCAGCCGCTCCACGCCGTCCCGGTCGTCGCTGATGCTGGTGCCCTCGGCCGCGGTCCGCCAGAAGGCGAGGACGGCGTCGAGGTCGTCGAGCACGGCGGCCCGTATCCGAAGATCACTCATGGGCCGATCCCATCACGGCAGCCGCGCATGGACACCGAATTCCACGATCCGGACACGCGAGGAGCACGCGCTCGCGCGGCCGTACACGCGTGCCACGCGCTCCCGGCGCACCGGCGCCCGGACCCGCGTGCCTGTGCGCCCGCGCGCCGACGCCACGATGCCCGCGACCGCTCCGGCCCCGGGCAGCGGCACCCGGACCCGCGCCCGCGGTACGTGCCTCCCGCGTCCGGCGTCCGGCGTCCGGCGTCCCGGACCCGCCTCCCGGAGCCGCCTCCCGCGTCCCGGAGCCGCCTCCCGGACCCGCGCCCGGCGGTTCCGACCCGGAGGGACCCGCGCGCCCATGGGCGGTCCGTCCTCCGGGCCGGCCGGGGCGTTGCGGATGGATGCGAGGCGCGGGCCGCATCCACGCGCAACGCCCCGACCCTCGCCTCACTCGTGCGCGATGGCGGCCAGCACGTTCATCCGTGACGCGCGCAGTGCCGGGAGCAGGGCCGCCACGATGCCCACCACGGCCGAGCCCACGACGACCGCGACGAGTGTGGTCCAGGGGATCGCGAACGCCTTCATCCCCTGCAGGGCGAGGACCTGCTGCACGCACACGCCCCACACGAGTCCGAGCGCGAGCCCCAGGACCGCGCCGAACACGGCGATCACCACCGATTCCAGCCGGATCATCCGGCGCAGTTGCCGCCGGCCGAGTCCGATCGCGCGCAGCAGCCCGATCTCGCGGGTGCGCTCCACGACCGACAGGGCGAGAGTGTTGACCACGCCGAGCACCGCGATGACGATCGCGAGCCCCAGCAGGGCGTACACCAGGTAGAGCAGCACGGCGATCTGGTCGTGGATCAGCTTCTTGTAGTCCGCCAGGTCACGCACCTGCACCTGCGGATACGGGTCGAGTGTCTTGTCGAGGTCGGCGCGCAGGGTGTCGGCGGAGGCGCCCGAGGCCGCGTTCACGTACAGCACGGAGTCCTGGCCGCCCGGTACGAACTTCTCGACGGTGCCGAAGCCGAGGAAGAGCCCGCCCTGTGTGCCGAAGCCCTCCGCGGCGTCCTGGTCGGTCAGTGCGGCGACCTTCAGTTCGGTCGTGCGCCCGGCCGGGAACTCGACGGGGATCGTGCTGCCGACCCGCACGTCGTGGCCCTCGGCGAAGCCGGCGTCCATCGCGATGTTCCCGTCCGCGAGCGCCGCGGCCGTGTCCCCCTCGGCGTAGGTGATGCGGGCGACGTCGTCGAGGTCCGGGTCGTAGCCCGACGCGGTCGTCTCGACGCGCTCGCCGTCCGGCAGCCGGACGGCGACCGGCGCGAACCGCTGCCGTACGACGAGCCCCGCGCCCTCCGTGGCCATCACCTTCCCGGTGATCTCCTGCGGGAACGGCATGAAGTTGGCGTTCTGCACCACGAAATCGGCGCCCAGCGTCTTGTCGATCTGCTCGTCGAAGGACTTCGTCATGGACGCGCTCGCCACGGACATGCCGCCGACCAGGGCGAGGCCCACCATCAGGGCCGCCGCGGTCGCGCCGGTGCGACGCGGGTTGCGCAGCGCGTTGCGCTGGCTCATCCGGCCGACCGAACCGAACACGGCGGGGAAGAAACCGCCGAGGACCCGGATCACCGGACGGACGAGCAACGGCCCCGCGATCACCGTCGCGATGAGGGTGAGGACGACACCGAGGCCCAGCAACGAGGCGGCGGACGAGGTCTCCGTCGCCGTCGCGCAGCCCACGAGGGCGGCGGCGCCCAGCGCGCCGATGATCGCCCCCACGACGGCCCGTACCCGCAACGGCCGCCCCACACCGGCGATCTCGGCGTCCGCCAGCGCGGCCATCGGCGACACCGTGGCCGCCCGACGGGCCGGCAGGTACGCCGCGACGAAGGTGACGCCCACCCCGACGACGTACGCCGCGACGGGCGTCGCCCACCCGACAACCATCTCGGTGGTCTTCAGGTTCATGCCGAACACACTCATGAGCTTGATCAGCCCGAAGGCGAGTCCGATGCCGGTGGCGAGGCCGAGCGTCGAGCCCACCAGGCCCAGCAGGACCGCCTCCGTGAGCACGGACCGGCGCACCTGCCGCCGGTCGGCGCCGAGCGCGCGCAACAGGCCCAGTTCGCGCGTGCGCTGGGCGATCAGCATGGAGAAGGTGTTGACGATCAGGAAGACCCCGACCAGCACCGCGATACCCGCGAAGCCGAGCATCACGTACTTGATCACGTCGAGGAATCCGCCGAGTTGGGACGCGGCCGACTCGGCCTGCTCGTCGGCGGTCTCCAACTCATAGGTCCCTGAGCCGAGTTCCGTGGCCATACGCTGCTTGAGCTGCGCGTCGCTCACTCCCTGGTCCGCGTCCACCTGGATGCTGGTGGCGACCCCGTCCCGGCCCAGCAGCTTGTCGGGCGCGACGGCCGGGTCGAGGAAGACGAGTGCGGCGCCCGGGTTGGTGGTCTTGAAGGTCGCGATGCCCACGACCTCCACCTCGAACGACCCGGGCTGCGCGATCACGGTCAGCGGATCACCGATGTCCACGTGCTTCTTGTCGGCGGTGTCCGCGTCGAGGAGCGCCTCGCCGGGGCCGCGCGGGGCGTGCCCCGAGGTCAGCTTCACGGGGCTGCGGTCGGTGACGTACCAGTCGCCGGCGACGGTGGGCGCGCCCGTGGTCGGGCCCACCGACTCGTTGTGCTTGTCGACGACGGTCACGTTCTCGACGGAGACGTCGGGACGCACGAGGGCGACCCCGTCGAGCTTCGCGATGCGGTCCACGAGGTTCGTGGGCACCGTCTCGACGGCCCCGGAGGGTATCTGGGACTCCAGATCCTCCTTCGGGTTCACGGTGACGTCGGCCGAGGTGGACGCGAAGAGCCGGTCGAAGGTTTGGCTGACCGTGTCCGAGAAGATCAGACTGCCCGCGACGAACGCCACGGACAGGACGACGGCCAGCGCCGAGAGCAGCAGCCGGCCCTTGTGGGCGAGGAAACTCCGGAGTGTCGCCTTCAGCACGCGGCCTGCCTCAGTCCCTGTCGGGGGCGATGCCCTGGTCCGGAACGCTCTTGTGGTCGACGCCCTGCCCGGGGACGCCCGTACCGTCGGGACCGGACCGGGGACCGGAATCGCGATCGGGGCCGGGACCGGAATCGTGACCGGGGCCGAGGCCATGCGCGGGGCCGGCGTCCCCCTCGGACTCCGACGCCCCGCGGATCGTGTCGAACCTCTTCATGCGCTCCAGCACCGCGTCGGCCGTGGGCCGGGCCATCTCGTCCACGATCCGCCCGTCCCCGAGGAAGAGGACCAGGTCGGCATGGGCCGCCGCGCCCGGATCGTGGGTGACCATGACCACGGTCTGCCCCAGCTCGTCGACGGCGTCCCGGAGGAAGCCGAGCACCTCCAGGCCGGCGCGCGAGTCGAGGTTGCCGGTCGGCTCGTCCGCGAAGATCAGCTCGGGCCGCGAGGCGAGCGCCCGGGCGCAGGCCACCCGCTGCTGCTGACCGCCGGAGAGCTGCGCGGGCCGGTGCTTGAGGCGGTCGCGCAGGCCGAGCTGGTCGATGACCTGGTTCAGCCACTTCTCGTCGGGCTTCTGGCCCGCGATGTCCATGGGCAGCGTGATGTTCTCCGCCGCGTTCAGGGTCGGGATCAGGTTGAACGACTGGAACATGAAGCCGATCCGGTCCCGCCGCAGCCGGGTCAGCTCGCGGTCCTTGAGCCCGGTGATCTCGCTGTCGCCCAGCCACACCTGTCCGGCCGAGACGGAGTCGAGCCCCGCCAGGCAGTGCATCAGAGTGGACTTCCCGGATCCCGAGGGACCCATGACCGCCGTGAAGCGGCCACGCGCGATGTCCACGTCGACCGAGTCGAGGGCGAGCACGGTCGTCTCACCCGCCCCGTACGCCTTCGTCAGACCTCGGGCGCGGGCCGCCGTCTCCTCAGGGCCCGCGCGCCCGAGGGCGTGCTCCGCAGCTGCTGTGGACAAGACCGCCTCCCCGTGGTCGGACTCCGGTGTCCGCGGTGAGCCTAGTGTGATGCGGGGCACACCCGGTATCCCCCCGAAGTGCCGGGTGTTCTCCGTCGCAGGTCGGTCATCTCAGGGTTCATGTAAGGGGCACCCTTAAGGGATGCCCGGCCGATCGACCCCTCTTGCCCTTGCTAGCGTTTCGGCGCTAGCTTCGAAGTATGGCTAAGACCCAGCTGAACGTGCGCGTGGACGAGGGCACCGCCCGGGCCGCGCGTGAACGCGCCCTGGCCCGCGGGATGAGCGTCAACCGCTACATCGAGGAACTGGTCAGACAGGACACCGGGGAAGCCGGCCACACCTTCGTCGAGGCCGCCGCCGACTTCATGAAGCAGTACGAGTCCGTCTTCGCCGAGGAGTTCGGTACGGACCGGGGATCGGGCCGAGCGGCGGACCGGGGTGCGGACCGGGCGACCGACCGGGGTACGGACCGGGAAGGCCGTCGCTGAGCCCTTGAACGAACCATCTGAGCCCTTGAACGAACCGCTGAACATCGGAGTCGACCTCGCCTGGCTCCTCATGGTCGCCGAGCACAAGACACCGGGGGACCCGCAGGTCGTCGACTGGGGTGCCCTGGTCGCCGCGGTCGCCCGGCACGAGGCCGAGATATTCGGCGTCCCCGTGTACGACAGTCCGCACGCCCGCGCCGCCGCACTGCTCCAGGTCCTGCTGCACGTCCCGGCGCTGGAGCGCTCCAACGCGATGTTCGCGATGGCCGTCGCGTACGCCTACCTCGTCGCCAGTGGCCTGAAGGTCGTCACCTCGCCCGAGCGGGTGCGCGACCTGGCCCGACTGGTCAAGACGGGCGAGGCCACGGTGCAGGACATCGCACGCGAGCTGCGGCAGTGGACACTCTGAGCCCCGCCCGCCGCCCGGCCCCGCCGTCTGAGTGGTCTCAAGAGGTGGAGCTGTCTCAAGTGGTGGAGCGGTCTCAGGAGGCGGACGGGCGGCGCGCGGTGCCCAGCACGCAGTACGAGCTGGGCGTGCGCGGCCCCTTCTCGGGCACCAGCAGCCGCCGGTGAGGGCCGAGTTCGTACCCCGCGTCCCGGATCGCGCCCACCGGATCCCGCCCCACATGGCAGCCGCCGAACAGCGGTGGCCACACCGTGCGGTCGAGGAGGCGCTGGCCGGCCGCCATCGCCCGGCCGCCGCCACTGCCGTGCTCGAAGAAGCGCAGCTCACCGCCCGGACGCAGCACGCGGTGGATCTCGGCGAGGGCCCGCGGCAGATCTCGTACGCTGCAGAGCACCAGTGACACGACGGCCCCGTCGTACGCCTCGCTCTTGACCGGCAGGGCCTCCGCGACCCCCGGCACCACGTCGACGGGCACGTCGGAGCGGAGCGCCGCGGTCGCGGCCAACTGCCGGAGTCTGCGCTCGGGTTCGATCGCGACGACCTCCGAGACCGTGCTCGGATAGTGGGCGAAGTTCAGCCCGTTGCCCGCACCGATCTCGATGATCCGGCCGGAGAGTCCGGCGAGCAGTTCCTCGCGGTGGACGCCGATCGTCGGCTCTGCCGCCACACTGAGCCGGGCGTAGAAGCGGGCGAACAGCGGATGGTGCACCGGCGCCGTGGACAGTGCGCCGGTCCGGGCGGTACTGGAGCCGCGTGATCGCATGAGGCCTCCCCCTGGGGCGTGGACCTACCGCGATTGTCCCCCGGAAGGGCCTCGCTCACCCGTCCGCCGCCGCGTGTTACCGCCGAGGCCCGGCCGGCGGACCCCGGCGCCCGCCCCGCGGCCCCGGTCGAGCGGGTTCACCGTACGGACTCGGACGTACGCGTGGGACGTCGGGCGACGAAGTCCCGCACCTGCTCGTGGACGCCTTGACTTGTACCTCGTGCTGAAGCACGAGGATTCTGGCCTTCTCGACTTGTTGCTGTACCGCTACGCGGCACGGGCTTCGGCCGGGAATCCGTGACTTCCTGTTTCTTCACGCTGAGCCGGGATTGCTCCCGGTCTTACCGGCGCTCCGCAGGCCGATACCGCCAGTCCGGCGGCCGTCTTCACATTTTTCGCGGCGTTGATGTCCCGGTCGTGGACCGCGCCGCAGGCGGCACACGTCCACTCCCGGACTTTCAGGGGCTTGGGCCCGTCTTTGACGCCGCAGGTGGAGCAGGTCTGACTGGTCGGTGTGAACCGGCCGATCCTGACCAGAGTCCGCCCGTACCGCTCCGCCTTGTACTGGAGCATGTTCACGAACGACGACCATCCGGCGTCGTGGACACTCTTGGCCAGCCTGGTGCGCGCCAGCCCCACCACGGACAGGTCTTCCACGGCGATCCCTTGGTTCTCGGAGATCAGCTTGGTGGAGAGCTGGTGGTGGAACTCATGGCGGGCGTCGGTGACCCTGGCGTGGGCGCGGGCGACCCTGAGGCGGGCTTTTTCGCGGTTCTTGCTGCCCTTCTGTTTGCGGGACAGTTCCCGCTGGGCCTTCTTCAGCTTCTTCTCCGCGCGGCGCAGAAACCGCGGGGAGTCGATCTTCATGCCGTCGGACAGAACGGCGAAGTGCGTCAGGCCCAGGTCGATGCCGATGGTCTGGCCGGTGGCGGGCATCCGCCCGGCATCCGCCTGTGGGTCGGTGTCGATGACGAAGGAGGCGAAGAACCTGCCGGCCGCGTCCTTGATGACGGTCACCGAGGTGGGGGTGGTGGGCAGCGTGCGGGACCACTTCACCTTCACCGCCCCGATCTTCGGCAGGTTCAGCCGCCCACTGTCGGTGATCTTCCAGCGGGCATTGGCGGTGAACCGGATCGACTGCCGGGCATCCTTGCGGGACTTGAAGCGGGGCGCACCGATCCTGGGCCCCTTGCGGGTGCCCTTGAGGGAGGCGAAAAAGTTGCGGTACGCGGTCTCGGCGTCGCGCAGGGACTGCTGCAGGACGACCGCGGAGACCTCGCCCAGCCAGGAGCGTGCGGTGGTCTGCTTCGCCTGGGTGATCAGGCGGGTGGACAACTCGGCGGCCGTCGGGAACGCCGCGCCCGCCTTGCGTGCGTCCTCGCGGGCACGTACCGCGTCGTTGAACACGACGCGGGCGCACCCGAACGCCTGCGCCAACGCCCCCTGCTGGCCGGGGTCCGGGTACACCCTGTAGACGTACCTGAGCTGCATGCCGAACACACTAGACACGTCGAACACACACCGTCATGACGGAACATTCGTACGAACCCTCACCGCTCCTACAGCAAAGTCCGGCTCCGCCGGAAGGACACCGCGACGCTCCGCGACGCAACCCTCAGATTCGCTTCACCACCGGGCTGAAGCCCGATGCACTGCGAATGAATCCGGTAGCCGTTGTTCACGTCGGTGGGCGACAGGAGACACTGCTGAGATCGCCGGTCTTTACGCACCACTTGACTCGCCAGTAACGTGAGTGGCGTGGTGACCTCGGTGAACCCCCCGCCTCTCCCGCACCATTCGCCACCGCCCCTGATGAACGTTCCGGAACAGCCGGACAACGCCTCGCGGACCCACACGCGAACGCCGTTGTCCGAGGGCGTCCGGGTAAGGGTGCTGTGCGCCGCGCACGGTGATCCGCTCGCGGCGGCGGAGCTCGCGGCTGTCCTCGGCGAGCGCCAACGGGCCGGTCTCGAACCGCTTCCGGCCGACCCCGTAGGTGCGGTACCCGGCCTGCTGCGGTCCCGTTGCCCCGAGCTGCGCTCGCTCGTCCCGGCCACCCGGCGCCTGCTGCTGATCGCCGCCGCCGACCAGCACCCGTTCGCCACACGCGCCTACCAACGGGCGGTCGCCGCGGCCCGGTTGGACACCGGTCTCCTCGACGACGCCGAGGCGGCCGGGCTCGCCCGTACGACGTCCGAGGGCGTCGTGTTCCGGGACCCCTGGACCCGTATCGCCGCCTATGAGACGGCGTCCGGCGTCGACCGGCGCGAGACGCACCGCCTTCTCGCCCGGGTCCTGCGCGGCGAGGGCGAGGCGCCCCGACGGTCCTGGCACCGGGCCGCCGCGGCGCTCGGCCCCAGCCGGCGCCTCGCGGCGGAACTGCGCGCCTCGGCCCACGAGGCGCGCGCCGCCGGTGAACACGCCCTGGCCTGCGGGCTCCTCGAACGGGCTGCCGCCCTGACCCCGGACCCACGCGAACGCCCGCGCCTGCTGGCCCGGGCCGCCGCCGACGCCTGGCGCTCCGGTGACGGAGACCGGGCCCGCCGCCTGGCCGTCCACGGGGACGTCGACGGCATGAGCGGAGTGCTCGCTCTACGCGCGGAGAACGCCACGGAGGCGTTCGACGTGCTGCTCGCGGCGGTCGAGCGCAGCGTGGCGCGCGGCGGGGAACGTGACCTCGACACCGCCGCGCACCTGGTGGCACGTGCCACCGAAGCCGCCATCTACACCGGTGACCTGCGCCGCTGCCGGGAGGCCGCCGCCGTCGCCGCCCGGCTCGGGATCGCGGGACCCGGCACGCTCGGTGGACTGACCGCGGCGTTCGAGGGCCGTTACGAGGACGCCCGCGACCTGCTGCGAGCGGCTGCCGGACGCTGTGGGCCCGGCGGCGACCCCACCACGCTGATCCACTCCTCCATCGCCGCGCTGCTGCTCGGCGACCACACCCGCGCCGCGTCCGCGGCCGTCCGGGCCGCCGCCTCGGCCCGTGTCCTGGGCGAGCCCGCGACCGTTCCGCAGGCCATGGAGTTCCGGGCGTACGCCGAGTTCTGGACGGGACGCCCGCGATCCGCCGGAGCGGCCACGCTGGAGGCCCTGCGACAGGCGTACGCCACCGGGCAGGACAACGGAGCCTGCCACCTGCAGGCGGCCCTCGCCATGTTCGCGGCCGTCACCGGGGACGAGGAACTCTGCCGGGCACGCGCCGAGGTGGCCCGCGCGCATGCCCTGGAGCACGGCCTCGGGCTGCCCGCCGCGCTGGCCCTGTGGGCGCTCGCCTTCCTCGACCTCAGCACGGGCCGTTACGCGGCAGCCGCGTCCCGGCTGCGCGCGCTCGCCGGATTCGGCCCCGGGCACGGGCACCGGGCCGTACGCCATCTCGCCACCCCGCACTACGTGGAAGCCGCCGTCCGCACCGGTGACACCCGGGTCGCGCACAGGGCCCACGCCGACTACGACCGCTGGGCCCGTGTGGTGCGCAGCGCGGACGACCTCGCGCTGAGCGCCCGCTGCCGGGCCCTGCTGGCGACCGGGGACGAGGCCACCGACCACTATCGGACGGCTCTGGACCTCCACGCGGGCGGCACCCGTGACTTCGAACGGGCGCGTACGGAGCTGTTGTTCGGGGGTGCGTTGCGGCGGCTGCGGCGGCGGACGGAGGCGCGGGACCGGTTGCACAGCGCGCTGGAGGCCTTCGAGTACTTCGGGGCGCCGCACTGCGCGGCCGAGGCGCGGGCGGAGCTGCGGGCGCTGGGTGCGCCTGTCCGGTCCTCGGCCGGTGCGCCCGGCACGGCCGGTCTGCTGACCGCGCAGCAGCTCACGGTGGCGCGGATGGCTGCGGAGGGGGACACGAACCGGGAGATCGCGGCCCGGTTGCTACTCAGTCCGCGCACCATCGACCATCACCTGCGCGGGGTGTTCAACCGCCTCGGCATACGATCCCGGATCGAGCTGGTGAGACTGCTGGCGCCGGAGGAGTGAGGGTGCCGAGGCCGTCCGGCGGTCAATCGTCGTCTGCGGGTCGTATGTGGCCGCTCGCGCAGTTCCCCGCGCCCCTCATGGGGCGCAGCCCCTCTTGAGGGGCGCGGGGAACTGCGCGACCAGCCACCCACGACCCGCACCTCACCACCGGGCCAAGCCCCTTCAGACGCCACCCACGTGCTCAGCCGCGAACACGCCCGCATCCCACGTCCCGCCCAGACGCGGCGCCAGCCAACCCCTCGCCGCGCCGCGGAACGCCGCAGCCGGTCCCCGACCGACACCCGCCGGCAAGGCGCCCAGCAGCGGCGCCCCCGCCACCACGGGAAGATCCACAAGATTGCAGCGCGACGCGAGATCCGGCTCGTCCGGCCAGCTGCCGATGACGACACCGAGCAGGTCGAGCCCTCGGGACCGCAGTTCCCGCCCCGTCAGCTCCGTCGTGTTGAGCGTGCCGAGTCCGGCAGAGGCGACCACCACCACAGGCGCCCCCAACAGCCGCGCCGCGTCCGCGAGCGTCCCGCCCTCGCCGTCGAACCGTACGAGCAGCCCGCCCGCGCCCTCCACCAGCACGAGGTCGTGCCCGGCAGCCAGCTTGCCCGCCGCCTCGGCGACCCGCTCGGGCCGCACCGGCGCGAGACCGGCCCGCCGGGCAGCCGTGCCGGGCGCCAACGGGTCGGGATAGCGGGCCAGTTCGACGGCCGTGACCGCCCCCGCGAGCCGCGCCACCTCCTCGGCGTCCCCGGGCTCACCCGGCAGCACACCCGTCTGCGCGGGTTTGAGCACGGCCACCGACCGCCCGGCGGCGACGGCCGCCGCGGCCACCGCGGCCGTGGCGACGGTCTTCCCGACCTCCGTGCCCGTCCCCGTGATCACCAGTACCGTCATCTCAACCCTCCCGCGCCGCCGCGCACACGGCCGCCGTGATCCGCGCCAGATCGGCGTCACCGGTGACGTACGGCGGCATCGTGTAGACGAGGTCCCGGAACGGGCGCAGCCACACGCCCTCGCGCACCGCCGCCCGGGTCGCCGCCGCCATGTCGATCTCGTGGTCCAGCTGCACGACCCCGATGGCACCGAGCACGCGTACGTCCCGGACACCGGGCAGTTCCGCCGCCGGCGCCAGGCCGTCCCGCAGCCCTGTCCCGATCCGTTCGACCTCGCTCTGCCAGTCCTGGCCGAGGAGGAGGTCGATCGAGGCACAGGCCACGGCCGCGGCGAGGGGGTTGCCCATGAAGGTCGGGCCGTGGGCGAGGACCGGCACCTCGCCCCGCGAGATGCCCTCCGCGACCCGCGAGGTGCACAGCGTCGCCGCCATCGTCAGATAACCGCCGGTCAGCGCCTTGCCGACGCACATCACGTCCGGCGTGACCCCTGCGTGCTCCGCCGCGAACAACGCCCCGGTACGCCCGAAGCCCGTCGCGATCTCGTCGAACACGAGCAGCACGTCGTGGGCGTCGCACGCCTCGCGCAGCACCCGCAGATACGCGGGGGAGTGGAACCGCATCCCGCCCGCGCCCTGCACCACCGGCTCCACGATCACCGCCGCCAGCTCGTCCGCGTGCCGCTCGATCAGCGCGCGCAGGTGGTCGGCGTACGCCTCCTCGTACGCGACCGGTGGCGCGTCGGCGAAGACCTGGCGCTGGAGCACGCCCTGCCACAGCTCGTGCATCCCGCCCTCGGGGTCGCACACCGACATCGGCTGCCAGGTGTCGCCGTGATAGCCGCCGCGCCAGGTCAGCAGGCGCTGCTTGCCCGGACGGCCGAGCGAACGCCAGTGCTGGAGGCACATCTTGACGGCGACCTCGACGGACACCGAGCCGGAGTCGGCCAGGAAGACATGCTCAAGCCCTTCGGGTGACATGTCGACAAGGCGCTTCGCCAGCCGGACGGCCGGCTCGTGGGTGAGCCCGCCGAACATCACATGGCTCATCCGTCCGAGCTGGTCGCGCGCCGCCTCGTTGAGGGCCGGGTGGTTGTAGCCGTGGATCGCGGACCACCAGGACGACATGCCGTCGATCAGTTCGTCGCCTCCACCGGCCAGCCGCAGCCGCACCCCGCTCGCCGACTCCACCACGAGCGGTTCCCGCCGGCCCGGCATCGGCCCGTACGGATGCCAGACGTGCCGCCGGTCGAGATCGAGCAGCTCACGGACCTGATCGGCGGACGCGGTGGGGCCGGCGGACGCGCTGGGGCCGGCGGTCAGGGTGGGACCGGGCGGGGGCAGATCAGGCATTGGGCGCGAGATCCGTCCCGGCGCCTCGACGGCGTACCGAGACCAGGTCCGTACGCGCCTCGGAGACCGGTTCCGCGGCCCGTTCCTTCGGGCCCCGCTCGGTGTCGCCCGAGCCGCAGGGGCCGCAACCGCCGCCCCCGTGCGAGCCGCAGCCGGCGCCGGCGTCGGTGTCCGCGTGCGAGCCGCATCCGGCGTGCGCGGCGGCCCGGTGCTCCGGGAGCGTCACCTCGCCCGTGCCCTCCACCTCGAAACCGGCGTCCGCGATCATGTCCAGGTCCGCCTTGCCCGCCTGGCCCTCACTGGTGAGGTAGTCGCCGAGGAAGATCGAGTTGGCGAGATGCAGGGCGAGGGGCTGCATCGTACGGAGATGGACCTCACGGCCGCCCGCGATGCGCACCTCGACGTCCGGGCAGACGAACCGGACCATCGCGAGGATGCGCAGACACCGCTGCGGGGTGAGGTTCCACTCCTTGGCGAGCGGGGTGCCCTCGAAGGGGATCAGGAAGTTGACCGGGACCGAGTCCGGGTCGAGCGCCCGCAGCGCGTAGACGACGTCGACGAGGTCCTCGTCGCTCTCGCCCATACCCGCGATCAGACCGGAACAGGCGGACAGACCCGCCGCGTGCGCCTTCTGGACCGTGTCCACCCGGTCGGCGTACGTGTGCGTGGTGGTGATGTCCCCGTACGTCCCCTCGGACGTGTTGAGGTTGTGGTTGTAGGCGTCCGCCCCGGCGTCGCGCAGCCGTTCGGCCTGGCCGTCGGAGAGGAGCCCGAGGCACGCGCACACCTCGACGCCCTCGTTCTGGTCCTTGATCGCCTTGATGGTGTCCGAGACCCGGTCGACGTCACGGTCGGTGGGACCGCGTCCGCTCGCCACCAGACACACCCGCTTGGCGCCACCCGCCAGCCCGGCCGCCGCGGCCTGGGAGGCCTGGTCGGGCTTCAGCCAGGTGTACTTGAGGATCTCGGCCTTCGAACCGAGCCGCTGCGAGCAGTAGGAGCAGTCCTCGGGGCACAGACCCGATTTGAGGTTGACGAGGTAGTTGAGTTTCACCCGTCGGCCGAACCACTGGCGGCGTACCCTGCCGGCCGCGGCAACCACATCGAGGAGTTCGTCGTCGGAGGTGGCCAGCACGGCCAGTGCCTCGTCGCGGGTCGGCAGCTCGCGCCGAAGCCCCTTGTCCAGCAGCGTGTTCAGCAGGTCCATGAGATCCGATCCTGGCCTATCCGACCGCGCCGGGCCAAGGAGGAACCAGACAACAGAGAGCGGTCGACGTGTGGGCATTGCCACACCATGGGCGGCTGGTGGTCCGGCTAGGGTCTGTGCGTTGCCTACAAAAGGCAGCTGTGCGTTGTCTGCACAAGGCAGTGGGGACGGCCGGGCGGAAAGTCGTGTGTCGGGGCCCCATGGGACACCCACACCCACCCCCATCCCATGGCCGGAGGACACATGGCCCGATCGCCGTTCGAGTGGATCGACGAGCAGGCGCGGGCGCGCTCCCGGGCCGGACTCGTCCGTACCCTGCGGCCGCGCCCAGCCGACTCCGCGCTCCTCGACCTCGCCGGAAACGACTATCTGGGCCTGGCCCGGCACCCCGAGGTCACGGCGGGCGCCGCCCGGGCCGCCCGGACCTGGGGCGGCGGTGCCACCGGCTCCCGGCTGGTCAGCGGCTCCACGGAACTGCACGCGGAACTCGAACGCGAACTGGCCGAGTTCTGCGGCTTCGAGTCCGCCCTTGTCTTCTCCTCCGGTTACGCGGCCAACCTCGCCGCCGTCACATCGCTGGCGCCGCACGGCTCGCTCATCGTCTCCGACGCGGGCAACCACGCCTCGCTGATCGACGGCTGCCGGCTCGCGCGCGGCACCACGCAGGTTGTCGCCCACGCCGATCCCGACGCCGTCCGCAAGGCGCTGGACACGCGCACCGGGCCCGCGATCGTCGTCTCCGACACGGTCTTCTCGGTGGACGGCGACGCGGCCCCGCTGACGGCACTGGCCGCGGCCTGCCGGGAAGCAGGTGTGTCCGACGAGCCCGGTGTGTCCGACGTGCCCGGTGAGTCACGCGCATCCGTTGAGTCCGGCAGGTCGGGCGCGGCGCTGGTGCTGGACGACGCGCACGGTCTCGGCGTCATCGGCGACGGCGGGCGGGGCGCCGCGTGGGAGGCGGGGCTCGCGGGCGCGCCCGACGTCGTCACCACCGTCACCCTGTCGAAGTCGCTCGGCAGCCAGGGCGGTGCCGTCCTCGGGCCGGCCCACGTCATCGATCACCTGGTGAACGCGGCCCGCACCTTCATCTTCGACACGGGTCTGGCTCCTGCGGCGGCGGGCGCGGCCCTGGCGGCCCTGCGTCTGCTGCGCGGGGAACCGGAAAGGGCCGCACGCGCGCGTGCGGTGGCCGTCGCGCTGTACGAGCGCCTGACGGCCGAGGGCCTCGAAGCGGTACGGCCCGACGCCGCGGTCGTCTCCGTGCGCGCGCCCTCCCCGGAGCAGGCGCTGCGCTGGGCCGCGGAGTGCCGTGCGGCGGGTCTGGCCGTCGGCTGCTTCCGTCCCCCGTCGGTGCCGGACGGCATCTCACGGCTGCGGCTCACGGCCCGCGCGGATCTCACCGACGGGCAGCTCGACCGGGCCGTCGGCGTGATCATCGAAGCGCGCGGATAAAGTCTTCCCAGGCCGTGGGGGCGAAGAGGAGGACGGGCCCCGGCGTGTTCTTGGAGTCGCGCACCGCGAGCAGTCCGGCCCACGGGCCGAAGTCCGGCCGGGCCGTCTCGACGCAGTTGTTCATTCCCGTGCTGCGGCTGCTGCGCCGCCACCGCACACCGTGCGGATGAGCGCCGGGCTGGGTGCTGGAAGGTACGTACCGAGGCGTGGCGGGCATGGTGCCTCCTTATGCGCCGTCAGCTACACCGGCGATGAAATCCAACGTGTCCTCGGGCGAAAGAGCCTGGCCCTGGAGGGAGTTGAAGGCCTCCTCGTACGACTGGAGGTCTTCTCTCTGTTCGAGATAAAGGCTACTCGTCAAGTGGTCGAGAACAACCACATCCAGATCAGATCTGTTCGTAAACGAAAAAATAACAAAGGGACCTGTGACACCGATGTGAGCGCCAACTCCGAAGGGCAGCACCTGAATCCGCACGTGAGGGAGTTGCGCGGCCTCCCGCAGCCGCTCCAACTGCCCTGCCATCACCTCTGGTCCGCCGACGGTCCGTCGCAGTACCGCCTCGTCCAGAACGGCACTCAGGACGAGCGGTGTGTTCGAACGCAGTACGTCCTGGCGCGCGAGCCGCACCTTCACCAGTACCTCCACGAGCGCGTCCGCCTTGCCGTCGTGCGCCCCGTCCACCGCGGCCCGCGTCACCTCGCGGGCGTACTCCGGTGTCTGCAGGAGGCCCGGCACGACGGAGTTCTCCAGCGTGCGCATGGCACCGGCCTGCGACTCCAGACTGATGAAATCGCTGTACGTCGACGGCAGGAGGCCCCGATAGGCGTGCCACCAGTGGTGTCGGCCGTCGTCGTCCGCGCCCGCCAGCACGACCAGCAACTCGTGCAGTTCCGGGTCCCGGACGTCGTACGCGTCCAGGAGGCGCCGTACGTCCGCGGGCTTGACCCCGCTGCGGCCGGTCTCGATCCGGCTCACCTTCGACTGGTGCCAGCCCACGAGGCGTGCCGCCTCGCCGCTCGTGAGGCCCGCGCGGGCGCGCAGGGCACGCAGTTCGGCGCCGAGCTTACGCCGGCGCACCGCGGGGCCGTACTGCATGGCCGTCTCCTTCCGACCGTCGCGCAAGCGCTATGGCGCCCGGCGTCACGCCGACGGTAGAGGACAAACCAGCTGCCCGCCCAAATACGGTCGACGGTCGCAGAGTTCACCGCTTCGAGCGACAGATATATGCATATCTTGGTGGATCGGCACCACGAACGCCGAGGTAGTGGCACTCTGGCGCAAGCACCAGTCCGGGACCGTCTCGAAGTCATCCGCTTCGGTCGGACCCCGGTCCCGTGGGAAAGGGACGACGTCGCATGGCAGACCACCAGGAAGCATCCGTCACTCTGCCGAGCGATCCCGCCTCGGTCTCCGCCGCCCGTACGTATGTCACCGACGTCCTGGCCGAATGGGGACTGCCGTCCGACTCGGAGACCGCCGACACGGTTCGGCTCATCGTCTCCGAACTCACCACGAACGCGGTACAGCACACCTTCGGACTGTCACCCACGTTCACGGTGGACATCGAACTCGACCGTGACGAACAACTGCGCATCGGTGTGACCGACAGCCACCCGCGCTTTCCGAAACGGCTGCCCGCGGCCGTCCAGCAGGACAACGGCCGGGGCATGGTGATCATCCGCTGGCTGACCGCGGAATCCGGGGGCAAGCTCACGGTCCGGCCCACCAGAGAGGGCGGAAAGACCGTGTCGATCACGCTGCCCTGGACGGCACCCGCGGAACCGGCCCGGGCCGACTGACCGCCTTCGGGGGCGCTGCGCGGGACTCTCGGAACACCCGCCGGTCGGCCCTAGTCGTCCGAGGCCTTGTCGGCGGCCCGCTTCAGGAGGTACGGCAGGACCTCCCACAGACCGACGCAGAGGAGCAGCGTGGTCGCCCCGGCCGCGATCCCCTCGGTCCGGTCCACCGCCACGTCCACGACGAGCAGCACGGAACCGGTGAGAGCGAGCGCGAGCACGGCCAGACCGACCTGCGCGAGCCGGGACGAGGCATTGACCACCAGGGGCTTGGCGCCCTGCCGGAACAGCCGGCGGTGCACGGCGGCGGGGGCCGTGAAGAGCGCGGCGGCCAGGACCGAGAGCAGCAGGGTGACGACGTACGTGGTGCGCTGCACGGTGTCGAGGGACGGGAATCGCGGGGTGAAGGCGAGGGTCAGCAGGAAGGCGAAGAGGATCTGGACGCCCGTCTGGGTGACCCGAAGCTCCTGGAGGAGTTCGAGGAAGTTCCGGTCGGCGCGCTCAAGACGGGTCTCGTTGCGCTCCTCGTGGTGGTGCAGATCGGCCATGAGTGAACGAGTAACCATTCAGCCGCCGAAATCACGCGTCGCGCCCGGCTCGTGCCCGGGACGTGCCCGGGTCGCGTACGGGCGTCGTGCCCGGGTCCCTCACGGGGTGGTCGCGGTGATCACCGCGACCACCCCGTGGGCGGATCACCTGACCCGGCCGTACCAGACGCTCTTGGTCCAGATCTTCTGGAGCTTCACCACGTCCCCGGTCTTCGGGGAGTGCCAGATCCGTCCCTTCCCGGCGTAGATGCCCACGTGGTAGACGTTCCGGCCCGAGTGGAAGAAGACCAGGTCCCCCTGCTTGCGGTTCGAGGAGGAGACGTGGTTCGTCTTGTTGTACTGAGCCGCGGCCGTGCGGGGCAGCTTCTTACCCGCCTTCTTGAACGAGTAGAGCGTGAGGCCGGAGCAGTCGAAGCGCTTGGGTCCCACGGCCCCGTACTTGTACGGGGAGCCCTTCTTGGAGGCCGCCACCTTGAGTGCCTTCGTCGCGGGAGTGGCCGCTTCCGCGTCGGACGCGAAGCCCGGGGCCACTATGCCGCCACCTACGGCGGCGATGGTGAGAACCGATGCGGTACCGGCCCTGCTGAACAGCGACGGGACACGATTGAGCGCAGTCATGCGCAACCCTTCGTCAGCCGCCTGTGAAGGATGACCTGTCGGATTCGGGCTGGCGAAGTTGCCCGGCCGCAGCTGCGGCTTCACCCCAAGGGCCACTCGGATCTCTCCGGCGGCCCGTCGTGCCTGGGTCCTCCACTCCTGCCGATGCACTTCTGTCGACCGGTCATCCGGGCAGCGGCAGGACTCGGCGTCCGCCCGGACCGCCCCGCCGCTTCTGGCGGGGGCTTGTCGTCGCAGGGATCTTGACGCACTGATGTCCCAAAAGCCGAGTGGAATCGGCGATTTGTGGGCTTACTCACCACTCACCCGTTCGGGTGGACACCCCGTTCCACGGGTGGGTGTCGAGGGCCTCAAGGACCCCCGCACCAGCACCGGAATGACTAATTCCGCCCCGGACGTACGCGCGTTGCGCAACTCCCACGGGCTTGTGGGGGCAGCTTCGGCTACGCCAACCGGGGGTACGCCTTCTGGTCCGTTTCAACTCTGCTGCGGACGCCTCGTCAAGTGCCTGCGTGAGGCCGGAACGAGGGGCGTACGTCAGGTGTCGGAGCCGGGCGGCAGGGCGACCCGGCCCGCCCTTCGCTCACCGTCGAGGACGCGCAGGGCCCGCGCCAGGGTCGCCGCGTGCAGCTCGTGTTCACCCCGCTGGTGCATCAGGGTCAGCGCGTCGCGCAGCGCGATGGCCCTGCCCACCAGCGCCTGGGCCGCACGCAGTCCGCGGTAGGTGTCGTCGGAGTGGGCCGGGTTGATCCGGCCGAGCAGGTCGATCACCTCCAGATAGCGGTCGATCAGCTCGGCCTCGGCCCGGGTCAGGGCCGGCAGCGGGGGCAACTCGGGCGGGAGCATCGGCGGATCACCCCACGCCGGGTGCGTCGGAGCCGCCGGACGTGCCGGGCGCGCCGAGGGCGGCTTTGCGGCTGGGGACGATCCGGTCGACCAGCCCGTATTCCAGCGCCTGGCGAGCGTCGAGGATCATGTCGCGCTCGATGTCCGCGCCGATCCGCTCCCGGCTCCGCCCCGTGTGCCGGGCGAGCATCTCCTCCATCCGGGTGCGGGTGCGCAGCATTTCGTCCGCCTGGACGGCCAGGTCGGACGCCTGTCCCCGGACCGGCTCGGACAGGAACGGCTGCTGGATCAGAACGCGGGCGCCCGGCAGCGCGTACCGCTTGCCCGGTGTGCCCGCGGCCAGCAGCACCGCGGCGGCCGACGCGGCCTGCCCCAGGCAGACGGTCTCCACCTCGCAGCTGACGAACCGCATCGTGTCGTAGACGGCCGCCATCGCGCTGAAGGAGCCGCCGGGGGAGTTGATGTAGAGCGAGATGTCCCGGTCGGGTGCCTGGTACTCCAGGTGCATGAACTGCGCCATCACGTCGTTCGCGGACGTGTCGTCGATCGGCGTCCCGAGAAACACGATCCGCTCTTCGAGGAGCTTGGAGTACGGGTCCAGGGTCCGCGTCCCCGAGCTGGTGCGCTCGGTGAACTCGGGCAGGGCGAAGCGGGCGGACTGTCGGGCGGACGATCGAATGGACGGTCGGGCTGTTGAGCGGGTCACGACACACGCCTCCTCCGGGAGAGTTCCTGTGAAAAATGTACAGATTGTACAGGAGGTGCATGACGTCATGATGGGAGCGATCCTGAAGATCCACAGATCACAGCAGCTCTGACCGTGTTTACGCTGATCGTGAAGCAGGTTTCTGTAACGACCGCGCTTCGTGAACGACGTGCTCAAGCGGCCCTGTCCCTGCCGAAAATCTCGTCCGTGCGGGTCGGGCCGAGCTTGCCGTATCGGGTGGCCTGGCGGACGAAGGCGGGCGGGCGGCCTCCCACACCGCCGCGCGGCTGGCGGTTGCGGATCTGGTCGGTCTGCCCGGGGATCGTGAGCCCCACAACCGGCAACAACGGCCCAAGCGCCGCCCCCTGCTCATCAGGCGGACTCCGATAGCTCACCGAAGCCACATCTCGCGATGAAACGTTGGGGGAAACGCCCCTCAGGGGTGAGTGGCCGGGACGGCTTCCGTGAGGCGATCGAGCCGTTCGTAGAGGGCCCGTACGAGCCGGGCGCGGTTCTGGGCGCAGTGTGCGGTGCCCTGTATCGGCTGGGAAAGGCGGCCGGAGGCTTCGCGGAGGATGACTTCGGCGAGGGCGCCGCGGCCGTCGTTCTTCGGCAGGGCGGCGGCGTGACGCTGGACGTCGGCGGCGATCGCGCGGGCGTGCCCGGTCAGTTGGAGGGCGATCTGCTCGAAGTCGCCGGGCGTGAGGGTCGGGTTCTGCCACGCGAGGACGGCGGTGACGAGCGCTTCGTGCGAGGCGCGGTCCAGCGGGAGTTCGGCGTCGAGGAGGCCGTGGGGGTCGTAGAGCACGGTGTGAGCTCCGCTCATCGTTGCCTGGCCGCGTCGTCCCTGTCGCCGCCGCGCGGGGCGCTTGGGGCGGCCGGGACGGTGGTGGTGAGGAAGCAGGCGTAGCCGCGGTCGGCCCGGGCGATCAGCGCGAAGGCGGGCGGCTGGAGTCCGCGTCCTTGTTCTGCGGGTCCGGCGGGTGTGGTTGCGTTCATGGGCACCGTCTTCTGTTGCTGGGTGCGTTGGTGGCGTTCGACGCCGCGGAGGACGCCGTTCGTTCCCGCGCGGCATCCGGGTGCAGGGTCCGGGCGCCCGGATGCCGCCCACGGGCTCGCCGAGCGGGGATCCGGTCGGCCAATACTGTGGAAGGGCAGTTGCCCAGGTGAAAAGCTAGGTGCAGCTGGCTGAGGACATGGTCCGGTTAACACATGCCGTGATCCTTCAAACGCAGTTGGTGACCGTCGCGACATGTGAGCGGTCAAGGGTTCGGTGAATGGGGCGGCAGACTTCTATGGATGTTGAATGCTTCTGCACCTGATGCCCGGTGGGATCGCTCGGCCGGACCGGTTCTGCCCTGGCCGCCGCGTCGGTACCGGCAGCTCCTCGGACTGCTACCGGGGGAGGACCTGGCGACCCGCTCCGGGGCCGCTGACGGGTTCCGCCCCGCGGGCAGCCGGGCGGACGCGGCCACCCAACGGCACCGCCGCTGCGGGGGCTGCCCGGGCCGTCCACGCGGCCCCCCGGTCAGCTGCTCCGGACCGCCACCTGTCACCCGTCATCCCCGCCAACGTCACCCACGGAGTCTCCGCATTGCGCGTAAGTGTTGAGGGAGAGAAGCGCCGCCTCCCGGCCGCCGGGCATGAGACGGACGAGTCGCCGGTCCGCACCAGGAGCGAGAGGAACATGCCTGAAATTGCGGGTCTCCGCGCCCAATTGGCCCGGCCGGTGCGGCTCCGCACCGACGACCTGGACGAAGCCCGGCAGATCATCCGGCAGAACTTCTATCCCAACGTCGTCGATCTGCTCCAGCCGTCAACCGTTCTCACCGGGCACTTCGCCGTCAGCAGGCTACGCAGTGTGACGCTCGGCACCCTGCAGTTCGGTGCGGATCTGTGCATGCGCTTCGGCGAGTTGGGCGCCTACCACGTCGACCTGCCGCTGTCCGGGGCCGTGGCGTGGCACCAGGGACGCCTCGATCCGCGTCTGGCCACCGTGGACGAAGCCGCTGTCTTCGAGCCCGGCCTCAACACGGTGCTGGACCGGTGGAGCGGTGATTGCCGGCTTCTCGCGGTCAAGGTCGAACGGACCGAACTGGAGCTCCAGTTGGAGCGTCTGCTCGACGCCCCGATCCGTTTGCCCCTTCGGCTGAAGCCCGCCATGGACATTTCCCACGGCTCCGGGCGCAGCTGGGCCAAGCTGGCCCGGATGGCGGCGGAAGACGCGCAGACGTCTCAAGGGCTCATCCATCAGGAGCTGCTGGTCGACCGGTTGCACGAGGCTGTGGTGATCGGACTGCTGCTGGCCGCTGATCATCCCTACCGCGAGCAACTGGCACGGCCGGTCCCACCCTGCCGCCCGGCCCCGGTCAAGCGTGCCATCGACGCCATGGAAGCCCACCCGGAGAATCCGTTCACCCTGACTGCCCTGGCCGGGATCTCCGGGGTGGGCATCCGGCAACTGCAGCAGGGATTCCGCCAGTACGTGGGTATGCCGCCCATGGACTACCTGCGCCGGACGCGCCTGGTCCGTGCCCATGAGGAGTTGCGCGCCAAGGAACCGGGGCAGACGACCGTCACCGATGTCGCCTACCGCTGGGGCTTCACCCACCGCGGCAGGTTCGCCTCCGCCTACCGCCAACGGTATGGCGTGACGCCCTCAGCCACCCTGCACAAGACGCGGTCGTAAGAGGTCGTGACGTTGGTGGTGGCGCCCCGGTAGCGGTACGGAAGATGGTTCGGATCCGGATTCCGCCTTCCAGGACCGGACCCGGCACCCCCTTTTGGGACGGCATCGCAACGGTTGCCGTCACGAGGCCGCTCAGCAGTTCAAGCGGGGCATCAGCCGGGTGCACCCGGCGCGATCCTCCACAACCGGGCCGCCACCTGCAGAGTGAGCCGGTCGTCGGTGTCCGCAAGATCTTTTCCACTGATTTCGCGGATTCGCTTGAGCCGATAGCGCAACGTGCTGCGATGAATGCGCAGGAACTTCGCGGTCTCGTCGTAGTTGCCCCCGCAGTCGAAGTACCGCGACAGGGTTTCCACCATGGCTGTGTGATGGCGGGCATCGTAGTCGGCAAGCGGCCCGAGCCACTCGTCGACGAACATCTCCAGTTGCTGACGATCGTTGCCGGGCCCCAGGATGCGGTAGAGGCCGAGTTCATCGAAGAACGTCGTGCCATGGCGCTCGCGGGCGTCGCGGCGCACCCCCAGGGCGCGCTGCGCCTCTTCGTAGCGGTGGGGGATGCCGTTCGGAGAGTCGCAGGCGCTGCTCACCCCGATCGACCCGGAGAGTGTCCCGGTCTCCTGGGCCAGTGCTTCGTACAGTGCGTGGGCATGCGGCCTGTGGTCAGTGATCATGACCACCTGGCCGGAGCGCCGGGTCAGCAGCGAGCGCATCCCCACGGTAGAGGCCGCCCTGCCCACGCTCTGCGCGAAGGGTTCGTCCGCTGCCCGGTTC
The DNA here is from genome assembly GCF_044328075.1 of Streptomyces sp. NPDC017991. Classification (NCBI taxonomy): domain Bacteria; kingdom Bacillati; phylum Actinomycetota; class Actinomycetes; order Kitasatosporales; family Streptomycetaceae; genus Streptomyces; species Streptomyces sp. NPDC017991. Next base: position 292,339 of record NZ_JBIRGP010000008.1, on the reverse strand, counting down.
GACCACTGCACCACGACGACGTAGTGGCTGCGGTGGAGGTCGTGTCCGACTGCCTCGGACCGGGCGTAGGCACTCGCCTCGTCGGTCCCGGCCAGGAGGTCGTCGACCAGCTCGCGGTGGAGCCTCAGTTCCACTTCGGCAAGGTTGCGCAGGTGCGCCAGTTCCAGAGCGAGCGGCGTGGTGGCGTGTTCCAGAGCGAGCAGGGTGTGATCGTCGGCCTCGCCTCGGGCATCGACCAGGGTCAGCACGCCCAGGATCTCGCCGTGCGGGCGGGCCAGGGTGACCAATCGGTCCTTCATCCGCACCGCACCGGCCTGCCGGGCAACGGTGTGCAGCATTTCGTCCCATTGCACGGGATCCGGTTCCGGATAGGGGTCGGGGCGGCCAGGGCCGCTCCAGGCCCTCAGCCGGCCGAAACGGTCCTCGACCAGTGCGGGGAGGCCGGTGAGGTCGTGCAGCGCGCGGGTGACGGATTCCTCGCCACCGCCCGAGGCGGCGACCTCTGCCATGAGTGCGTGAAGGGCCCGTTGGTGGCCCAGCTCGGCCACGACGGAGATCAGCTGGTGCTGGAGGGCTCCGCGTTCCCCCCTCAACCGGTGCAGCTCCAGCGCTGTCTCGCGTTCACGCCGGCGCGCGAAGGCGGTGGACAGAGCTGTAGCGGTGTGCCGGGCGAGTGTGGCGAGCCGGGAGCGCTCCGTGGCAGTGGGTCGGGAACGGGACGTGACCACAAGGTAGCCGTGGAGTCTCTCGGTCCCACGCAATCCCAGGGCCCGCCCCCAGGGCCTGCCGGGCACGCTCACCGGGCCGTCTCGCCCGGCAAGCCGCCGTACTCTGCCCCCCATGCCCGCGGGAAGAACCGGCCCGGCCGTCGGGCTGGGGAGCAGCTCGCCGTCCACTTCGAGGTAGGCGGCCTCGGCCCTGTACGGTCCGGCGGCGGCCACGTGATCCATGGCAAGGCGCAGGATCTCGTCTTCGTCAGAGGTGTCGAGCTGGGCGCGGGACAGCACCGCCAGTTCGTGGAGGGCGTGCTCGGCCGGCGCCCGGGCAAGCGGGCGGGGACTTCTGCGTGCCGCCGCCGCGGGGGGCCGGTAGGCGCCGCCCACGGGGAGGCCGCTGCCACGAGCGGTGCAGCGGAGGTGGTGGGCCCGGCGGTCAACCATGGGAGCACTCCGTTCCGAGCCGTTCGGAGGCCGGCAGTGTCTCGCGCATCCACCCACAGGCCATTTCGTCCGAAATATTTCACTTTCCCCCCTCATCCTCCTAGGGCAATGGGATCCACGCATTTCTGACCTTCCGGGCCCAGGCGTAACGCTGCCCGGCTCGTCACTCTGGAACTTCGAGAGCCGCCGTGCGCACCGACACGAAGGACGGGCGACACTCTGCCGAACCCCTCACCCACGAGGAGCCCTGGCCTTCGGTGAGCGCGGTGAATGTGGTTGTCGGCGCTACCGCACGGCTGACACACACGCCGCAGAGCACGGCGAACCCGACCGTGTCCGAACGATCGTGATCCGGAGAGTCGGCACAGCGCCGCCACACCGGGAGGAGTACCTCATGGCCAAGGCAGTGGGAATAGACCTGGGCACCACCAACTCGGTGATAGCTGTGTGGGAGGGCGGCGAGCCGTCGGTTGTGCCCAACAGCGAGGGCAACCGCACGACACCGTCCGTGGTGGCCTTCACCGACACCGGGGAGCGGCTGGTGGGCCAGCTGGCCCGGCGCCAGGCGATCCTCAATCCCAAGGGCACCATCTACTCGGCCAAGCGGTTCATCGGCAGGCACTTCGACGAGATCTCGGACGAGGCCCGCGCGGTGGCGTACGACGTCGTCGAGGGCGATGGCGGGGCGGCCCGCTTCGAGGTGCGCGACAAGCTGTACGCGCCTGAGGAGATCAGCGCACAGGTACTGCGCAAACTCGCCGACGACGCCTCCAAACAGCTCGGCGAACGCGTCACGGAGGCGGTCATCACGGTGCCCGCCTACTTCAACGACGCTCAGCGCACCGCCACCAAGGACGCCGGACGGATCGCGGGGCTGGAGGTGCTGCGGATCATCAACGAACCGACGGCGGCCGCCCTCGCGTACGGCATGGACAAGAAGGAGCACGAGACAGTGCTCGTCTTCGACCTGGGCGGCGGCACCTTCGATGTGAGCATCCTCGACGTCGGGGACGGCGTGGTGGAGGTGCGTTCCACCGCGGGCGACAGCCATCTGGGCGGGGACGATTTCGACCGGCGTCTGGTGGACCACTTCGCGGACGGCTTCCAGAAGGAGAACGGCATCGACCTGCGCAAGGACCCGCAGGCGCTGCAGCGCCTGTTCGAGGCGGCGGAGAAAGCCAAGACCGAGCTCAGTTCGGTGACGCAGACGCAGGTCAGCCTGCCGTTCATCACCGCCGACGCCTCGGGCCCCAAGCACCTCACCGACTCGGTCATGCGGTCCACGTTCGAGCAGATCACCGGCGACCTGGTGGAGCGGTGCCTGGAACCGGTCCAGCAGGCCATGGGTGACGCCAAGGTCGGCGAGAACGACATCGACGAGGTCATCCTGGTCGGCGGCTCCACCCGCATCCCCGCTGTCCAGGGCCTTGTCCGTCGGCTGACCGGCGGCAAGGAGCCGAACATGAGCGTCAACCCCGATGAGGTCGTGGCCCTGGGCGCCGCGATCCAGGCCGGGGTGCTCAAGGGCGAGGTCAAGGACGTGCTGCTGCTCGACGTCACACCCCTGTCGCTGGGCGTGGAAACACGGGGCGGCGTGATGACGAAGATCATCGAGCGGAACACCACCATCCCCGTGCGTCGCTCCGAGACCTTCTCCACCGCCGAGGACAACCAGCCGGCCGTCGACGTGGTGGTCCTCCAGGGCGAGCGCGAACGGGCCGCCGACAACCGGATGCTCGGCCGGTTCCAGCTCACCGACATCCGGCAGGCGCCGCGGGGCGAACCACAGATCGAGGTCACCTTCGACATCGATGCCAACGGCATCCTCGACGTCAGGGCCCGCGACCGGGACACCGGCAAGGAGCAGGGCATCACCATCAGCGAGAGCTCCAACCTGGATCGCGGTGAGGTCGAACGCATGGTCCAGGAGGCCGAGCGCAACCAGGGCCAGGACCAGGCACTGCGCGAGGCTGTCGACGCCCGCAACGAGCTCGACGCCGTCGCGTACCAGGTCGAGAAGCGCCTCGCCGAACTGGGCGAAGCGGCGCCGGGCCACGAGAAGGCACGCGCGGAGATGCTCGTGTCGGACGCCCGGGCGGCCGTCAAGGAAGAGGCGGGCGTGGAGCGCGTGCGGCCTCTGGCCTCCGAACTCCAGCAGGTGCTCGCCTCGCTGGCCTCCCACCAGGCTGCCACCGCCACGGATGGCCCGGGCCAGGACACCGGTGAAGGCGGCGCGACCGGCGGCGGCCCAGGCGGCGGTGACGACGACGTCATCGACGCCGAGTTCGACAAGGACTGAGGAATCGCCATGCCGATCCACCCGGGAGAACCCGACCCGGCCGTGTCCGGGCAGTCCGATCCTCCTTCGGAGGGCTCCGTGCCCCCTTCCTCCCGAGGGTTTCCGCCACCAAGCCCGCCGACGGGCCGGGGGCCCACCACAGACGAGGAACCCGGCCCCGGCGCGACCGGCGGCCCCGCACCTTCCGAGGACGAGTACACGGCCGAGCTCCAGGAACTGCAGGACCGCTGGCGGCGCGCACTCGCAGATCTCGACAACCTGCGAAAGCGCCACGCCAGGGAACTGGCGCGGGAGCGCGCGGCCGAGCGTTCGCGCACGGCGGCCGTCTTCCTGCCCGTCCTGGACAACCTCGACCTCGCCCTGGCCCACGCCGGCGCCGATGCGGGTGCGATCACGGAGGGCGTCCGGGCGGTCCGCGACCAGGCGGTGAACGTCCTCGAACTGCTCGGCTACCCGCGACACGCGGAGACCGGCGTCGCCTTCGACCCGGCCCGGCACGAGGTGGTCGGCGTCGTCCAGGACCACGATGCCCCGCCGGGCACGGTCCTCGAAGTGCTGCGTCCCGGTTACGGGGACGGCGACCGGCAGCTCAGGCCCGCCGCCGTGACTGTCGCGAAACGGGAGTGACCGGCCATGGCACAGGACTTCTACGAGGTACTGGGCGTGACGCGGACCGCGAGCCAGGACGAGATCCAGCAGGCGTATCGCAAGCTCGCCCGCAGATATCACCCCGATGTCAACAAGGATCCGGGGGCGGAGGAACGCTTCAAGGACCTCAACGAGGCGTACAGCGTGCTGTCGGATCCCGGGACCCGGACCCGTTACGACCGCTTCGGCGAGGACTTCCGTAAGGTCCCCGAGGACTTCGACGAACGGGTCGCGGCCGGGGCGGGCGGCGGATTCCGCGCTCCGAGAACCGCGGGAGCCGGCGGTTCCCGGGTCCGTTACGCCACCGGCTTCGGCGACGACTTCGCAGCGGAAGGTGTCGACATCGAGGATCTGCTCGGCTCGATCTTCGGAGCAGGCGCCGCCCCCGGCGGTGTACCGGGAGCCGACCAGGAGGCCGAGCTGCCGCTCACCGTCGAGGAGGCGTACCGGGGCGGCCGTCGCACCGTCACTCTCGCCGGCCCCACCGGACAGCGGCGTTACGAGGTCGACGTTCCGCGGGGAGTCACCGACGGGCAGCGCATCAGACTGGCCGGCGAGGGCGGGCGGGGCAGCGGTGAGGCACCGGGAGGCGACCTGTACCTGCGGGTGCGTATCCAGCCCGACCCCCGCTTCCGGCTCGACGGCCGCGATGTGCACGTCCAGGTCCCCGTCGCCCCCTGGGAGGCGGCCCTTGGCGCGAGCGTGCCGGTGCCCACCCCCGGCGGTGGCACGGCCAAGGTCACCGTGCCCGCGGGCTCCTCCAGCGGGCGGCGGCTGCGGCTGCGCGGCGAGGGCATGCCGAACCCGCGCGGCGCGCACGGCGACCTGTACGCCGAACTCCGCGTCATGGTGCCGCCCTCCCTCGGCGACCGGGAGCGCGAACTGTTCGAGGAGCTCGCCGCCACCTCTTCCTTCGACCCCAGGGAGACGCGATGAACGACCGACCCGCGAAAGCTGCAGGCGCCGGCCGCGCCGACGTCGGCGCCCGTCCGGTACCAAGGAGCACCGGCGTCCCCGCCTCGGCGGCTGTCCGCTACGCGCTCGTGCCCGTGCCCGTGCCCAGGCTCTCCCTGCACGCTGTGGCCCGGCGTTCGGGCCTCCATCCCGATCTGGTCAGCCGGTTCGTCGCCCTGGGGCTGGTCGATGCCGAGCGGGACGGAGCGGGGCGTCTGTCGTTCGGCCCGACGGCCCCAGCGGTCCTCGCCCGTATTCAACGGCTGCGCTCCGGTCTCTGCCTCAACTACGCATCCATCGGCCTGGTGCTCGACCTGCTGGATCGCATCAGCCTGCTCGAAGCCGCCCTGCGAGGCCGCGTCACGAGGAGTGAAACACCCCCATGGACATGAACCGTCTCACCCAGAAGTCCCAGGAAGCCCTCCAGGAGGCCCAGACCGCGGCCGTCCGCATGGGGCAGACCGAGGTCGACGGGGAACACCTGCTGCTCGCACTTCTCGATCAGGAGGACGGTCTGATCCCGCGGCTGCTCCAGCAGGCGGGCGCCGAGCCGAAGGAACTGCGCGCGGCGGTGCAGGACGAACTCTCCCGCCGCCCGAAGGTCACCGGCCCCGGCGCGGCCCCCGGCCAGGTTTTCGTCACTCAACGCCTCAGTCGCCTTCTCGATGCCGCCGAACGGGAGGCCAAACGCCTCAAGGACGAGTACGTGTCCGTGGAGCACCTCCTGCTCGCCCTGGCCGAAGAGGGATCTTCGGCAGCCGCCGGGCGGGTGCTCAACCGGGCGGGCATCACCAGGGACTCGTTCCTCGGTGCGCTCACCCAGGTCCGCGGCAACCAGCGCGTCACTTCCGCCAACCCGGAGGTGGCCTACGAGGCCCTGGAGAAGTACGGCCGTGACCTCGTCGCCGAGGCCAGGGACGGCAGGCTCGACCCGGTCATCGGCCGGGACGCCGAGATCCGCCGTGTGACCCAGATCCTCAGCCGCAAGTCCAAGAACAACCCCGTCCTCATCGGCGACCCAGGGGTCGGCAAGACCGCCATCGTCGAAGGTTTCGCCCAGCGCATTGTCCGCGGTGACGTGCCGGAAGGGCTCCGCGACAAGATCGTGTTCGCCCTCGACATGGGCTCGCTGGTCGCCGGCGCCAAGTACCGCGGTGAGTTCGAGGAACGCCTCAAGGCCGTGCTCAGCGAGGTCAAGGCCGCCCAGGGAAGCATCCTGCTCTTCGTCGACGAACTCCACACCGTCGTCGGGGCGGGCGCCGCCGAAGGGGCCATGGACGCGGGCAACATGCTCAAGCCGATGCTCGCGCGCGGCGAGCTGCACATGATCGGCGCCACCACCCTCGACGAGTACCGCAAGCACATCGAGAAGGACGCCGCCCTCGAACGCCGATTCCAGCAGGTCCTGGTCGACGAGCCGAGTGTCGAGGACACCATTTCCATCCTGCGCGGACTGCGCGAACGCCTGGAGGTCTTCCACGGCGTGAAGATCCAGGACACCGCGCTGGTCTCCGCGGCCACCCTCAGCCACCGCTACATCACCGACCGGTTCCTGCCCGACAAGGCCATCGACCTCGTCGACGAGGCGTGTGCCCGGTTGCGTACCGAGATCGACTCGATGCCCGCCGAACTCGACGAGATCACCCGCCGGGTGACCCGCCTGGAGATCGAGGAGGCGGCCCTGTCCAAGGAGACCGACCCCGCCAGCGGAACCCGCCTGGAGGAGCTGCGCAGGGAGCTGGCCGACCTGCGGGGCGAGGCCGACGCCCGACATGCGCAGTGGGAGGCTGAACGGCAGGCGATCCGCCGCGTGCAGGAGCTGCGCCAGGAACTGGAACAGGTCCGCCACGAGGCAGAGGAGGCCGAACGTGCCTACGACCTCAACCGCGCCGCCGAACTCCGCTACGGCCGCGTCCAGGACCTGGAGCGCCGACTCGCCGCGGAGGAGGAACAACTGGCCGCCAAACAAGGGCAGAACCGGCTGCTGCGCGAGGTCGTCACCGAGGAAGAGATCGCTGAGATCGTCGCCGCCTGGACCGGCGTGCCCGTCGCCCGTCTCCAGGAGGGCGAACGCGAGAAACTGCTGCGCCTTGACGAGATCCTGCGCGAGCGTGTCATCGGCCAGGACGAGGCCGTCAAGCTCGTCGCCGACGCCATCATCCGCGCCCGCTCCGGCATCCGCGACCCGCGCCGCCCCATCGGCTCGTTCATCTTCCTCGGCCCCACCGGCGTCGGGAAGACCGAACTGGCCAAGACCCTCGCCCGGGCCCTGTTCGACTCAGAGGAGAGCATGGTCCGCCTCGACATGAGCGAGTACCAGGAGCGGCACACCGTCAGCCGCCTCATGGGCGCACCCCCCGGTTACGTCGGCTACGAGGAAGGCGGCCAGCTCACCGAGGCCGTACGCCGCAAGCCGTACTCGGTGGTGCTGTTCGACGAGATCGAGAAGGCACACACGGACGTCTTCAACACCCTGCTGCAGATCCTCGACGACGGCCGCATCACCGATGCGCAGGGCCGCACGGTCGACTTCCGCAACGCCGTGATCATCATGACGTCCAACATCGGCTCCGAGCACCTCCTCGACGGAGCCACCAGCGAGGGTGAGATCAAGCCGGACGCCCGAGCACTGGTGATGGGCGAGTTGCGCGGGCACTTCCGCCCGGAGTTCCTCAACCGCGTCGACGACATCGTGCTGTTCAAGCCGCTCGGTGAGCGGCAGATCGAGCGGATCGTGGAGCTGCAGTTCGACGAACTGCGGCAGCGACTCGTGGAACGCCGCATCGCCGTGGAACTCACCGACGCCGCCCGCGAGCTGATCGCCCACCAGGGATACGACCCGGTGTACGGGGCCCGGCCGCTTCGGCGTTACATCTCGCACGAGGTCGAGACACTGGTCGGGCGCGCCCTGCTGCGCGGCGATGTCCAGGACGGCGCGACGGTACGCGTCGACGCCGAGCACGGAGAACTCGTGGTCACCTACGACCAACAGGAGGGGCCCGGGGAGGCGAGAGCGGCGTGAACACCACCCGGACGACGACGGTCACCTGCACCCACTGCGGGCGAGGCAACCGGATTCCCGTGGCCGCCGAGGGACGCCCCCGATGCGGCCACTGCAAGCAATTTCTGCCCTGGATGGTCGACGCGGGCGACGACGACTTCGCCGAGGTTGCCGAGCAGGCCACTGTTCCCGTCGTCGTCGACCTCTGGGCCACATGGTGCGGCCCCTGCCGCATGGTCAGTCCGGCCCTGGAAAAGGTAGCCCGCGACCTCGCCGGACGGATCAAGCTCGTCAAGGTCGACGTCGACAACAATCCACGGCTCAGCCGGCGGTTCGAGGTACAGGCCGTACCGACCCTGCTCGTTCTGGAGCGGGGCGAGACGCTCGCCAGGCAGGCCGGCGCGGCACCCGCGCAGGCCCTGCGCTCGTGGGTCGAGCAGGCGATGGCCGACCGGCGAACCACCGCGCAGGGGTGAACACCACGTTCACGGAAGGAGAAACCTCATGGCCACGATTCCCGACCCCCACCTGGCGATGGTGCGCCCTGTGACACCGCGTACCCCGCAAGGCTGCGAGGAGTGCCTCCGCGAGGGTTCCCCATGGGTGCACCTGCGGCTCTGTCTCACCTGCGGGCACGTCGGCTGCTGCGACTCCTCGCCCCTGAAGCACGCGAGGCGACACGCGGACAGCGCCGGCCACCCCGTCGTACGGTCTTTCCAGCCGGGCGAAGAGTGGCGCTGGTGCTACGTCCACGAGGCCCTGGTCTGATGAGCACGGCCGAGCACTACAAGGGGCCGGTCCGCGAGACACCGGACCGGGACGGGGCGTTCCCGCGCCTGACCCAGGAGCAGCTCGAAGTGCTGACTGTGCACGGTGAGCGCCGCGAAACCGTCAGTGGCGAGGTGTTGTACCGCGAGGGAGAGCCGTCCCGGGAGTTCCTCGCGATCCTCGGCGGAACCGTCGAGATCGTCCAGGACCACGGCGGGCCCGAGGAGCACACGGTGGCGGTGCACGGACCCGGCAGGTTCCTGGGGGAACTCGGACTGCTGGAGGGCGAGGTGGCGTTCGACACCGCCGTGGTCCGCGAGGCGGGTGTGATCCTGGCCGTACCGGTGGAGCGCCAACGCGCCTTGGTGGGCCGCGACCCCGTCCTGGGCGACCTGATCCTCCGCGCCTACCTGGGCCGCCGGTACGTGCTCATCGGCAGCGGCGCCGGTTTCCGCATCCTGGGCTCGTGCTATTCACCGGACACGCTGCGGCTGCGTGAGTTCGCCGCCCGCAACCGGCTGCCCCACCGCTGGTTGGATCTGGAGAAGGACAAGGAGGCTGAGGCGCTGCTGTGCCGGTTCTCCATCTCTCCCGAGGAGACCCCTGTGGTCATCTGGAAGGGCGAGCGGGTGCTGCGCAATCCGGGCAACGCGGACCTCGCTCGGCTCATCGGGCTGCCCGCCCCCTCGCCGCAGGCCGGGCGGTGCGACGTGATGGTGGTCGGTGCGGGACCTGCCGGACTGGCTGCCGCCGTGTACGGCGCCTCCGACGGCCTCGCCACGGTCGCGGTCGACGCGGTGGCCACCGGAGGCCAGGCCGGTACCTCGTCCCGCATCGAGAACTACCTCGGCTTTCCATCGGGCATCTCCGGGGGCGAGCTCGTCGAACGCGCCGTGCTCCAGGCCCACAAGTTCGGGGCTCGCCTCATGGTGCCGGCCCAGGTCGACGGGCTCACCCCACAGGACGGCGAGTACGTGGTGGCCTTCACGGACGGGTCCCGCGTACGGGCGAGCGCCGTGGTCCTCGCCTCGGGCGTGGGGTACCGCAGGCTCGAAGTGCCCGGCATCGACCGCCTGGAGGGCATCAGCGTCTACTACGCGGCGACCGTCCACGAGGCCGGTCTCTGCCGGGCGGAGCCCGTTGCCGTGGTCGGCGGGGGGAACTCCGCCGGGCAGGCGGCGCTGTTCCTCGCCGACCACGCGTCCAGGGTCCACCTCCTCGTCCGTGGCAGTGACCTCAGCGCGGATATGTCGCGCTACCTGGTGGACCAGGTCGAACGGCACCCGAAGATCGAGGTGCTGCTCCACAGCGAGGTCCGGGCAGTCGGCGGACAGGAGAACCTGGAGTCGCTGACCGTGGAGGACAACGCCAGCGGTCAGCGACGCGAACTGCCGGCCGCGGCGCTGTTCGTGTTCATCGGGGCCCGGCCGCGCACGGATTGGCTCAGGGGCGTGCTGGCCCTGGACGACAAGGGCTTCGTCATCACCGGCGCCGACGCCCAGGCGGCGGCGGACGTGTCCCGGTGGGACCCGCTCGGCCGGATTCCGTTGCTGCTGGAGACCACCCTTCCCGGGGTCTTCGCCGTTGGTGACGTCAGGAGCGGCTCGGTCAAACGGGTGGCCTCGGCGGCCGGTGAGGGTGCCATGGCGATCCGCCTCGTGCACGAACACAGGGAAAGCACGGGCAACCCGACCCGCACCGCAAGCCCGGAAGGGTCTCGACCGGTGCCGGGCAGGTCCGTGTCCTGGCGCTGATGCCCCCTCACCGTCCCCGGCCAGACCTACCATTACGGTCGTCCTCTCCGACGAGTGCCCAACACATCGCCGGGGCCGGTGGTGCGGCGTGCGGGCACGAAGAGATCCGGCCGTGCCGCCTGCTGGTGGGGACAGCGTGTCACGCGGTGAGAGCGTTCTTACGGGGGCATCTTGTGAGCATCCGCCTACGCGGGGGGCAGCCGACGAGAAAGGTCCAGTCATGCGAGTACCGCCCCAGGACGTGACGGTCGTGGCTCTCCTGGCGGATCCGGACACGCCCACGGACATCGCGCGGCGGGTGGCCCGCCTGCTTCCGACACGGCTCGCCGACAAATCGGGGCGGGGGCGACGGTTCGACATCGAGGTAGTCAGTGAGCCCTTCACCGCGGGGACGGAAGACCCGCCCACCTTGATGCGCCGGATCACGGACCGCGCAGAAGCGGAGAACTGGGACATCGTCGTGGCCCTTACCGACCTTCCGCTGCACTCACACGGGCACAAACTCGTTGTGGACCTGAGCCATGAAAACCGCGTCGCCCTCTTGTCTCTTCCTACACTCGGGGGCCTGCGGCTGCGGACGAGGGCTCAGCGGGCCGTGGAAGAAGCCGTGCTCGGCTTGGCAGATCCGCCGTCCGACGGGGCTGAGGAGCCCCCCCAGGGGCAGCCGCTCCAGGGCCGCTTCGTCAGTCGTCTCGCGCCTGTCCACCCGGGCGCGGTCGGTGAGGAGGAGACCAGCGATCTTCGGTACGTCCTCAGCGGGCCGCGCGGATATCTCAGGGTGCTCGTCGGTATGGTCCGCGCCAACCGGCCGTGGCGCTTGGTGCCAGGTCTGTCCAAAGCCCTGGCGGCCGCACTGGCCACGGGAGCGGTTGCGACCGTGAACTCCACCGTCTGGAGTTTGGCTGAGGCCCTGAGCGCGCCGCGTCTCGTGATCGCCACGGTCGGATCCGTCTCGCTCATGATCGGTTGGCTGATCGTGGACGCGCAGTTGTGGCATCGATCGGCGGAGAGCTCACCGGAGGCGAGGCAGAGGATGAGGCTCTACAACTTTTCCACAGTCCTGACCGTGGGTATCGGTGTGGTCGTGTGCTACGCGGGTCTGATGGTCATCAGCCTGGTCTGGGCACTGTTCATCCTGAACGACCAGGTATTCGCTTCCATGACACGAACTCCGCTGGACGCGGCGGACTATTGGACGTTGTCCTGGTTCGTAGCCTCGGTCGCCACAGTGGGCGGAGCTCTGGGGTCGGGCCTGGAGAGCGACGAGGCGATCCGGGCGGCTGCCTACTCAAAGCGCGAACAGGAACGTCGCGACATGCTCCAGGACGATGCCGATCGGCTGAAGACCTGAGCCGAGACCTGGGCCGGAGACCTGTCGGTGGTCGATGCCTGTCCGGGGCCTCAAGTGGCTGCCTGTAAACGTCTCTGCAACCCGAACTAGCAGGTCACAGCCCGATTTGGCCCGCGGGGGCGCAGGTCAGCAAGGTGCTCAGAAAAACCCGGCGTATCGTCCGTCCTGTCCCGTCGACAAGGGATGACCGGGATCACCGGGCCGGCCGTTCTCGGGGAGCGGATCACGCTGACGATGAGGAGGCGGACGCCATCCTTCTCCAGGTAGTGAGCCCTGAATCCGCTGCGGACCGTCTCGTTGAAGGTGACCATGGGCCACTCCACGAGGGTGATGTCCTCTTCGGTGACGAGAGAGTGGAACGCGCGGATCGCGGAGGCCGGATTGGGTGGTTTGCGTCACTCGGTCACGAGGTGGATGTGGACGCTCGCGAGGTTGAGATGGATGACCGGCGGAGATGGCGGCGCCGCGAGTGTGGCAGTGAGCTCATCCTCACCGGTACCGGTACGGGTACGACGCAGTCGTCGACGGCAAGACGCGATGCCCGGCCAATGCGGGGGAGCAGGGCTGACAGACGGCTGTCGCCTCTCACGCATTTCTCACGGACTGTAGGAGAGGCGGCAGCCGAGAGGCGTCTGACCTGGTCTTTCCTTGCGCCCAGTGGAACTGATGGACTCCACGGATGCCCCGTAAGCTAGGGAGCATGGCCTACGAGATTCCGGTGACGCAAGCCAGGGCTGAACTCGCCGACCTGATCAACCGCGTGGTGTACGGCGCGGAACGCGTCGTCGTGACGCGGCACGGAAAGCCCCTTGTCGCGCTGGTCTCCGCGGCTGACCTGGAGCGACTTGAGAAGCTCGACGCGGTGGGGGACGAGCAGGTGATCAGCTCGGTGTCCGGGGTCCGCGGGGTGTCGTCGGCTTCCGCCTCCGCCTCCGCCTCCGCCTCCGCCTCCGGCGAACGGCAGCGGTTCGGGATCGCGGCGGAGCATCGGGGGCCGGGGGCGTCGTAGGTCTGTCGCCGGGCGCGCCGTTCCCCGCACCCCTGGGGGTGGGTGGGCTTCGTCGTCGGGCGCGGGCCCGGCGGGGGTGGGCCGCGCAGTTCCCCGCGCCCCTGGGTAGGTGGGGTGACGGCGGATGTCCAGCACCCCGGGCCCCTGGTCGACGAGCCGTCCAGCCACGTGCTGTGTGCTGTCCACCCACCCGGGGCCAACTGACGCGGTCCCTGAGCCGTCACTCACCCAGGGGCGCGGGGAACGGCGCGATCAGCCCCCACCGGGCCTGCACCCGGTGTTGAAGTACGAGGGGGCGGGGGTCGGCGGGCTGCAGAGCCGTCACTCACCTAGGGGCGCGGGGAACTGCGCGACCGGCCCCCACCGGGCCTGCAGACGGTGTCGAAGTGTGAGCAAGCCGAACGGACCGTGCACCCCCGTCCGCTACTGCGGGGGTGCACGGTCGGTCTGTGGTGCGGGCGGTCACGGCGTGTGGGCCGGCCCCCGGCCGGATGCCTTGCGTCGCTGCAGCGCGCTGCCCAGCAACACCGCCCCCAACCCCAGCGCGGCCCACCACGCCAACGTCAGCGCGGGCCCGGCCGCGGCCGCCCCCTCGAAGAAGGAGACCGAGCGCAGCAGCGAGGCCCCGGCCCCCGGCGGCAGCCACTGGCCGATCACGCCGACCGGCGCGGGCAGCATCTCGGGCGCCGAGCTCGCACCGGAGAACGGATTGCCGAGCATCATCACGACGAACGCGCCGAGCCCTATCCCCGGCGTGCCGAGCAGCGCCGCGAGTCCCGCGACGGCGGCGCTCACGGCCAGCGTCGAGAGCGCCAGCGCGCCCGCCCCGGCCCACCAGTTCCCGGTGAGCGCCCCGAGCCAGCTGCCCGCGATGAGCGCGGCCACCGTACCGACCACCGCCGCCGCGCCGATCAGCGCGGCGACCGCGCGCCGGCCGCGCAGACCCAGCAGGGTCACCACCGCTCCCGCGGCGATTCCGGCCAGCGTCATGGGCAGCACGCTCGACGTCAGGACCGAGCCGCGCGGGTCGTCCGCGGACGCCGGTACGACGTCGACGGTCTCCATCGGGGCGCCGTCGGCCCGTTGCGCCACGGCCTGCTGGAGCGACTGCGCCACGAGCGGGCTCGCCGCCGAGGCGGTGAGCAGCTTGGGGCCCTGCCCGGTGACGACGACCGCGCCGTATACGGTCCGGTCCTCGATGGCGTCCCGGGCGGCGGCCTCGTCCGCGTAGTGGTGGAACTCGAAGGCACCCTCGTGGGCTGCGAGTTGTTTCTGCACCTGGGCGGTCGCGGTCGCCGGGCCCGCCACGCCGAGCGGCAGATCGTGGGGAGCCGTACGGGCCGCGGGCCAGGCGAAGGCCCACAGCGCGAGGGCCGCCAGGACCGGGACCAGCAGGACGACGGCTGCGATGTGGCGGCGCTGCGACGGCTGTCGTGAGGGGTGGTGTGCCGACGCGGCCGACATCGACGGCGCGGGTGTGGACGTGGACGTGGACTCGGGGGTGGCGGACGTGGCGGACATGCTTCTTTCCTTGATCGATTCGGAGGGTGCGTAAAAAGAAGGATCGTTCGTTTTAGCGATGGGGCCACTGTCTCGCCGGTGTCCGGGCTTGTCAAGAAGGAATGTTCGTTTTAGTTTTCGTGCATGGCTCGCGTATCCCAGGAACACCTCGACGCCCGTCGCCGCCAGATCCTCGACGGCGCGGCCCGCTGCTTCGCCCGCAACGGGTTCCATGCCACGTCGATGCAGGACGTGCTGAAGGAGGTGAACCTCTCGGCGGGGGCCGTCTACCGCTACTTCAGCGGGAAGGACGAGCTGATCGCGGCGATCGTCACCGAGGTCCTCGGGGGCATCCGGGAGGCCTTCGAGGACGCCGCCCGGCACACCCCGCCGCCGATGCCCGACGTACTGGTGGGGTCGGTCATGACCCAGGTGCTCGGGATGGGGGGTACGGGGAAGCACGGTCTGACCTGGGAGGGGGAGGCCTCCTTCCCCAGGCTGATGGTCCAGGTCTGGACGGAGACGCTTCGTGACGGTGAGCTGTCGGCGCTGCTGCGGGAGGGGTTCGGTTCGGTGCGCGACGCCTGGGTGAAGGTCGTCGAGGGGTATCAGGAGGCCGGGGTGATGCGGGCGGACATCCCGGCGGAGCATGTCGCGCGGACCTTGATCGCTGCGGCGCAGGGGTTTGCCGCTCAGCAGGCGCTCTTCGGTACCGCGCCGGCGGAGGTGTTGCAGGATGGGCTGCGGGCGTTGATGAGTATGCGGGCGCCGGGGTAGTCCTGTGCGGGTTGCTTGTGGCCGTCCGCGCCGTTCCCCGCGCCCCTCAAAGATTGCGCCGTTCCCCGCGCCCCTTGAGGACCCTGCGCCGTTCCCCGCGCCCCTGCAGGACTGCGCCGTTCCCCGCGCCCCGAAAAGATTGCGGCGTTTCCCGCGTCGCTCGGAGGGTCGGGCCGTTCCCGTGGTGCGGAAATGTGGTCCCCGCGCGGCGGTTAACGTGTCTGAAACTCGGCGGAACTAGCCTGCACCACCACGTCACCAGGGGTTTTCGGGGCGGAGGGTGCGTCGAGGCGCGCGTTCCGGCCGTGTGCCGCAGTCACGGCAGGTACGTACTGCGGTCGGATCCGGCATGGTGGCTGCGGCATCCGGACCCCGCACGGTCCGGAGCGAGGACTGTGAGGTGGGAAGCCGTGCAACTGACGCCGCACGAGCAGGAGAGGCTGCTCATCCATGTGGCCGCCGACGTGGCCGAGAAGCGCCGGGCCCGGGGGTTGAAGCTGAACCACCCCGAGTCCGTCGCACTGATCACCTCGCACATCCTCGAAGGTGCCAGGGACGGCCGGACGGTGGCCGAACTCATGGCCTCCGGACGCCGGGTCCTCGCCCGCGAGGACGTCATGGAAGGCATCCCCGAGATGATCCACGACGTACAGGTCGAGGCGACCTTCCCCGACGGCACCAAGCTCGTCACCGTCCACGACCCGATCGTCTGACGGGGGAGCGGCAGCCATGATTCCCGGAGAGATCCTGTTCGCCGACGGGCCGGTCGCCTTCAACGAAGGCCTCGCCGTCACCCGGCTCACCGTCCTCAACGCAGCCGACCGGCCCGTCCAGGTCGGCTCCCACTACCACTTCGCCGAGGCGAACCCCGGTCTCGACTTCGACCGCGCCGCCGCACACGGCAAGCGGCTCAACGTGGCCGCCGGCACCGCCGTGCGTTTCGAGCCGGGGATCCCCGTCGAGGTCGAACTCGTCCCGATCGCCGGCGCCCGGATCGTGCCGGGCCTGCGCGGCGAGACCGGAGGACCCCTCGATGCCTGAGATCTCGCGTGCCGCCTACTCCGACCTGTTCGGCCCCACCACCGGCGACCGGATCCGGCTGGCCGACACCGACCTTCTGATCGAGATCGAGGAGGACCGTTCCGGCGGGCCCGGCCGCGCCGGTGACGAGGCCGTGTTCGGCGGCGGCAAGGTCATCCGGGAGTCCATGGGGCAGGCACCTGCCACGCGTGCCGAGGGCACCCCTGACACGGTCGTCACGGGTGCGGTGATCGTCGACCACTGGGGGATCATCAAGGCCGACGTGGGCATCCGCGACGGCCGGATCACCGGCATCGGCAAGGCGGGCAACCCCGACACCATGGACGGGGTGCACCCGGACCTGGTCATCGGCCCGGAGACCGAGATCATCGCGGGCAACGGACGCATCCTGACGGCCGGTGCCATCGACGCGCACGTGCATCTGATCTGCCCGCAGATCGCCGACGAGGCGCTGGCCTCCGGCATCACGACCCTCGTCGGCGGCGGCACCGGCCCCGCCGAGGGCTCCAAGGCCACCACCGTCACCCCCGGGCCCTGGCACCTCGCCCGGATGCTGGAGGCGATGGAGCAGTACCCGCTCAACTTCGGGCTGCTGGGCAAGGGCAACACCGTCTCCGAGGAGGCGATGCTCTCGCAGCTGCGTGGCGGCGCGCTCGGGCTCAAGCTCCACGAGGACTGGGGCTCCACGCCCGCCGTCATCGACGCCGCGCTCACCGTCGCGGACCGCACCGGCGCGCAGATCGCCATCCACACGGACACCCTCAACGAGGCCGGGTTCGTGGCCGACACGCTCGCCGCCATCGCGGGGCGCACGATCCACGCGTACCACACGGAGGGTGCGGGAGGCGGGCACGCGCCGGACATCATGACCGTGGTCTCCGAGGCGCACGTGCTGCCCAGTTCGACCAACCCGACCCGGCCCTACACCGTCAACACCGCCGAGGAACACCTCGACATGCTGATGGTCTGTCACCACCTGAACGCCGCCGTGCCGGAGGACCTGGCGTTCGCGGAATCCAGGATCCGGCCCACCACCATCGGGGCCGAGGACATCCTGCACGACCTCGGCGCGATCTCGATCATCTCCTCCGACGCCCAGGCGATGGGGCGCGTCGGCGAGGTCATCATGCGGACCTGGCAGACCGCGCACGTCATGAAGCGGCGCCGGGGAGCGCTGCCCGGGGACGGGCGGGCGGACAACCATCGCGTACGTCGCTATGTCGCCAAGTACACGATCAATCCGGCCGTCGCTCAGGGTCTGGCGCGCGAGATCGGTTCCGTCGAGACCGGCAAGCTCGCCGACCTCGTGCTGTGGGAGCCCGCGTTCTTCGGGGTCAAGCCGCACCTCGTGGTCAAGGGCGGGCAGATCGCGTACGCGCAGATGGGCGACGCCAACGCGTCCATCCCCACCCCGCAGCCGATCCTGCCGCGGCCCATGTTCGGCGCGATCGGCCGGGCCCCCGCGTCCAACTCGTTCAACTTCGTGGCACCGATCGCCATCGAGGACGGGCTGCCGGAGCGGCTCGGGCTCGGGAAGCGGTTCGTGCCGATCGAGTCGACACGCGGGGTGACCAAGGCGGACATGCGGGAGAACGACGCGCGACCGCGGGTACGCGTCGATCCCGACAGCTTCGCCGTGACGATCGACGGGGAGCTGGTGGAGGCCACGCCCGCGGCCGAACTGCCCATGGCTCAACGGTATTTCCTGTTCTGAGGGCAGGCCACCAGGACGGGGCCGGGTCCGCTTCGGCCCTGGTTCCGGTGCTGGTTCCGGCCCGATATCGGCTTAGCGTTCTGAGGTTCGTCATGTCGCGTGCTGCGTTGCTCGTACTGGCCGACGGCCGGTTTCCCGCCGGGGGGCATGCCCACTCCGGCGGGGCCGAGGCGGCGGTCAAGGCCGGCCGGATCACCGGGGCGGCGGACCTGGAGGAGTTCTGCCGGGGGCGGTTGCACACGGCCGGGCTGGTGTCCGCCTCACTCGCCGCCGCTGCCGCGCTCGGGCTCGATCCGGTGGAACTCGACGGCGCCGCGGACGCCCGTACGCCTTCGTCCGCGCTGAGAGTTGCCGCGCGCAAGCTCGGGCGGCAGCTGATGCGGGCCGGGCGGGCGACCTGGCCGTCCGCCGAACTCGACGCGCTGGCGGGGCGGTTTCCCAAGGGTGCACATCAGCCGGTGGTGCTCGGGGTGGTCGCGAGGGCCGCCGGGCTCGGGGCGGACGATGCGGCGTACTGCTCCTTGTACGAGTGTGTCAGTGGGCCGGCGAGTGCGGTGGTGCGGTTGCTGAGCCTTGATCCGTTCGATGCGACGGGGATGTTGGCGCGGTTGGCTCCCGAGCTGGATGTTGTTGCGCGGCGGGCTGTTGAGGGGGCGCGGTGGGCGGTTGAGGGTGGGGGTGGGGTGGGGGTGTTGCCGGCGGGGGGTGCTCCGCTGTTGGAGATCGGGGCGGAGGTGCATGCTGCTTGGGCTGTGCGGTTGTTTGCGTCCTAGGGGGTTCGCCCCCGCCGCCCCTACCCGTTCCCGTCCACGCATGGGGGCTTCGCCCCCTCGCCCCCGTAATCGCGCTGCGCGCTCGTCCTCAAACGCCGGACGGGCTGAAAGCGTCGCGGACGGGCTGAAGGCAATCGCCGGGAGGGCTGTGAGGCCCGGGTGTTCGACCGGCCGGAAGACAACAGTTGGAGTCGTAGTCATGCATCTCGATCACCGTCACACCCACGACGGGCCCGCCGCCGTCAGTGCCGATGCCCATCGGGCCGACGGGCGTCGGCGGGCTCTGCGGATCGGGCTCGGGGGGCCCGTGGGGTCCGGGAAGACCGCCACCGTGGCCGCGCTGTGCCGGGCGTTGCGCGACGAGTGGTCGTTGGCCGTCGTCACCAATGACATCTATACGCGGGAGGACGCCGAGTTCCTGTTGCGGGAAGCGGTGCTGCCGCCCGAGCGGATCACCGCCGTGGAGACCGGGGCCTGCCCGCACACGGCGATCCGTGACGACATCTCCGCGAACCTCGAAGCGGTCGAGGACCTGGAGGACGAGGTCGGGCCGCTGGAGCTGATCCTCGTCGAGTCGGGGGGCGACAACCTCACGGCGACCTTCTCCAAGGGGCTCGTCGACGCGCAGATCTTCGTGATCGATGTCGCGGGCGGGGACGACATCCCGCGCAAGGGCGGGCCCGGGGTCACCACCGCCGACCTGCTGGTGGTGAACAAGACCGATCTCGCGCCGTACGTCGGCTCGGACCTTGGCCGGATGGCCGCCGACGCGAAGGCGCAGCGGGCCGAACTGCCGGTCGTCTTCCAGTCGTTGCGCGCCGAGGACGGGGTCAAGGACGTCGCCGCCTGGGTGCGGGCGCGACTCGCCGCGTGGGCGGCGTGACGTCCGGGGCGTCCGGGGCGGCCGTGACGACGGTGGTGCCGGGGGCGTCCGGGGTGCGGGCCACCGCGCGGATCGGTGCCCGTCCGGACGGGCGGGGCGGCACCGCGCTCCCGACCCTGGAGAGCGGGGGCCCGCTCGCCCTGCGGCGGACGCGGGCCGGCGGCTCCGAGGCCCGCGTCATGCTGGTCGGCGCGATGAGCGGGCCGCTGGGCGGTGACCACTTCACCGTGACGGCCGAGGTGGCCGGCGGGGCACGCCTGCACGTCGGGTCGGCCGCCGCCACCATCGCGCTGCCGGGGCAGGCCAAGGGGGAGGCGCGTTACGACGTACGCCTCACGGTGGAGGACGGCGGTGAACTGTGCTGGCTTCCCGAGCAGTTGATCTCCGCCGAGGGGAGCGATCTACGCCTCGCCACCCGTGTCGAGCTTGCGGCCGGGGCGCGGCTGACTCTGCGCGAGGAGCAGGTTCTCGGGCGGGTCGGTGAGGAACCCGGGCGGCTCAGCAGTCGGCTCACCGTCCTGCTCGGCGGACGGCCGCTGTTCGACCAGGAGCTCTCCTGCGGGCCCGGCGCGCCCGGCGGGTGGGACGGGCCCGCCGTGCTCGGGGGGCATCGCGCGCTCGGCCAGCTCCTCGTCGTACGGCCGGAGTATGTGACGCGGCCGGTCGAGCCGCGGCTGCTGGGCGAGTACGCCGCGCTCACCCCGCTCGCCGGGCCGGGCGCCCTGGTGACCGCCGTCGCCGCAGACGCGCTCCAGCTGCGCCGCACCCTCGACGAGGCCTTGCGCGTACTGGGCCGCGGCACGGGCTGAAGCACGGGCTGCAGCACCCGCGAAACGAACATCACCGCTCACCGGACAGAGTTGTTCCGGTTATCGGATTGGCAAAGAAGACACATCGCCCCTGTTCTCAGGTACCTCACAGCCGAAAGGATCCCCCGTACTGACCACGACGACAGTAGGGGGAGAACTCTCTTGAGAGGTATGAGAAAGGTGACGGCGTTCGGCTCGGCCGGAGCGCTCGTCACCGCGACACTCATAGCCGGTGCCGTCGCGGCTCCGACGGCCAGCGCGGAATCCCGCCACGGTCAGGGCAGCCACGTCAGCCCGGCACGCGGCGCCGAGATCGCCGCCGCCCGCGCGGCCGGGGCCGGCATCGACTGGCAGGACTGTCCGGCGGACTGGGGGATCGCGAAGCCCATCCAGTGCGGCTGGGTCACCGTGCCGCTCGACTACGCGAAGCCCAACGGCAAGAAGATCAAGCTGGCGGTCGACCGCATCGGCAACACGGGCACCAAGGCGGAGCGCCAGGGCGCCCTCGTCTACAACCCGGGCGGCCCCGGCGGCTCCGGACTGCGTTTCCCGACCCGGGTCACCAACAAGAACCCGCTGTGGGTGAACACCTCGAAGGCGTACGACTTCGTGGGCTTCGACCCGCGCGGTGTCGGCCACTCGGCGCCCATCTCCTGCATCGACCCGCAGGAGTTCGTGAAGGCGCCCAAGATGGACCCGGTGCCGGACTCCGAGGCCGACAAGCGCGTCCAGCGCAAGCTCGCCGCCGAGTACGCGGACGGCTGTGCCGAGCGCAGCGGCGAGATGCTGCCGCAGATGACGACCCCCAACACCGTCCGTGACCTGGACGTCATCCGGGCCGCGCTCGGCGAGAAGAAGCTCAACTTCCTGGGTGTCTCGTACGGCACGTACATCGCCGCCGTCTACGGCACGATGTACCCGACCCACGTCCGCCGCATGATCGCGGACAGTGTCGTCAACCCGTCGCGCGAGAAGATCTGGTACGAGGCCAACCTCGACCAGGACGTCGCCTTCGAGATGCGCTGGAAGGACTGGCAGGACTGGGTCGCCAAGAACGACGCCGCCTTCCACCTCGGCGACACCCGGGCCGAGGTCCAGGACCAGTGGCTGAAGCTGCGTGCCACCGCCAAGAAGAACCCCATCGGCGGTGTCGTCGGCCCGGCCGAGCTCATCGGCTTCTTCCAGAGCGCGCCCTACTACGACTCGTCGTGGGTGCCGGTCGCGACCGTCTTCAGCAAGTACGTCGCCGGTGACACCCAGGCCCTCGTCGACGCCGCCGCGCCGGACCTCACCGACACCGCGGGCAACATCGCCTCGGAGAACGGCAACGCCGTCTACACGGCCGTCGAGTGCACCGACGCCAAGTGGCCCACCAGCTGGAAGAAGTGGGACCGCGACAACAGCAGGCTGCACAAGAACTACCCGTTCATGACCTGGGCCAACGCCTGGCTCAACCTCCCTTGCGCGACCTGGCCCGCCAAGCAGCAGACCCCGGTGAACGTGAAGACCGGCAAGGGCCTGCCGCCGGTCCTGATCGTGCAGTCCACGCGTGACGCCGCTACTCCGTACGAAGGCGCCGTCGAACTGCACAAGCGGTTCAAGGGCTCCCGTCTGATCACCGAGAAGGACGCGGGCTCGCACGGCGTGACGGGGCTGGCCAACCCGTGCGTCAACGAGCGGGTGGACACCTACCTGCTCACCGGCAAGGTCGACGCGGCCGACGTGACGTGCACCCCGCACGCCACACCCAAGCCGTAGCGGCCCGGTAACGGCAGCCGGCAACGGCAGCCGACAGCGGCAGAATGAAGGGGGCGGCCGTTCAACGGCCGCCCCCTTCTCACGTCCTGATCCTCAACGACGTCCCACCGACACCCAGGCGATCAGCTGGCGGCAGAGTGCCGGATCGGCCAGCGGGAGAATGGCGGCGCGGGCGGCACGGTGTCACGGGTGGTGTGCGCGGAGCGTCAACGCTGCGGCAGGCGCGGGAACTTGCGGGACTTCGCCTTCTCGGCGGCCTCCGCCGCCTTCACATCGGCCGCGTACCGGTCCACGTACTCCTGCTCGGAGAGGGTGAGGATCGCGTACATGATCTCGTCGGTGATGGCGCGCAGGATCGCCTTCTCGTTCTCCATGCCCGCGTAGCGGGAGAAGTCGAGGGGTTCCCCGAAGCGGATCGCCACCGGGTGGATCTTGGGGATCTTCCGGCCGGGGGGCTGGGCCTCGAAGGTGCCGATCATCGCGCACGGGACGACGGGGGCCTCGGCCCTGAGCGCCATCACCGCGACACCCACCTTGCCCTTGTAGAGGCGGCCGTCGTGCGAGCGGGTCCCCTCCGGGTAGATGCCGAGCAGTTCGCCCTTGCTCAGGACGCCGAGCCCTTCACGGATCGCCGCCTTGCCCGCCTCCTTGCCGGAGCGGTCCACCGGGATCTGCCCGGCGCTGCGGAAGAAGAACGCCGTCAGCCGGCCCTTGATGCCGGGACCCGTGAAGTACTCGGCCTTGGCGAGGAACGTGATGCGCCGCTTGAGGATCGCGGGCAGCAGGAAGTGGTCCGAGAACGACAGGTGATTGCCCGCGACGATGGCCGCTCCCGTCGCCGGTACGTGCTCCAGGCCCTCGATCCGGGGCCGGAACACCAGCCGCAACAGCGGTCCCAGGATCACGTACTTGAGAACGTAGTAGAACAACGGGTCGCTCCTCGCTTCGCCGGATCGACCGGACAGGTCCTGGCTGGTCAAACAGGTGTGCTGCGGGACGCCAGTGTAAATGCAGGCCCCGGCCCCTGTAACCGTCCCTGAACGGACTCATGCTGGACCGGTGCGCCCTGGCCGCACCACCCGCCGAGGCGGCGGGTGGCCGGTTCCCGACGGAACCAGTGGAACCCAGGCACCCCGAGCCCCCCCCCCCCCGCGCCCTCAGCGGCGGCGGCCGGCCCGCCGGTCGGCCCGTGGGCTGTCGGCCCGTGAGCTTTCGGCGCGTGACGTGTCGGCGCGTGACGTGTCGGCCCGTGAGGTGTCGGTCCGTGAGGTCTCGTCGTCCCATGAGTCGACCACCGTGGTCAGGTCGTCCAGCAGCCGCTCGGTGTCCGCCGTCAGACCGCCGAGCGCGGGCGTGGCCGCCTGACGGCCGTCCGCGAGGACCGAGGCCAGCCGGCCGTGGGCCGCGACGGCCGCCCGGAGTGCCTGGCGGGCCCGGTGGCGCTCGTCGGCCGTACCGTTCCGGCAGTCGAGGACGTCACCGGCCGCCCGCAGGAGCGGCGACAGGATGCCCGGTACGCCGGGTGCCGACTCCGGGAGCGAGACCGCCTCGGACAGCGAACGCGTGAGCGCCCTGATGTGCTCGGTGATCCGGTCCCAGGTGAAGTCCCACTCGGTGGGCGGCGGTGCGGCGGCCGAACGGCGCAGTCTGCGCCCCGGGTTGAAGCGGCGGCTCTCGTCCGACCACCGGCGCGCGGTCCGCAACTCCGTCACCACGTCGGCCAGCCGCACCGCGCTGTCGTACCAGCCGCGGGCCCGCTCCTTGTCGTACGACGTCTCGATGCCGTCGGCGACCTCGTGCAGCAAGCGGGCGCAGTCCTGCGGCAGCCGGGCGCGCAGATGGTGGACGCGGCCGGAGTGGACCGGAGGCAGGACACTCGCGTTCACGGCGATTCCGATGGCCGCTCCGAGCAGGGTCTCCAGCAGCCGGTGCAGTATGTCGAAGCCGCTGTAGGAACCGTAGGTGAGGACGAAGAGCGCGGCCGTCGGGGCGTAGAAGCCCTGCGTGCCGAGCCGCGCGTAGTTGCCGAGCAGCACGGTCAGAGGCAGGGCCAGCGCCATCGCGGCCATCGTGTCATGCGTCAGTGCGAGGGCGGCGGTGGCGAGCAGGGTGCCCGTGACGACCACCACGACCTGCTGCAGGGCGGTCAGCAGCGAGCGGTAGACGGTGCTCTGCACCAGGAACAGCGCGGTCCACGGTGCCAGGAGCGCCATCGGCGCGTTCCACCACCAGCCGGCGAGGGCCCAGGCCAGCAGAGCGGCACCCGCAGCCTTGAGGGACTGGACCGCCGTGTCGCGCTCGGGCCCGGACTCGGTGAAACATTTGTGCACCGAACGCCCTACGGCGGCGGCTTCCCTGGTGAGGGCGTTCCACAAGTGACGTTCCCTTTCTTTCGCCGCGTCTCGGCGCAGACCCCTCGAAAGTGGTGGGCGGCGCCCGGCCCAGGTACCCGGACAGGGGGACGGTCACTCTTCCTGCCGAGGGAGTACCGGCCGGAGTGTCGTAATGCGGAGAAAGGGGACTCGGGCGATGGCAGAGAACCACGATCACGATCGCTGGAGGAGTCATACCATGCGCGCACTGACCTGGCAGGGGAAGCGGGACGTCCGGGTGGAGACCGTCCCGGATCCGCGCATCGAGAAGCCCGACGACATCGTCGTGAGGATCACCTCCACCGGCCTCTGCGGCTCCGACCTCCACCTGTACGAACTCTTCGGCCCCTTCATCGACCCCGGCGACATCCTCGGGCATGAGCCGATGGGCATCGTGGAGGAGGTGGGGCCGGACGTCACCGCCCTCGCCCCCGGCGACCGGGTGGTCATCCCCTTCAACGTCTCCTGCCGCGACTGTTACATGTGCGACCAGGGGCTCCAGTCGCAGTGCGAGACGACCCAGGTGCGCGAGCGCGGCAGCGGCGCCTCCCTGTTCGGATACACCAAGCTGTACGGGCAGGTGCCGGGCGGGCAGGCGGAGTTCCTGCGGGTGCCGTTCGGCAACAAGCTGCCCATCAAGGTGCCCGAGGGGCCGCCCGACGACCGCTTCGTCTATCTGTCGGACGTCCTGCCCACGGCCTGGCAGGCGGTGGAGTACGCGGCGATTCCGCAGGGCGGCAGCGTCACCGTGCTGGGGCTCGGGCCCATCGGCGACATGGCCACCCGGATCGCCCGGCAGCGCGGCGCCGGCCTGGTCATCGGGGTGGACCTGGTCAAGGAGCGCCTCACCCGTGCCAGTGCCCACGGGGTCACGTGCTTCGACGCCCGGATGAACGGCAAGGACCTCGCGGCCGCCGTGCGGGACCTCACCGACGGGCGCGGGACCGACGCGGTCATCGACGCCGTCGGCATGGAGGCGCACGGTACGCCGTTCGCCAAGGCGGCCCAGTGGATCACCGGCCTGCTGCCCGACGCGGTGGCGCAGCCGATGATGGAGAAGGCGGGGATCGACCGGCTCAGCGCGCTGTACGCGGGCATCGAGCTGGTGCGCCGTGGCGGCACGCTGTCCATCTCCGGGGTCTACGGCGGGGCTGTCAGTCCGATGCCGCTGCTGACGATGTTCGACAAGCAGATCCAGGTGCGGATGGGGCAGGCGAATGTGTGGCGCTGGGTGGACGACATCCTGCCGTTGCTGACGGACGAGGATCCGCTCGGCGTGGATACGTTCAAGACGCACTCCATGCCGTTGGAGGACGCGCCGAAGGCGTACGCGATGTTCCAGGCGAAGGAGGACGGAATGGTCAAGACCCTCCTGAAACCCTGACCGCCCACCGGCCCCGTTAAGGGGCGCGGGAAACTGCGCGAACGGCCCCCACCGGGCCGCACCCGACATACGACCCGCCCTTGCCCGCGGCGCCCACCCGTGGGGGCGGGGCCGGTCGAGCGTCGGCTGCGGGCCGGTGGGGGCTTGCCGCGCAGTTCCCCGCGCCCCTAAAGCCAAAGACGAACAGACTGCGCAGTTCCCCGCGCCCCTAAAAGCTAAAGACGAAAAGATTGCGCCGTTCCCCGCGCCCCTGGGGGGCCCGGGGCTCAGGCACCCCTCCGGAGGACCTTCTCCAGGGTGCCAAGGGCCCTGTGCAGGTCCTCGTCCGTGATCGTCAAGGGCGGGGCCAGCCGGATCGTGGAGCCGTGGGTGTCCTTCACCAGGATTCCCTCACGCATGAGGGACTCGCTGATCTCGCGGCCCGTACCGATCGCGGGGTCGATGTCCACGCCCGCCCACAGCCCGCGCGCCCGGAAGCCGCGGACGCCCTGGCCCACGAGGGCCGACAGGCCGTCCCGCAGCAGCACACCCGCCTGCTCCGCCCGGCGCTGGAACTCGCCCGTCTCCAGCAGTTCCACCACGGCGGAGCCGACCGCCGCGGCCAGCGGGTTGCCGCCGAACGTCGAGCCGTGCTCGCCCGGCCGCAGCACCCGCAGCACCTCGCGCCGCGCGACCACCGCGGAGACCGGCACGATGCCGCCGCCGAGTGCTTTGCCGAGCAGCACCACGTCCGGGACGACGTCCTCGTGCTCGACGGCCAGCGTGCGGCCCGTACGGCCCAGGCCCGACTGGATCTCGTCGGCGACGAAGAGGCACCCCGTCCGCCGGGTCAGCTCGCGCACGCCCCGCAGATAGCCGTCGTCCGGGATGACGACCCCCGCCTCGCCCTGGATCGGCTCGATCAGCACGGCCGCGGTCGTCTCGTCGATCGCCGCTTCGAGCGCGGCCAGGTCGTTGTACGGGACCACCCGGAACCCCGGTGTGAAGGGGCCGAACCCGGCGCGGGCCGTCTCGTCGGTGGAGAAGCTGACGATGGTCGTCGTACGGCCGTGAAAGTTGTCGGCGGCCACGATGACGGTCGCCCGGTCGGCGGGGACGCCCTTCACCTCGTACGCCCATTTGCGCGCCACCTTGACAGCGCTCTCCACGGCCTCGGCGCCCGTGTTCATCGGCAGCACCATGTCCAGGCCGGTCAGCCGGGCCAGGGACTCGGCGAACTGCGCCAGCCGGTCGTGGTGAAAGGCGCGCGAGGTCAGCGTCAGCCGGTCGAGCTGGCGGTGCGCGGCCTCGATCAGGGCCGGGTGGCGGTGCCCGAAGTTGAGCGCCGAGTAGCCGGCCAGCATGTCGAGGTAGCGGCGGCCCTCGACATCCTCGACCCAGGCGCCCTCGGCGCGGGCGACGACCACGGGCAGCGGGTGGTAGTTGTGCGCGAGGACGGGCTCCTCGGCGCCGATCAGCTCGGCGGACGAGCGCAGGGAACGGCTGGGCGCGACAGTCATGAGCGGATCTCCTGTGTGCAGCACTTGATGCCGCCGCCGGCCTTCTGGAACTCCGACAGGTCGACGGGGACGGGAACATAGCCGTGGCGGTCGAGTTCGCCCGCAAGGGCCTCGGCGCGCGGCGCGATGAAGACGTGGCGGCCGTCCGAGACGGAGTTCAGCCCGAACGCCATCGCGTCCTCGTGGGTGGCGACCACCGCGTCCGGGAAGAGCAGGCGGAGCACCTCGCGGCTGCCCGCGGAGAAGGCCTCCGGGTAGTACGCGATGTTCGCCCCGGGTCCGTCGTCGAGCACGAACAGCGCGGTGTCGAGATGGTAGAAGCGGGGGTCCACCAGCGTGAGACTGACCGTGGGGACGCCGAAGTACTCCTGCACCTCGTGGTGGGCGGACCGTGCCGTACGGAACCCGGTGCCGGCCAGCAGATGACGGCCGGCGAACACCAGGTCGCCCTCGCCCTCGCACACCGACTCGGGATGGTGGACGTCGAAGCCCGCGCTCGTGAACCACGTCTCGTACGCGGTCGACTCCGGGCGGCGCTGCGGTGCGTGGAAGAGCGAGCCGAAGACCCGGCCGGCCACGACCAGCGCCGAGTTCGCCGCGAAGACCATGTCCGGCAGACCGGCGACCGGCTCCACGCTGTCGACGGTGTGGCCGTGGGCGCGGTAGGCGGAGATCAGCTCCGCCCACTGGCCCCGGGCCAGATCGACGTCGACCTGCGTGTCCTCGTGCATCCAGGGATTGATGGCGTACTGCACGGCGAAGTGTCTGGGTTCGCAGACCAGAAACCGCCTGGGGCGCGGCACACGGCTCATGGGCACAGAGGGGTTCCTCCGCCTTCCTGAGGTGTCGGGTGGGATACCTCAACGGTAGAAAACGGGGGAGAGGCGTGACAAGCGTCAGAAATTGCGCGCTGCCGAAGAAATGCTGCGTCGTGGGGCCGGTCGGCGCACGATCAGTGCGCGGTTGACCCGAACGGGTGGGGGAACGCCGGGCTCACGCCTCCGGAGCCGGCTGGTTCGCCCCCGCCTCCGGGCTCTCCGGCAGCAGATGCGACAGCACCATGAAGCTGACCGTCTTGCGGATGAACGGCTCCACCCGGATCCGCTCCAGCACCTCCTCGAAGTGCTCCACGTCCCGGGCCCGCACGTGCAGCAGCGCGTCCGCCCCGCCGGTCACCGTCATCGCGGCGGTGATCTCCGGATGGTTGCGCACCACCTCCGCGAGCCGCCGGGGCGGCGCCGCGCCCTCGCAGTACACCTCCACATACGCCTCGGTGCGCCATCCCAGCGCCACCGGTTTCACCGTCGCCGTGAACCCCGTGATCACGCCCGTCTCACGCAACCGGTCGGCCCGGCGCTTGACCGCGGTGGCGGAGAGTCCGATCGCCGCGCCGATCTCGGCGAAACTCGTGCGGGCGTTCGCCATCAGAGCCGTGACGATCTTCCGGTCGAGATCGTCGAAAGACGCGGACATGGGTCTCATGCGGGCACTGTACCCAGCGACGATCCGGCCACGACGACCTTGCCCGCCGCATGTGCAGGCGCGCGGATTGCTCCTACACTCCGGGTTCATGCTGCGCGCCCTCGCCGTCGACGACGAAC
Source organism: Streptomyces sp. NPDC017991 (assembly GCF_044328075.1). Classification (NCBI taxonomy): domain Bacteria; kingdom Bacillati; phylum Actinomycetota; class Actinomycetes; order Kitasatosporales; family Streptomycetaceae; genus Streptomyces; species Streptomyces sp. NPDC017991. Next base: position 263,284 of record NZ_JBIRGP010000008.1, on the reverse strand, counting down.
CGCCCTCCCTCGAAGAGCTGCTCTATCTGCTGGACGCCGATCCACGGGTGAGCAGCGTCGAGGGCGCGAGCGACGCCACGGCGGCGCTGCGGCGGATCAACCGGGCCCTGGACAGCGGTCCGGACGGCGACGAGGGCATCGACGTCGTCTTCCTCGACATCCACATGCCCGGCCTCGACGGACTCGACATGGCACGGCTGCTCGCCGGTTTCGCCAAGCCGCCGCTCGTCGTGTTCGTCACCGCCCACGAGGGGTTCGCCGTCCAGGCCTTCGACCTCAAGGCCGTCGACTACGTCCTGAAGCCGGTCCGCAGGGAACGGCTGGCCGAGGCTGTGCGCCGGGCCGTCGAGCAGAGGGACGCGGCCCCGCTGATACCCGTGCACGAGCCCGACCCGGACCACATATCCGTCGAGCTCGGCGGGGTCACCCGGTTCGTCGCCGTCGAGGACATCACCCACGTCGAGGCGCACGGCGACTACGCGCGGCTGCACACCGACCAGGGCAGCCACCTCGTCCGCATCCCCCTCTCCACCCTTGAGGAGCGCTGGCGCTCGCGCGGTTTCGTCCGCATCCACCGCCGCCATCTCGTCGCTCTCGGTCACATCAGCGAACTCCGCCTGGACGCGGGTACCGTGAGCGTCCTGGTCGATTCGGTCGAACTCCAGGTCAGCCGCCGCCACGCACGAGAACTGCGGGACCTGCTGATGCGCCGGACCGCGAGCTGAGGAGGCGGAGTTGCCCCACGACCCCAGCGACCGGCGTGTCCCCAGCGACCGGCGTGCCCCCGCCGACCGCCGTGTCCCCACCGATCGCCGTGTCGTCGTCACCGGCCCGCCGCGTCGTACGCGCCCGCTGAGCCGCTCCCGGCCGCGGACCGAGATCGACGAGCAGACCACGCTGGGTCACACCTACGTCCGCTCCCTGATGCGCAGCCAACTGCGGGCCGCGCTCACCGTCTTCGCCGTACTCATCCTCCTCGTGGGCCCGCTGCCACTGGTGTTCACGGTGCTGGGAGACAGTTCGCGCCTCGAATGGATCGTGCTCGGCTTCTGCGTCTACCCGCCGCTGGTGCTGCTCGCCCGCTGGTACGTGCGCCGCGCCGACCGCAACGAGAAGGACTTCGTCCGCCTCGTGGAGGACCGCTGAGCACGTGAATGAGAACTACGCCGTTCCGGCGGTCGCCCTCGTGGTCGTCGCCACCGTCTTCGTCGGCGCCTTCGGTCTGCGCATATCCCGCACCACCTCCGACTTCTACGTGGCCTCGCGCACGGTCGGCCCCGGTCTGAACGCGGCGGCCATCAGCGGCGAGTACCTCTCCGCGGCCTCCTTCCTCGGCATCGCGGGCCTCGTCCTCGTCCAGGGACCGGACATGCTCTGGTACCCGGTCGGCTACACCGCCGGCTACCTCGTCCTGCTGATCTTCGTCGCGGCCCCGCTGCGCCGCTCCGGCGCGTACACCCTGCCCGACTTCGCCGAGGCGCGGCTCGCCTCGCAGGGCATGCGCCGGCTGGCCGGAGCCTTCGTCGTCGGGGTCGGCTGGCTGTACCTCCTGCCCCAGCTCCAGGGCGCGGGGCTGACGTTGAACGTGCTCACCGGGGCGTCCAAGTCCCTCGGCGGTGTCATCGTCGCGGTCGTCGTGGTGGCGACCGTCGCCGCGGGCGGTATGCGCAGCATCACCTTCGTCCAGGCCTTCCAGTACTGGCTCAAGCTCACCGCCCTGCTCGTCCCCGCGCTCTTCCTCGTCCTCGCCTGGCAGGACGACGGGGCGCCGCGCCACGCCTTCGACGAACCGGCCACGTTCCGCGAACACCGGGTCGTACGCATCGACGCCGGACTCGACCTGCAGCTCGCCGGGCCGCTGACCGTCACCGCGGACGGCACGGTCGACGGCGTGCGGTACGAGGACCGGCGGGTCAGGCTGCCCGCGGGCGTCCACCGCATCGAGCAGGGCACCCGGCTGTCCTTCAGCAAGGGCGACCCCGTGCCCGCCGCCGACCGCGGCGACAACGGCGGCATGTCCACCTCGCTCGCCGCGGGCCGCGAGGAACGGCCGCTGTACGCCACGTACGGGCTGATCCTCGCCACCTTCCTCGGGACCATGGGGCTGCCGCACGTCGTCGTGCGCTTCTACACCAGCCCGCACGGCGTGGCCGCCCGCCGCACCACCGTCGCCGTGCTCGTCCTGATCGGCCTGTTCTACCTGCTGCCGCCGCTCTACGGCGCGCTGGGCCGCCTGTACGCCCCCGAGCTGACCCTCACCGGGGACGCCGACGCCGCCGTCCTGCTGCTGCCCGACCGGGTGATCGGCGGGCTCGGCGGGGACCTGCTCGGCGCGCTGGTGGCCGGCGGGGCCTTCGCCGCGTTCCTGTCCACGGCGTCGGGCCTGACCATGGCCGTGGCGGGCGTGCTCACCCAGGACGTGCTGCCCTCCCGGGGCGTACGGCACTTCCGGCTCGGCACGGTCCTGTCGATGATCGTGCCGCTCGCGGCGAGCATGCTCGTGGGCGGACTGCCGGTCGCCGACGCCGTGGGGCTCGCCTTCGCGGTGTCGGCCTCGTCGTTCTGCCCCCTGCTCGTCCTCGGCATCTGGTGGCACCGGCTCACCCCGCCCGGCGCCGCCGCCGGGATGCTCGTCGGCGGCGGCTCGGCGCTCCTCGCGGTCGCGGCCACCATGGCCGGCTTCCCGGGGACGGGCTCGCTGCACGCGCTGCTCGCCTGGCCCGCGCTGTGGTCGGTGCCCCTGGGCTTCCTCACCATGGTGCTGGTGTCGCTGGCGACACCCCGGCGCGTACCGGCCGGGACGGCGGCGATCCTCGCCCGCTTCCATCTGCCGGAGGAGCTCGCCGGGGGACAGGTACGCACGGAGGTCAAGGGGAGCACGGAGATCAAGGAGATCAAGGCGTGAGCGGATTCCTGGCGGGACTCTGTGTGGCCGTGCTGCCGCTGCTGGCGGCCGGCTTCTGGTTCGGCCGGCGCACCGCGCGCTCACCGGGCCCCGGGGACCTCGGCACCCCCGTGGAGCACGCCACCTTCGAGACCCTGCACACCGCGTCGCTCGCCGCGCCTCCGCTGCGCGCGGGCCTGACCGGGGAGACGGCCCGCAAGTCCGCACGGCGGCTGCGCACCCTGCTGGGCACCGACGCGCTCTGCCTCACCGACCAGGAGACCGTGCTGGCCTGGGAAGGCGCAGGGGAGCACCATCGTGAGCAGATCATGGAGCGGATCGGCGGCCCCCTGGAGACCGGCCGCGGGGAAGCCTTCCGCCTCGTCTGCGACGAGCCCTACTGCCCGCTGCGCTGGGCCGTCGTCGCCCCGCTCACCGTCGACGACCGGGTGTACGGTGCGCTCGTCGCCTGCGCGCCCCGCGAGTCCGCCGTGCTCGTACGGGCCACCGGAGAGGTCGCCCGCTGGGTGTCGGTCCAGCTGGAACTCGCCGATCTCGACCAGTCCCGTACGCGGCTGATCGAGGCCGAGATCAGGGCGCTGCGGGCCCAGATATCCCCGCACTTCATCTTCAACTCGCTCGCGGTGATCGCCTCGTTCGTGCGCACCGACCCCGAGCGGGCCCGCGAACTGCTCCTCGAATTCGCCGACTTCACCCGCTACTCGTTCCGCAGGCACGGCGACTTCACCACCCTCGCCGACGAACTGCACGCCATCGACCACTACTTGGCACTGGTGCGGGCGCGCTTCGGCGACCGGCTCTCGGTCACCCTGCAGATCGCCCCCGAGGTGCTGCCGGTGACCCTGCCCTTCCTCTGCCTGCAGCCGCTCGTCGAGAACGCCGTGAAGCACGGCCTGGAAGGCGGTCCGGGCAACGTTGACAGGAGCCGTATCAGCATCACCGCGCAGGACGCCGGTGCCGAAGCGCTCGTCGTCATCGAGGACGACGGCCCCGGCATGGACCCCGGCCGGCTGCGCCGCATCCTGGCGGGGGAGACCGACCCGTCGGACGGCATCGGTCTGTCGAACGTCGACGACCGGCTGCGGCAGGTCTACGGGGACGGCTACGGCCTCGTCATCGAGACCGCTCCGGGCGCGGGTATGAAAATCACCGCCCGGTTGCCGAAATACCAGCCGGGCGTGCACTCGGCGGGGCGCCTGACCCGCGAATGAGCCGTTCCTGAGCGGCACCGCACGAACGAATCCCCGGGAGAGAGCCGCAGGCCCTGCTCCCGGGGAACCGGTCGCGCGGTGCCTCATCAGGTGGGCCGGGAGGCCACCATCGCCAAGGTGATCAGACCGAGCACCACCCAGCCGAACCACAGCCAGCCGTTGCTGCCGAGCGCCACCGTGTAGGCCGTGACCATCACCAGGCCGCCGACGGTGAGCACTCCCATGGTCTTCGTGGAACCGGGCATCGCAACACCCTCCTCATGGTTCGTCCTTCTCCATGGTGCCCCCGTCCCTGCGAATTGCAGTACAGACGACGGAATGAGTGCCGGAGGTCCAGGCGCTGTCGCCCACCCAGGACGAGCCCGTGTAGACGTCCGGGTCATAGCCGTAGTCGTGGGGCGGCACCTCCTCCCGGCAGACCGTGGCCGCCCGCCGCCTGGCCTGGGCGAGGGTCGTGTCCGCGCTCATCCGGTGGAAATCGAGCACCTGCTCCTGGTGCGGGCCCCGGCACGGGACGAGTTCGGCGATGTTGTCGTTGATCCGGTCGAGACAGTCCCGCTTCTGCATGGTGGCCGTGTCGCTGAACCGCATTCCGGCAGGGCGACGGTCCCCGATCGGCCCGAACAGCGGTTTGCCGCGCGCGTCGAGCAGCAGACAGGCGACACGGTGCCCGGCGGTCTCGAACCCCGCCGAGGTCGGCACGGCGGCGTACGAGCGGACGTCCGCGAGCTTCTCGCGGGTCTCCTCGGTGCGCTGCTCGCACCGGGTGGCGCCGGCCGAGCGGGCGTCCTGGGCGGACGCCGCCTCGAACACGGCCATCACCTGCCCGTACGTCTCCTCGCCGAGGCACTTCACCACCCGGAGTCGCGGGTCCCCGACGAAGGGGGTACCGGTCCACTTCGTCGCGACGCAGTTCCCGTCGGCGAGCGGCTCGGACAGACCGACGGCGTCCCCGTACGGCCTGGCGTCACCGTCCCCCGGCAGGTTCGCCACGGCGTACCAGGCTCCACCGCCCGCCAGGGCCAGCCCCAGCGCGGTCGCCAGTACGGCCGTCCGGGCACGGTTGCGTGGACGGCGGCGCCGCCCGGGGGCCGCCGGGGGAGGGCCGAAACCCCGCCCGCCGGACCACGGGCCCGGCGCCTGTCCCGAAGGCTGCGGCCCGGCAGGTGTGCGGGGTGCGGCCGTACGGGTGATCCCGCCCGCCCACGGGGGCTCCGAGCCGGGGTCGAGCTGGGTCCGGGGATGCGGCTGGGGCGTCAGGATCGCGGACAGCGCGGCCTCGGTCTCCTCGGCGGTGATCCGGCGGACCGGGTCCTTGGTGAGCATCGCCGACAGCAGCGGTTCCAGGGCGCCCGCGTGCAGCACGGGCCGCGGCTGCTCCAGGACGACGGCGGTGAGCGCCGCGAGCCCCGACTCGCGGTCGAAGGGCCCGTACCCCTCGACGGCGTAGTAGAGCGTGCAGCCCAGCGAGAACAGGTCCGCGGTCGCGGTGGGCGGCCCGCCCTGGGCCCGCTCGGGCGCCAGATAACCGGCGGTGCCCACCAGCGCGGAGGTCAGCGTGTACCGGGTCTCGTCGCCGTCGGGCTGCACGGAGATGCCGTAGTCGGTGAGCAGGACCCGGGCGTACGGCGATCCCGTGCGGTCCGGGGCCAAGAGGATGTTGGCGGGCTTCACGTCCCGGTGCATGACCCCGCGCTCGTGCCCGGCGGTCAGCGCGTCCAGCACGGCGAGCCCGATGCGGGCGCACTCGGCGGGGGCGACGGCCCCGCGCCGGGCGACCAGGGCGCTCAGGTCCAGCGCCCCGGCCACGTACTCCATCACGATCCAGGGCAGGCCCTCGTGCTCCAGGACGTCGTGCACGGTCACGACGTGCGGGTGTCCGCGCAGACCCGCCGCGTGCCGGGCCTCGGCACGGGCGCGGGCCACCCGGGCCGAGCGGTCGTGGTCCGCCTCGCCCGGGTCGCGGAACACGATCTCCTTGAGCGCGACCTCGCAGGCCAGCCGCTGGTCGTACGCGAGCCAGACATGGCCCATGCCGCCACTGCCCAGCGGGCTCAGCAGGAGGTAGCGGCCGGCGATGACCCGGCCGACTCCCGACTGCGGTGTTCCTGATGTCATCCGGTCACTCCCGGGGTTCTGCTCCTGATGGCCTACGCCGGGCCCTGGGCCGCCTCGCCGATGCCCGGCCCGCCGGGCGGGGCGGGTCCGCTGAGCGTGGGCTCCACGGAGGTGGAGCCGGCCGCGGACGGCGTACCGGCCGCTGTCGGGGCCCAGACCGACGAAGCCGGTGGCGGCGGTGGGGCCGGTGACTGCTCGACCGGCGCGGACCGGGTCACGGTGGGTGTGCCGCCGCCGGGCGACGTCGAACCCGTGCCCGACGACGTCCCGCCGCCGGGCTCGGACTCCTTGGCCGACGGCGAGGTCGACGTGCCCGACGGCGACTTCGACCCGTCCGACCCGTCCGACCCGTCCGACTCGGTCGGCGACGACGGAACGGGCGTTCCGCCGGAGTCCGTGTCCACGCTCAGCGTCACGGCCTGTCCGAACGCCAGCGGCGTCCCGGGCCCGGGCGTGGAGCCGGTCACCGCCGCGTCACCCGGTGGGAGTTCGTCCCCGGAGTACGCCACGGCCAGGCCCAGCCCGGCCAGCGCCCGACCGGCCCGGTCGAAGGTCATCCCCGCCACGTCCGGCACCTCGTGCCGCTTCGTCGCGTCGAAGACGCTGTCCTGTTCGCCCGTGGTGCCGACGGGCCGGCTGATGGCCGTGCCGGGATCGTCCACATCGAGGAGGGCGATCCGCTCCAGCGGCCGCGGCGAGGGCTCGACGGTCACCACGTCGGACTTCTCGTAGCCCGCCCACTTCTTGTTGCCGTCCTCGAACGTGACCGAGATCTTCCCGGGATCCTTGTCGAAGGCCTTCAGTGGATTTCCGCAGGAGCACTTCACGGCGGGAAGTCCCTGGTCGTTCACCAGAACCGCGATCCCCGCCTCAAGCAACGAGCCGTAGGAGACCGCTTTGCCTTTTTTGTAGTCATGGTTCTTCACGAGAGTGTCGTGACGCAGCAGGACCGGTGTGAGATCGTCCAGGTACTCCTCGGTCCGATCAGGCGTAATGCCCACGATCCGCGCCCATTCCCGGGCTTTTTGTCGATTCTCGGGATCGGTGAGGAAATCCTTGAGCCGCTCGATGTCACAGACCTGCTGGTCACGGGTTCCCCCGTAGAGACCAGGGGTGTTGCCCTGCTGCAGACCGCTGTGCGCCTCCTCGGGCGCGAGTCCCCTGCGGTCCTTGCCCAGTGATCCGTCCTCTTCGAAAAAGGGCGCGAGCGACGGTATTCCGGCTGCGACGGCCCGCACCGCGAACAGCCGCTGTCCGGTGCATCCGCTGAGGATCAGCACAGCGGCCAGTAAAACGGCGAGCCTTCGGACCACGGTTTTCCCGGCCCTCGGCAAGCATGCGTGAATTGTCATGACCGCTCCCCCCGGCTGCGGTTCCCCCGAACCCCGCAGAACGGAAGCAGGGCGTCACGCGCCATGCTACTGAAGGGCAAAGCCTTTCAGTCAAGGGGAATTATCAAAGGGGGCGGTGTGACCGGAAGGCAGAAAGAGGTGGAAAGGAACTCAGTGGCCGCGTGCGTCGAGTGAGGCCAGATAGGCGTTGTACGCCTCAAGTTCCTTGTCGCCGTCACGGTCCGCGGCCCGGTCCGAACGCCGAGCCTGGCGCTGCTCGGAGCGGTACCACTGGAAGAGCAGGGCGAGCAGCACGAGCACGGACGGGATCTCGCTGAACGCCCAGGCGATGCCCCCCGCCGCGTTCTGGTCGGAGAGGGCGTCGATGCCCAGCGAGGCGGCCGGGTTCTTGTACGTCTCCACCATCGGCTCGGACGCCATCATCAACGCGATACCGAAGAACGCGTGGAACGGCATACCGGCGAACAGCTCCAGCATCCGGATCAGATAGCCGGGCCGGTGCGGGCCGGGGTCGACGCCCATGATCGGCCAGAAGAACACCAGGCCGACGGCGAGGAAGTGGCACATCATCGCGATGTGCCCGGTCCTCGACCCCATCAGGAAATCGAAGATCGGCGAGAAGTAGAGCGCGTACAGGCTGGCGATGAAGAGCGGGATCGTGAAGGCCGGATGCGTGACGACCCGCATGAACCTGCTGTGCAGCAGCATCAGGAGCAGCTCGCGCGGCCCCTTGCGACCCCGTCCCGCGGTCGGCAGCGCGCGCAGCGCCAGGGTGATCGGCGCGCCGAGCAGGATCAGGATCGGCGACAGCATGCTGATCACCATGTGCTGCACCATGTGCACGCTGAACATGACCATGCCGTAGTCGTTCAGGCCGGTACAGAGGACGAGCATCACGCTCAGGACACCGACGACGAACGCCACGGTCCGCCCGACCGGCCACGCGTCACCGCGCCGCACGAGCCGCGCCACACCCCACCCGTACAGCGCGAGCCCCACCAGGCAGGCGACGAGGAAGAACGGGTCCGGGGACCATTCGAGCCCCCGCCCCAGCGTGAACGGCGGCAGATCCATGGACGTGCCGTGCCCGCTGTGATCCATCCGCCGGCTCCTGTTTCGTACGGGTTGCGCGCTGTCTGTCCCCCACAGACTAGAACCGCCCCCGGTCGGACCTACGACCGGGGGCGGGTTCAGGGTGCCCCGTCAGGGGCGCGGGGAACTGCGCGACCAGCCACGACGAAACCCGCAGTCGGCGACTCCCCTAAAGCACGCACTCCGCTTCCGCGTACCGCGAGTCCGGCACGGTCTTCAGCGTCTCGACCGCCTCCGCGAGCGACACCATCACGATGTCGGTCCCCCGCAGGGCGGTCATGTTGCCGAACTCACCCCGGTGCACGGCCTCCACCGCGTGCCACCCGAACCGCGTGGCGAGCACCCGGTCGTACGCGGTCGGCGTCCCGCCGCGCTGCACATGCCCGAGGATCACCGGCCGGGCCTCCTTGCCGAGGCGCTCCTCCAGCTCGATGGAGAGCTGCCGGGCGATGCCCGCGAACCGCTCGTGCCCGTAGACGTCCTTGCGGCCCTCGTCGTACGTCATCGTGCCCTCGCGGGGCTTCGCACCCTCCGCGGCGACGACGATGGCGAACTTCTTGCCCGCGGAGAACCGTTCACCGACCTTGGCGGCCAACTCCGCGATGTCGAAGGGCCGTTCCGGCACGACGATCGCGTGGGCGCCCGCGGCCATACCGGAGTGCAGGGCGATCCAGCCGGTGTTGCGGCCCATGACCTCGACGATCAGGACGCGCTGGTGGGACTCGGCGGTGGTCTTCAGCCGGTCCAGCGCCTCGGTCGCGACCCCCACGGCCGTGTCGAAGCCGAAGGTGACGTCCGTGACGGCGATGTCGTTGTCGATGGTCTTCGGCACACCGACGATCGGCAGACCGCTGTCCGACAGGAGACGGGCGGCCTTGAGCGTGCCCTCGCCGCCGATCGGGATGATCGCGTCGAGCCCCAGCTCCTCGACATGGCCCCTGGCCCGCTCCACACCGTCGCGCAGATGCGCGGGCTGGACCCGGGAGGAACCGAGGATCGTGCCGCCGCGGGCCAGGATGCCGCTCACCGCGTCGAGGTCGAGCTTGAGGTAGTCGCCTTCCAGCAGGCCCTTCCAGCCGTCCCGGAAGCCGATGACCTCGTCGCCGTGGTCGACGACGGCGCGGTGTACGACGGACCGGATGACGGCGTTCAGACCGGGGCAGTCGCCGCCGGACGTGAGGACACCAATGCGCATAGTCCGGAATACCTTCTCAACGTGGACCGGTAACCGGACCACGCTGTCCGGCAGGACGCCGCCACCCTACCGGCGGCAGGGGGCGGATCCGCAGGGTGCGTCCGCCTGCTGGACGTGCCCGCACAGGTGAGCGGGCACGTCGCCGGATGGGCTGCGCCGACGGGGTCAGGCAGGCTGCTGAGCAGCCGAGATGCGCTCGGAGCGCAGCGCCTCGTACCACCGGTCGTCGATCGGCGGCAGGGCGTTCACATCGAGCGCCAGCTTGAGCAGCAGGTCCGCGATCAACGGGTTGCGGGCGAGCACGGGCCCGTGCATGTACGTCCCGAAGACCGTGTCGTTGTACGCGCCCTCCGTGCCGTCGCCCGTCCCGTTGCCCTTGCCCAGGCGCACGTTCGCGAAGGGGCGGGCGGTGGGGCCCAGGTGCGTGATGCCCTGGTGGTTCTCGAAGCCGGTCAGCGGCGGCAGGCCCAGCCGCGCGTCGATGTCGCCCAGCACGTCACCGACGCACCGCTCGCCCTCGCCCCGGGTGGAGGTCACGTCGAGCAGACCGAGGCCCGGCTCGCGCTGGCCCAGGTCGTTGATGAACTCGTGGCCGAGGATCTGGTAGCCGGCGCAGACCGAGAAGACGATCGCGCCGTTGCCGACGGCGCGGTGCAGACCGCCGTCGCGGCGCAGCCGCTCGGCCGCGAGACGCTGCGGCCGGTCCTCGCCACCGCCGATGAGGTAGATGTCACCGGAGGTGGGGATCGGCTGGTCGCTGCGTACGTCGAGACGGGCCACGTCCAGGCCGCGCTGGCGGGCCCGGCGCTCGACGACGAGCGCGTTGCCCTGGTCGCCGTACGTGCTCAGCAGGTCCGGATAGATCCACACCAGCCGAAGGCTGTTGTCACTCATTCTCTTCGTCCTCCGGGGTTCAGTTGCCGACACGACGCCTCAGGTCCTGGAAAGCGGTGTAGTTCGCGATGACCTCGATCCGGCCGGGCGGTGCCTGCTGCACGGCCTGGTCGAGGTTCTCGCAGACCTGGAACTGCTGGTTCGCGACCTCCAGCCGTACGGCGAGGTCCAGCTTGCGGTCGCCCAGAACGAAGATCGAGTGACCGGTGAGCCGGGTGTAGTCGACGTCCCACAGCCAGGAGGTGTCGGTGCCGTCGGCGCCGCGCGCGTTCACCGACAGGATCACCGGGGTCGGCGGCGGGTCGATCAGGGAGAACGTCTCCAGCCAGCCCGCCGGGTTCTTGGCGAGCAGCAGGCGCAGGTCGCGCTGCATGAACTGCACGACGTCGTAGCGTCCGGCCACGGCCTGCACCTGGTACATGCGTTCCAGGGCGACCTGCGGCGGTACGCCGAAGACGGCGGCGACGGCGGCCGACGAGGCGGCGTTCGCCTTGTTGGCACGGCCCGGCAGCTGGAGGTGGATCGGCCAGGCCGAACCGTGCGGGTCCAGGACGTGGTCCCCGGAGAGCGCCCAGCTGGGCACGGGACGGCGGAAACCGCAGTCGCCGCAGAACCAGTCGTCGCCGGGGCGCTGCATCACGCCGCCGCACGACGGGCAGGACCAGGCGTCGTCCTTCCACATCTGGCCGGCGGCCACCCACACCACGTTCGGTGAGGAGGACGCGGCCCAGACGACCAGCGGGTCGTCGGCGTTGGCGACCACGACCGCCTTGGAGCCGGCCAGGCCCTCGCGCCAGTGCTCGGCCATCATGCGGGTCTCGGCCGCGCGGTCGAGCTGGTCGCGCGAGAGGTTGAGCAGGGCGATGCACTTGGGATCCGTGTCCCGCGCCACCCCGGACAGGTACTTCTCGTCGACCTCGATGACGGCGAACCGCGAGTCGGAGCCGCCCGCCAGCGCCGAGGTGATACCCGCGGGCATGTTCGCGCCCAGCGCGTTCGAGACGACGGGGCCCGCCGCCCGCAGCGCCTCGGCGATCAGCCGCGTCGTGGTGGTCTTGCCGTTCGTGGCCGACACCAGAATGACGTCCAGGTGCTGAGCCAGCCTGGCCAGCAGGTCGGGGTCGAGTTTGAGCGCGACCCGGCCGCCGATCACCGATCCGCTGCCGCGGCCCGCGGCACGTGAAGCCGCCGCGACCGCTTTGCCCGCTGTCACGGCGAGCTTGGCCCGCGGCGACAGCGGGTCCGAGTTGCCTGCCATCAGTTCCCGATCCTCCTTGCGTACGGCGCCGCGCACTGCCCCCGGCAACGTCTGGCCCTCAGCCTATCGAGATCCACTCGCAGGCCCGAACCGCGGCACCACTCCGAAGTCCGCGCGACATCGAGGACCGTACCCTTGCCGCCATGCGACACGGCTCGATCCCCGGCGCCAAAGGGCGCGTCCTTCCCCTGTCTTTGCTCGGCGACCCCGTGTTGCACACACGGTGTGAAGAAGTTACGGAGTTCGGTCCTCAACTGGCCCGTCTCGTCGAGGACATGTTCGCGACGATGTACGCGGCGGAGGGGGTCGGGCTGGCCGCGAATCAGGTCGGGGAGTCGTTGCGGGTCTTCGTGTACGACTGTCCCGATGACGACGACCGGCGGCATGTGGGGCATGTGGTGAACCCGCGGCTGGTGGAGGCGGACGGGGTGGTGCTGCGGGGGCCCGAGGGGTGCCTGTCGCTGCCTGGCCTTGAGGCGGGCACCGAGCGGTACGACCATGCCGTGGTGGAGGGGGTGTCCCTGGACGGGGCGCCGGTGCGGGTGCATGGGAGTGGGTGGTTCGCCCGGTGCCTTCAGCATGAGTGCGATCACCTTGACGGTGGGTTGTATGTGGATCGGGTCACGGGGTGGCGGCGGCGGAAGGTGCTTTGGCAGGCGGGGCGGGCCGCTTGGGGGGCTTGAGGGTTCGTTGTCGGGTGCGGGTCCGTTGTGGCTGGTCGCGCAGTTCCCCGCGCCCCTAAAGGCAAAAGGCAAAAGACTGCGCCGTTCCCCGCGCCCTTGTAGGGCAAAGGCAAAAGATTGCGCCGTTCCCCGCGCCCCCAGGGGGTGGACGGTGGTCAGAAGCCTGGGCCGCCTGCTTTGTCGCCTGCTGCTGCCAGGCGGCCCCAGAGGAGGTCGGCCAGGGCGCGGACCAAGTCGGCGCGGGCGCAGGGGCGTTCGCCGAGCCACCAGTCGCCGGCGGCGTGCATCATGCCGACGATGCCGTGGCCCCAGACCCGGGCCAACTGCTGGCTGTTCGGGCCGAGATCGACACGCTCCTCGATGACGTCGGCCAACTCCTCGCCCATGCGGCGCAGGAGGGGGAAGGAGTACGCCCCCATGTCGAAACCCTGCTCGTTCTGCGAGCCGCCCTCCGACGGGTGCATCAGGAACCGGTACACCTGCGGGCGGGCCTCGATCGCCGCGAGGTACGTGTCGAGCGTGGCCTCCACCCGCTCCCGGCGCTCGGCGGGCGCGTCGAGCGCGGCGCGCAGCGCGCCGAGGAGGGCGTCGGTGTGACGCTTGGCGAGGGCCGCGTAGAGTCCGCCCTTGTCGCCGAAGTGGCGGTACAGGATCGGCTTGGTGATGCCCGCCTCCGCCGCGATGGCGTTCATCGAAGCGCCCGGGCCGTCGCGGAGCACCACCCGGTCGGCGGCCTCCAACAGCTCACGCCGTCGGCGGTCGGCGGACCTCTGCTGATCGGTCCGCTGCGTGGTGTCCATGATCTCTCCCCACCCGTGCTGATTCGGTGACGCCTGCGCAACGTAACACCATGCGCGGAGCCCGCCTCGAACGGGCTGCCGACCTGGAACGGGGAGTTGACTTTTACTACCGACCGGTAACAGGCTACCGTTACCGCAAGTAACACGTGAGTGCAGCGCTGGAGGGGACATGGCCGAGTTCACCATGGAGCTCAACGACGAACAGAAGGAGGTGCGGGACTGGATCCACGGCTTCGCCGCCGACGTGATCCGCCCCGCGGCCGCCGAATGGGACGAGCGGGAAGAGACTCCCTGGCCGGTCATCCAGGAGGCCGCGAAGGTCGGCATCTACTCCCTGGACTTCTACGCCCAGCAGTACTTCGACCCCACCGGCCTCGGCATCCCGATGGCCATGGAGGAGCTGTTCTGGGGCGACGCGGGCATCGCCCTGTCGATCGTCGGCACCGGCCTCGCCGCGGTGGGCGTCCTCGCCAACGGCACCGAGGAGCAGATCGGCACCTGGATCCCCCAGATGTACGGCGACGCCAACGATGTCAAGGTCGCCGCCTTCTGCTCGTCCGAGCCCGACGCAGGCTCCGACGTCGCCTCGATGCGTACCCGGGCCGTGTACGACGAGGCCAAGGACGAGTGGGTCCTCAACGGTACGAAGACCTGGGCGACCAACGGCGGTATCGCCAACGTGCACGTCGTGGTCGCCGTCGTCGACTCCGAGCTGGGCTCCAAGGGCCACGCGTCCTTCATCGTCCCGCGGGGCACGCCCGGTCTGTCGCAGGGGCAGAAGTTCAAGAAGCACGGCATCCGCGCCTCGCACACCGCCGAGGTCGTCCTGGACAACGTCCGCGTTCCCGGCTCCTGCCTGCTCGGCGCCAAGGAGAAGCTCGACGAGCGCCTCGCCCGGGCCCGTGAGCGGGCCAGGGCGGGCAACGGCGAGCGCCTGAAGAACGCGGCAATGGCCACGTTCGAGGCCTCCCGCCCCGCCGTCGGCGCCATGGCGGTCGGCACCGCACGGGCCGCGTACGAGGTGGCCCTCGACTACGCGAAGACGCGCGAGCAGTTCGGGCGGCCGATCATCGACAACCAGGGCGTGGCCTTCCAGCTCGCCGACATGCGTACGTCGATCGACGCGGCGCGGCTGCTGGTGTGGCGGGCGTCCTGGATGGCGGTGAGTGGGAAGCAGTTCACCTCCGCGGAGGGCTCGATGTCGAAGCTGTTCGCCAGCGAGACGGCGAATAAGGTGACGGGGCAGGCGATTCAGATCCTCGGCGGGAACGGGTACACGCGCGAGTATCCGGTCGAGCGGATGCACCGGGACGCGGCGATCTACACGATCTTCGAGGGCACGAGTGAGATCCAGCGACTGGTGATTGCTCGCACGCTGTCCGGCATGCCGATTCGTTGAGGGTTGTGGGGACCTGCGGGCACGTCGTGGCCGGTCGCGCAGTTCCCCGCGCCCCTTCAGGGCGAAAAGCCGGGGCGCAGCCCCGCTTCTCAGGGGCGCGGGGAACTGCGCGACCAGCCCCCACCGGGCCCGCACTGTTCCGCCGACCGGAAGCTATCCGTGGCGCAACGGAGTGAGCTGCTCGATGTCGTACCGCGACCGCAGCTCCTCGATCGCCGCCACGTCCGGCGGACCCCCCTCGTCGAGAATGCGGAGCAGTTCGTCGAAGTACCGCTCGTGATCCGGCGGCGGCGACGCCTGGAAGAACATCTTCGCCGGCGCCCCCGTCGGATTGGCGAACGCGTGCGGACAGCCGGGCGGCACGACGATCACCGTCCCCGGCGTCGCCCGTACCACCCGGTTGCCCGAACCCGACTGCCAGCGCTGCCAGTTGTCGCGCGTCCGGACCAGCGGCTCGAAGGCGAGCACGTCCAGCTCGCCTTCGAGGACGTAGAACAGCTCCTCGCTGCGCGCGTGGACGTGCGCGCCGACGTCGAAGCCGGGCGGCACGACCACCTCGAAGCTGGACGCCGCCCGGGAGTGCGTACCGGTCACCTTGAAGGTCACGTGCTGGGCCGGCGTCCGTACCGTACGGCCGTGCCCCGGTGGCACCAGCAGACCCTCGGGCGGCGTGAGCGCGGTCACCAGGTGACGGGCAGGGCCTCGGGCCCGCGGATCAGCGCGCCGCGCCGCCACGGCACCTCCTCCGCCGAGACGGACAGCCGCAGTGTCGGGATCCGGTCGAGGAGCGTGTTCACCATCAGCTCCGACTCCATGCGGGCGAGCATGCCGCCCACGCAGTAGTGCGGACCGTGCCCGAACGCCACATGCGGGTTGGCGGCGCGGTCGAAGTCGATCCGGTCGGGGTCGGGAAAGACGTCCGGGTCCCGGTTGGCGGCCAGGTAGGACACGTAGATCGGGTCGTCCTTCCTGATCCGTACGCCGTGCAGGACGACGTCCTCCGTGGCGATCCGGGACAGACCGACGGCGTTGCGGTGCGGGATGTAGCGCAGCAGCTCGTCGAGGGCCTGTGGGCGCAGTGCCGGCTCGTCGCGCAGCCGGTCGAAGAGGGCCGGCCTGGTCAGGAGGATGTAGAGCATCTGGCCGGTGTTGTTGGTGACGGCCTCGCCGCCGATCTGGATCGGGCCCGCGAGCGCCACCGCCTCCTCCTCGGTGATGTCGCCCCGGCCGACCGCCGCGCCGAGCAGCGAGGTGACGTCCTCGCCGGTCGCGCCGCGGCGCTCGGCGATCAGCTTGGCGAAGTACACCTCCATGTCCCGCTTGGCCCGCTCACTGGCCTCGGCACCCTGGCTGGAGGAGAGGATCGACTGCGTCCAGGTGTGCATGGTGTGCCGGTCGTCCGCCGGGACCCCCATCAGCTCGCAGATGACGGTGATCGGGAAGGGGGACAGGACCCGGTCGATCAGATCGGCCGGGGGACCGTCCCGGAGCATGTCGCCGACCATGGTGTCCAGGGTCCGCTCGGCGTTCGCCCGCAGGCGTTCGACCCCGCGCGAGGTGAACGCCGCGTTCACCGCCCTGCGCAGCCGGGCGTGGTCGGGCTTGTCGACGAAGCTCATCGCGCCCGGCGCCGGGATGAAGTGCGGTGCCAGCCGGGTGACCTGCCGGCCGAGCACCTTCGCACGGCTGAACCGGGGATCGTTCGTCACCAGGCGTACGTCGTCGTAGCGGGTGACCAGCCAGGCCCAGCCCTCGCCGTTGGGCAGCTGGATCCGGTTGATGGGGCCTTCGCGCATCAGCTCGGACAGGACGGGGTCGAAGTCGACCCCGGTCAGATCCAGGGCGGGCCAGTGCCGTACCGGGGGCGCTGCCGCCGTCTCTTGGTTCACGGTCAGGTCAGAGGTCATGTCACGCCGTCATTTCGCTCGTGCGGTGCCAGCGGCCCAGCGCCATCTCGGCCGTGATCCCCGGCCCGAAGCCGGCGAGCAGCCCGCGTGCCTGGTGAGGGGAGCCCCCCTCGTCGAACAGCCGGCGCAGTGCGTCCAGGACGACGGCGCTGGCGATGTTCCCGTACTCGGTGAGCGTCGCCCGGCTGAACCGGAAGGCCTCCGGTGCCACTTGCAGGAACTTGCTGAGGTCGTCGAGGATCCGCGGACCCCCGGCGTGGATGATGTAGAAGTCCAGGTCCGAGGCGTCCCAGCCGTGCAACCCCGCGAGGTTGTGCAGGGCGGGGGCGAGTGGCTCCATGGTGGCCGGGACCCGCTTGTCCAGCAGGAAGTGGAAGCCGGTGGCCCGCACGTCGTACATGATCCAGTCCTCGGTCTTGGGGATCAGGTACGAGCCGTTGCGCTCCAGCCGGATGCCCTCGCCGCCCTGTCCGCGGACCACCGCGGCGGCGATACCGTCGCCGAACAGCCCGTTGCACAGCAGTGAGCCCACGCCGAGGTCGGTCGGCTGGTAGCACAGCGAGCAGAACTCGCAGGCCACGATGAGCGCGTTGGACTCGGGGTACGCCGTGCAGAAGTCGTGCGCCCGGTTGATCGCTGCGCCCCCGGCGGCGCAGCCGAGCTGCGCTATGGGTATCTGGCGGGTGTCGCTGCTGAACCCCATGGAGTTGATCAGCCAGGCCGTCATCGAGGGCATCATGAAGCCCGTGCACGAGACGTAGATGATCACGTCGATGTCGGTGGCCAGGACCTCCGCGTCGTCGAGCGCGCGCTGGACGACGGCCGGCACACGGGCCTTCGCCTCGGCCGTGTACACCTTGTTGCGTTCCTCGAAGCCGGGGTGCTTCAGGGTCTCCTCGATGGGCTGCACGATGTGCCGGGTGCGTACACCGGTGTTCTCGATCAGCCGCAGCGCGAGCGGCAGTTGGGGGTGATCGGGGTGGCGGGAGCGCGCCAGCTCAAGCGTCTCCTCCATCGTGATCACGTATTCCGGAACGGAGACCGCGGGTCTGCACAAAGTCGCCATGTGCCTGCGCCTTCTCTCGCCCGCCGGGAACTCCCTCTCCCGGGCGGAAGGGTGGTCCCACCACGATCACCCGAGAAGTCCCGTTTATCGCGCCGGACTACTCCAGACCGGGGACACGGGCCGTACGGCCCTTCAGAGGCGCGGCCCCTTCAGGGGCGCGGGGAACGGCGCAGTCTTTCGCCTTTCGCCTTCAGCGGCGCGGGGCCGTATCGGCATGCGGCTCCGCCGCGGGGCGCGGCCGGCCCCCACGCACCCGCAGCGTGCAGACGACCTCAAGAACGCCCCCCTCAGCCGGAGGCGCCCCCGCTGCTGTGCGCGATGCACGCCACATCGATCCGGTCGGCGAGCTTGGCCAGCTCGATGGTGAGCGCGGCCACCGTGTCCTCGTCGAGCCCGTCCTCCCCGGCCTCGACGAGATGAAGCCACCGGCCCCCCATCGTGCGCAGCAGCTTGCTCACATCGGCGGCAGCCACCTGCAGGGTCCCGCGGTCGTCGACGATCAGAGGCAGGGTCACTTCGCGGTTCACACTGGGGATCGTAGCCGCGGAAGGCTCACGCTCCGTGCCATACGGTGGTGATGTTGCAGAACTCTCGGATTCCGTGGCCCGAGAGCTCACGACCGTAGCCGGACCGCTTGACCCCGCCGAACGGGAACGCCGGGTGGGACGCGGTCATCCCGTTGAAGAAGACCCCGCCGGCCTCCAGATCCCGTACGAAACGGTCGGTCTCGGCCTCGTCGCGGGTCCAGACGTTGGAACTCAGGCCGAACGGCGTGTCGTTGGCGATGGCCACCGCCTCGTCGAGGTCGGCGGCGCGGTAGAGCGTGGCGACCGGGCCGAACGCCTCCTCGTGGTGGATACGCATCTCGGGCGTGATGTCGGCGAGGACGGTCGGCGGGTAGTACCAGCCCTCCCCGTCGGGCCGCTCACCGCCGCACAGCACGGTCGCGCCGCCCTCCACGGCGTCGTCGACCAGTTCCGTCAGGTCGTCACGGCCCTGCTCGGTGGCGATCGGGCCGACGTCCGATCCCTCGTCCAGCGGGTCACCCATGGTGAGGGCCTTCATGGCCTCGGTGAAGCGCTCGGCGAAGGCGTCGAAGACGTCCGTGTGGACGATGAACCGCTTGGCGGCGATGCAGGACTGGCCGTTGTTCTGCACCCGGGCCGTCACCGCCGTCTTCGCCGCCTTGTCGATGTCGGCCGACGGCATCACCACGTACGGGTCGCTGCCGCCCAGCTCCAGGACGGTCTTCTTGACCTCGTCCCCGGCCACCGAGGCGACCGCGCGGCCCGCCGGTTCGCTGCCGGTCAGGGTGGCCGCCTTGACCCGCGGGTCGCGCAGGATGTCCTCGATGGCGCCCGAACCGACGAGCAGCGTCTGGAAACAGCCCTCGGTGAAGCCCGCCCGCCGGAACAGGTCCTCCAGGTAGAGGGCGGTCTGCGGGACGTTCGAGGCGTGCTTGAGCAGACCGACGTTGCCCGCCATCAGCGCGGGCGCGGCGAAGCGGATCACCTGCCAGAGCGGGAAGTTCCACGGCATGACGGCGAGGACCGGGCCCAGCGGGCGGTAGCGCACGAGGACGCGGGAGGCGCCGGAGTCCTCCGCGTCGGTCTTCGCGCCCTCCTCGTCGGCGAGGAGTTCCTCGGCGTGGTCGGCGTACCAGCGCATCGCCTTCGCGCACTTCGCCGCTTCGGCGCGGGCCTGCTTGATCGGTTTGCCCATCTCGATGGTCATCGTCCGGCCGATGTCCTGCGCGTCGCCCTCCAGGAGGTCGGCGGCTCGGTGCATCAGCCGGGCGCGCTCCTCGTACGAGGTGGTGCGGTGCGTTCGGAACGCGGCCTCCGCGGTGGCGAGGCGGTGCTCGATCTCCTTGTCGTCGAGGGCGTCGTAGGTCTGCAGGGTTTCGCCTGTTGCCGGGTTCACTGTTGCGATGGGCATTCTTCTGGCCTCCTGATGCTGTGTGTCCGGTGCGGGTCCGTGGGGGCCGGGCGCGCCGTTCCCCGCGCCCCTTAGGGGGCGCGTGCCCCTCTCGTCAGCGCATATGTTCTTCCAGACGGTTCAGGAACTCCGTCTGGGCCCTGATCAGGACCGCTCTGGCGCGGTCCATGTCCAGCCACTCCACCCGGTCCAGTTCCGGGAACTCCTGGATGCGGCCCGAACCGCGGGGCCACTCCATCGTGAAGGTGCCGGGGGTCATGGCGGTCGGGTCGAGGTCCGCCTCGACGGCCCAGGCCGTGACGATCTTGCCGTTCGTCTGGGTGACCTCGCCGAGGGGGACGGGTTCGCCGTCGGGCGGTGGCAGGCCCAGTTCCTCCTGGAACTCGCGGCGGGCGGCGTCCCAGGCCGGCTCGTCGGGCTCGTACTCGCCCTTCGGCACGGTCCATGCCCCGGCGTCGCGCCGCGCGAAGAACGGGCCGCCCATGTGGCCGAGCAGCACCTCGACGCCCCGGTCGGTGCGGCGGAACAGGAGCAGGCCCGCGCTGCGTTTCGCGGCGGCGGCCGGGGTCATGGGGCGACCCCCGGGTGTGCGGCGAGCACCGTTTCGACGGTGTCCGCCTCCGCGGGTGTCTTGTCCTCGCGGTAGCGCACGACCCGGGCGAAACGCAGGGCGACGCCCGCCGGGTAGCGGGTGGAGCGCTGCAGACCGTCGTACGCGATCTCCACGACCAGCTCCGGGCGGACGGTGACCACGTAGCCGCTCTCCTCGACGGGGCCGACGGCGAGTTCCTGGAGCCGCTCGGTCTGCCAGGCCAGCAGCGCGTCGGTGAGGCCCTTGAACGTCTTGCCCAGCATCGCGAACGAGCCGTCCGCCCTGCGCGCGCCCAGATGCAGGTTGGAGAGCTTGCCGGTACGCCGCCCGCTGCCCCATTCGGCGGCCAGTACGACCAGGTCGAGCGTGTGGACGGGCTTGACCTTCAGCCAGGAGGCTCCGCGCCGGCCCGCGCTGTAGGGGGCGTCCAGGGACTTGAGGACGACACCCTCGTGGCCGCGCGCGAGCGTGTCGGTGCTGAACCGCTCGGCTGCGGCCCGCGCCGACTCGTCCGTGGGATCCGGCACGAGCAGACGCCGTACGCGCATCGGCTCGGGGACCAGCCGGGCCAGCTCCGCGTGGCGGTCGGCGAACGGCAGGTCCAGCAGGTCCTGGCCGTCCACGGACAGGGCGTCGAAGAAGACGGGGGAGACGGGCACGGCCGCGGCGGCGGTCGCCACGTCCACCCGGGAGCCCACGCGGCCCGCGGTCTCCTGGAAGGGCCGGGGCCGCCCGCTCCCGTCGAGCGCGATGACCTCGCCGTCCAGGATGAAGCGATCGACCTTCAACTCCCGTGCGGCGTGAGTGATTTCGGGCAGCCGGTCGGTGATGTCGTCGAGGGTGCGGGTCCAGACGCGTACCTGGTCGCCGTCGCGGTGCACCTGGACGCGGATGCCGTCGAGCTTCTCCTCCACCACGCACGCGCCGAGCTTGTCGAGCGCCTCGGCGACGGAGGGGGCGCTGTGCGCCAGCATCGGCAGTACGGGCCGGCCGACGGTGAGCCGGAACGCCTCCAGCGCCCGCGGTCCGTCGGCCAGCAGCCGCTCGGCCACGGTCTGCAGCGAACCCGCCAGCATCACGGCCCTGCGTACGTCGGCGGAGGGCGCGCCCGTCGCCCGGGCGAGCCCTTCGACCGCGACGGCGTCGAGGGCGCCCTGCCGTACCTCGCCGCCGATCAGCGCGCGCAGGAACCGCTGCTCGGACTCGGTGGCCGCGCCCATCAACTCCCCGACGATGCGGGCCCGTTCCGCCTGCGAGCCGGCGCCGGAGACGGCGCCGAGAGCGGTCAGCCGGCCGTCCACCTCCCGCACGGTCAGCGTGGGTTCGTCGGCGGGCGGCACGGACGTGCCGAGGAGCTTCCAGCCGACACCGAGCCGCCCCTGGGGCAGGCGGCCCGCCAGATACGGGATGACGATCGGTACGTCGTCCGCCTCCGCGTCCCGGAACAGCTCCGCGAGCAGAGCGACCTTCCGGGAGCGCGCCGAGGTGGCGGCGACCTCCTGGGACACGTTGGCGAGCCGGGACAGCAGCATGAAGTCATGGTGCTACGGAGACGCCCCGGCTACACCTGGGCGGACGGGCCCGCCGGCCCGGACGGGGCCCTGCCGCCACGTCCGGACGGGCACGTCACGGCACCCGCACCGCCGCGTCCAGGTCCGCGAGCAGCAGTTCGCCGTTGATCGTGGCGCCCGCCCGGTAGCCGCCGCTCGCCGCGTTCACGACCTGCTCGCCGAAGCCGATCGCGTTGCCCGCCGCCCAGACGCCCGGCACGCTGGTCAGGCCCGTCGGGTCGACCGCGGCGTACGAGCCGAACGGGGTCTCCTGCAGTGCGGCGCCCAGCTGTTCCAGCAGGCCGGTGCGGGGGATCGGCCGCGGTGCCACGAACAGCACCGAGCGCTCGTGGGCCGTGCCGTCCGCCAGCCGGACCGCCGTGAGCCGGTCGTCGACGACGTCGAGCCCCGCCACCTCACCGGGCACCACGGCGACCCCGGCCGCCGCGAGCCTGCGCAGATCCTCGTCCGCCAGCTCCTCCTCCGCGACCGTGTGCAGGAACAGGGTCACGTCCTTGGACCACTGGGAGACCATCAGCGCCTGGTGTACGCCCATCGGGGTCGTGGCGAGCACGCCGAAGGCCTGGTCCCGCACCTCCCAGCCGTGGCAGTACGGACAGTGCAGCACGTCCCTGCCGAAGCGCTCGGCGACCCCCGGCACCGTCGGCAGCTCGTCCGCGAGGCCGGTGGCGACGACCAGCCGGCGCCCGTGCACACGGCGCCCTGTGCCGAGCGTCACGTCGAACTCGCCGTCCGCGTCCCGCGCCACGTCCACCGCCAGGTCCCGGACGAGCTCGACGCCGTACCGCGCGATCTCCTCGCGTCCCGCGGCAAGGAACTCGGCCGGTGACGTGCCGTCCCGGGTCAGATAGCCCTGCATGTGGGCGGCGGGCGCGTTGCGCGGCTCGCCCCCGTCGATCACGAGCACACTGCGGCGTGCGCGCCCCAGGACGAGCGCCGCGGACAGTCCGGCCGCACCCCCGCCGACGACGACCACTTCGTACGTATCGGTCATGGTGACCACCTCCACTGAGAAGATCGCCCCACAGCACCCGTATTGACAAATGGCTTTGCCGAAACTGCAATACAGGTATGAGTGAGCACAAGGACCACGAAGAGCCAGGGGAGCCGGGCGACCGTGACACGGAGGGCGTCCTCGCGGAGGTCGGGCCCCGGCTGCGCCGCGTCCGCAAGGAGCGCGGCGCCACCCTCGCGGGCCTGTCCACCGCCACCGGCATCTCCGTGAGCACCCTCTCCCGCCTGGAGTCCGGGCTGCGCAAGCCCAGCCTGGAACTGCTGCTGCCCATCGCCCGGGCCCACCAGGTGCCCCTCGACGAACTCGTCGGAGCGCCGCAGGTCGGCGACCCGCGCGTCCGGGCGGCCAAGCCGATCGTCATGCACGGCCGCACCCACTGGCCGCTCACCCGGCAGCCCGGCGGCCTGCAGGCCTACAAGGTCCTCGAACCCAAGCGGAAGCTGGAACCGGAGCCGCGGGTCCACGAGGGCTACGAGTGGTTGTACGTGCTCTCCGGACGGCTGCGCCTCGTGCTCGGCGAGCACGACGTCGTGCTCGGCGCCGGGGAGGCGGCCGAGTTCGACACCCGTGTGCCGCACTGGTTCGGGTCGACGGGGGAGGGGCCGGTGGAGTTCCTGAGTCTCTTCGGCCGGCAGGGGGAGCGGATGCACGTGCGGGCGCGCCCGAAACGCGACGGTGACCGGACCGGCTGACGTCGACCGGTCCCCGCTTGTTCCCCTATCGGCAAGCGACCGCTTAGTATGCGGTTGACCCCGAGGCGCGAACACAGCAGACACAGTCCCGTGGAGGCCCCGCATGCAGGCATGGCAAGTGCACGAGAACGGTGAGCCCGGCGAGGTGATGCGGCTCGCCGAGGTGGAGCGGCCCGTCCCCGGTGACGGCCAGGTCCTGCTCAAGGTGCGCGCGGCGAACATCAACTTCCCGGACGCCCTGATGTGCCGCGGCCAGTACCAGGTCAGGCCGCCGATGCCGTTCACGCCCGGGGTGGAGATCTGCGGCGAGACCGAGGACGGCCGGCGGGTCATGGCCAACCCGGCGCTGCCCCACGGCGGCTTCGCCGAGTACGCCGTCGCGGACGCCGCGGCCCTGCTGCCCGCGCCCGAGGCGCTGGACGACGCCGAGGCCGCCGCGCTGCACATCGGCTACCAGACTGGCTGGTTCGGCCTGCACCGGCGGGCCCGCCTTGAGGCCGGCGAGACGCTGCTCGTGCACGCCGCCGCGGGAGGGGTCGGCAGCGCGGCGGTGCAGCTCGGGAAGGCCGCGGGGGCGACCGTCATCGGTGTCGTGGGCGGCGCGGACAAGGCCGCCGTCGCCCGCGAGCTGGGCTGCGACCTCGTCGTGGACCGGCGCGCCGAGGACGTCGTCGCCGCCGTCAGGGAGGCCACCGGCGGCCGGGGCGCCGACGTGATCTACGACCCCGTCGGCGGGGACGCCTACACGCAGTCCGCCAAGCTCGTCGCCTTCGAGGGCCGGATCGTGGTCGTCGGCTTCGCGAGCGGCACGATCCCCAGCCCGGGGCTCAACCACGCACTCGTGAAGAACTACTCGATCCTCGGCCTGCACTGGGGCCTCTACAACACCAAGGACCCGAAGCTGGTCCTGCGCTGCCACGAGCAGCTCACCGAGCTGGCCGCCCGAGGGGCGATCAGGCCGCTCGTCAGCGAGCGCGTGCCGCTGGCCGGCGCCGCCGGCGCCGTCCAGCGGGTCGCCGACGGTGTCACCACGGGCCGGGTCGCCGTGCTGCCCGGCCTCGGGACCGCCCCTGAGGGCACGAGCGAGAACGGAGCCGTGGCATGACCGACGCCGCCGAACTGCGCCGCCGCACACAGGAGTTGCTGGCCGCGCACCCGGTCGACCGCACGGACCCGGCAGACTTCCTCAAGGCCCGCTTCGACGCCGGACTCGCCTGGGTGCACTATCCGGAAGGTCTCGGCGGCCTCGGCGCGCCGCGCTCCCTCCAGGCCGTCGTCGACACCGAGCTGGAGGCCGCCGGCGCTCCCGACAACGACCCGCGGCGCATCGGCATCGGCCTCGGCATGGCAGCGCCGACGGTCCTCGGCTTCGGCACCGAGGAGCAGAAGAACCGCTTCCTGCGGCCCCTGTGGGTCGGCGAGGAGGTCTGGTGCCAGCTGTTCAGCGAGCCGGGAGCGGGCTCCGACCTGGCGGCCCTCGGCACCCGCGCCGTCAAGGACGGCGACGACTGGGTGGTCAACGGGCAGAAGGTGTGGACGTCCAGCGCCCACCTCGCCCGCTGGGCCATCCTCATCGCCCGCACCGACCCGGACGCGCCCAAGCACCGCGGTATCACCTACTTCGTCTGCGACATGACCGACCCCGGCGTCGAGGTGCGCCCGCTGCGCCAGATCACCGGCGAGGCCGAGTTCAACGAGGTGTTCCTCACCGACGTCCGCATCCCCGACGCGCACCGCCTCGGCGAGGTCGGCGACGGCTGGCGGGTCGCGCAGACCACTCTCATGAACGAGCGGGTCTCCATCGGCGGCATGCGCATCCCGCGGGAGGGCGGGATGATCGGCCCGGTCTCCAAGACCTGGCGCGAGCGCCCCGACCTGCGCACCCACGACCTCCACCAGCGCCTTTTGAAGCTGTGGGTCGAGGCCGAGGTGGCCCGGCTCACCGGCGAACGCCTGCGCCAGCAGATGGTCGCGGGACAGCCGGGCCCCGAGGGCTCCGGCATGAAACTCGCGTTCGCCCGCCTCAACCAGGAGATCAGCGGCCTGGAGGTCGAACTCCTCGGCGAGGAAGGCCTGTTGTACGAGGACTGGACGATGCGCCGACCCGACAAGGTCGACTTCACCGGCCGTGACGCCGGCTACCGCTACCTCCGCTCCAAGGGCAACAGCATCGAGGGCGGGACCAGCGAGGTCCTGCTGAACATCGTCGCCGAACGCGTGCTGGGGCTGCCCTCAGAGCCGCGCACCGACAAGGACGTCGCCTGGAAGGACCTGGCCCGATGACAACGCAGCCCGACCTGCTGTACTCGGAGGAGGAAGAGGCGCTGCGCGCCGCCGTCCGTGACCTGCTCGCCGACCACTGCGACCCGGCGGACGTGATCGCCCGCACGGAGTCCGGTGCGCCGCACGACCGCGAGGCGTGGAAGGCACTCGCCGAGGGCATGGGACTCGCGGGCCTGCTGGTGCCCGAGGCGCTGGGCGGCCAGGGTGCCACACACCGCGAAGCCGCCGTCGTCCTGGAGGAGTTGGGCCGCGCGGTCGCTCCCGTGCCCTATCTGACGAGCGCGGTCGTCGCCACCGAGGCGCTGCTGGCGAGCGACGCCGACGACCTCCTCACCGAGCTGGCGTCCGGCCGCCGTATCGGCGCCCTCGCCGTCGCCCTGAACACCGCTCCCGGCGGCGCCTGCCGGACCGTACGGATCGAGAACGGCGTCCTGCACGGGGAGTTGACGGGCATCGCGGACGCTGTCGGCGCCGATGTGCTGCTCGTTCCCGCCGAGGACGGCGGCCTGTACGCGGTCGACGCGGACGCCGTGACCATCACCCCGCAGGTGTCCCTGGACCTGACCCGGCCGGTCGCGAAGGTCGTCCTCGACGGAACGCCCGCCCGCCGGATCGGCGACGCCGCCCCCGCCGTACGGCGTGCCCTGCGGGCCGGCGCCGGACTGCTCGCCTCCGAGCAACTCGGCCTCGCCGAATGGTCGTTGACGGAGACCGTGCGCTATCTGAAGGAGCGCAAGCAGTTCAACCGGCCGGTCGGCGGCTTCCAGGCGCTCAAGCACCGGCTCGCCCAGCTCTGGCTGGAGACCGTCCACACCCGCGCCGCGGCACGCAACGCGGCCGACGCGCTGGCCGGCGGGAGCGCGGACGCGGACGTGGCGGTGGCCCTCGCCCAGGCGTACGCGGCGCCCGTAGCCGTCCACGCCGCCGAGGAGGCCCTCCAGTTGCACGCCGGCATCGGCATGACCTGGGAGCACCCCGTGCACCTCTACCTGAAGAGGGCCAAGGCCGACTCGATCGCGTACGGCACGGCGGGCAGCCACCGGGAGGCACTGGCCGAACTGGTGGACCTCCAGGCCCCCTGACCGACTCACCGGCACGTATCGCACGAAGGCCCGCTTCTGCCCCCTGGGGACGGGAGCGGGCCTTCGCGCGCGGGTGGCCCGGTGAAGTGAACACCCAACGGCAGTCCGGCCAACTCACCGCACGACTCTGCTCCTTGGGCCTGCCAAGACTCCATACTCTCCCCAGTCCCGACTTCGCCGGCCGGGCGGACAACGGCCCCGTACGGCACTCCCAGGGAGGCAGACATGGCCCTCACCACCCGTCGCAGAGCCCTCACCACCCTCGCCGCCGGACTGGCGGGCGGTATCGCCCTGCCCGCGTACGCGCAGGCGAGCGAGGACAGGCACCGCCCGCGCCCGCTGTGGCGTGCCCACGCCCACAACGACTACCTCCACCCCCGGCCCCTGTTCGACGCGCTCGACCACCGCTTCGGCAGTGTCGAGGCCGACATCTACCTCGTCGACGGCCAACTCCTCGTCGCCCACGACCCGGTGGAGCTGGACCCGGCCCGCACCCTGGAATCGCTCTACCTCAAGCCCCTCGCCGCCCGCGTGAAGGCCAACCGGGGGTCGGTGTACCGGGGGTACCGCAAGCCGCTCCAGCTGCTGATCGAC
The DNA here is from genome assembly GCF_044328075.1 of Streptomyces sp. NPDC017991. Taxonomy (NCBI): domain Bacteria; kingdom Bacillati; phylum Actinomycetota; class Actinomycetes; order Kitasatosporales; family Streptomycetaceae; genus Streptomyces; species Streptomyces sp. NPDC017991. The sequence goes on along the minus strand of NZ_JBIRGP010000008.1, from coordinate 235,637 downwards.
ATCAAGACCGAGGGCTCGGCCACGTACCTCGAACTGGACCGCCGACTGCGCCGCTACCGGCACCTGTTCACGACGTACGCCCATGGCCGTGTCCTTCCCGGCGCGGTGACGGCGGTGGTCTCCGGCGACCGGGCCGCCCGGGTGCCGATGGAGGCCCAGACCGTACGGCACGCCTTCTACGACGGCCGCCTCCTCGACCTGCTGGCCCCCGTCCCGGCCCCGGCCTCCTTCATTCCGCTGATCAGTGACAACTGGACGCTCAACTTCACCTGGCAGGGCGTCGGCACGTTCCCCGAGGCCGAGCGGCAGAAGCTGCGCGGGATCATCCTGGCCGCGCACTCCCGGGGTCAGAGGGTCCGCTTCTGGGCCACCCCGGACCTGGCGGGCCCCGCCCGGGACGCGGTCTGGGGCGAACTGCTCGCCGCGGACGCCGACCACTTCAACACCGACGACCTCGCCGGCCTGGAAGCCTTCCTGGACGCCCACCGGCGGGCGTAACCGGGGCGCGGGCCCGGCCCGGTGTCGTCACGCGCAGTCAACACACGTTCGGCGGACACGTCAGCCGCACGGACGAACCCCCCGCTACGCCACACTTGCGGCCGAAAGCCGCGGTGCGGCGTGGCGGAGGAGGTTGACGATGGCCATTTCCATCTCTGTGGTGCTGCTGCTCGTGATTCTGACGGTGGTGTTCCTGCGCAACGGCGCGCTGAAGCTCTCGCACGCCGTGGTCTGCGTCCTGCTCGGCTTCTATCTCGCGAGCACCAGCATGGCGCCGACCATCCACGACGGGATGACGGCGACGGCCGACATCGTCAGCAGCCTCAGGCCCTAGCGAGCCCGAGGCACCGGGGGGCCTCAGGTCTTGGAGAACACGCCGATGCCGTTGGGCACCGGGCGTTCGGCCCCGCCGCTGGGGTGGTTGCGTACGGTCGCGGTGGTCGACCCGGGCTCCCGGGCGGCCAGCGTGGTGGAGCCGCCGCCGTCCAGACTGAACGCGTCCGCCGAACCCAACTTCTTCATCTGGGTGGCGACTTCCGCGATGGTGAGACCGCTGCGGAACTCCGCCGCCCCGTCGAGCGCCAGCAACAGCAGCCGGTGCCCACCGTCCGAGATGCCCGCCGCGGTCCGTACCGCCGCCGTCACGTCGTCGAGCCCCGCGAGCGGCTGCCCGCCCCGCAGGACCGGATAACCACCGATCGCGAAGCGGTACGGGGTTTTCGACGAGGCCGCCACCAGCCGGTGCCGCACCGCGACCCGTTCGCCCACGGACAGCTTGCGCAGTTGCTGGGCGCCCGCCTCCCGGCCGACCAGAACCGTGGTGTCCGAGGCGATGGTTCCGCTGCCGGGGGTGTCGGCCGACGACACGACCCGGCCGTCCTGGACGGTCACCTCGTAGGTGTCCGTGCTGCAGGGCGCGGCCCGGTCGGTGTCCGTCCCGCAGGTGGCCCGCGCCCGGGAGACCTGACCCCAGTCCGAGGTGAACGCGCCGACGGAGCCCACGGGCAGCGCGTACTGGTTGAGGCCGCCGAGCGGAAGCCGCGTCTGCGGCGTCTCGACCGAACCGTCGAGGGCCAGGCTGTCGAGGCGGGCCCGGTGGTCCGTCCCCACGCCGAGTACGTCCTCGGTGCTCGTGCCGGGTGGCAGGGCGGGTCCGAAGCGCTGGCCGTCCGGTACCGCCGCCTTGAAGGTGTGCCCGTTCGCGATCGCCGGGCCGACGGACGCGCCGGTCGCCTCGACCCCCGGGTGCTGGGTCTCGGTGATGTTGAAGAAGTCGCCGTTGACGCCCGCGACCGCGCCCTGGGCGTCGGTCAGCCGGGAGACCGTCGCGCGGGCCGCGACCACGCCCGGGTGCAGCAGATCGACGCTCACCCCGGGGTTGGTGAGATCGACGCTGAGTACATGCGCGTGCGTCACACCCTTGGCGGCCGGGATGTCGAACTCCGTATAGCGCACCCCCGGCGCGATCCGGCTGAAGGCCGGTGCGCCGCCGGTCGGCGCGCCGCTGGCCGGTGGCGCCCCGGCGAGGGCCGCGCCGGCCAGCGCGCTCCACGCGGCGAGGACCGTCAGTGCGGTTCTGAGTCGTCCGGTGCGTAGTGTCACGGTGCCCCTGCTCTCCGCTGTCTCCTCAAATGGCCCAGGACACCGGGGAGTTCACCACAGAGCGGGTGCCTTGACGACGACTACGTGCCGACGAGGCGTGAACGCGTCAGGAAACGTACCCCTTCGGGTGCCTCCAGAGAGAAGCCGCTGCCCCGCCCCGCCACCACGTCGATGATCAGCCGGGTGTGGTTCCACACCTCGTACTGGCTCCGCGACATCCAGAACGTGACCGGTTCCCCGACGCCCTCGACGGTCAGCGAGGCGAGCAGCACGTCGGAGTCGCCTGTCCTGAACTCGCCCTCCGGGAAGCACATGGGCGCGCTGCCGTCGCAGCAGCCGCCCGACTGATGGAACATCAGGGGACCGTGCGCGTCCCGCAGTTTGCGCAGCAGCTCGGCGGCGGCGGGGGTGAGTTCCACGCGGGGGGCGGAGTCGGTTGCGTGCACCGGGCATCACTCCTCATGGCTTCGGGAGTACTGCCGCGGACCCTACATCCGGCTGCGGGCCGGTGGGGGTCACCCGCGCAGTTCCCCGCGCCCCTGAGAGGCGGGGCTGCGCCCCGGCCTCCCCAGCAGCGCGGACGGGTGCATCTTCGGCTGCGACCCCGGTGGGGGTCACCCGCGCAGTTCCCCGCGCCCCTGAAGGGCGCCCTTCAAGGGGCGCGGGGAACCGCGCGACCGGCCCCCACCGGCCCGCAGGCGACGAACCACCCGCTCACGCCCGCGCAGCAACCCCCTCCAAAGGGAAGTGGCACAGCGCGCTGTGGGAGCCCCGCTCGACTGCCGGCGGTGCCTGCGAGGCGCACAGATCCTCCGCCCGCGGACACCGCGTGCGGAACCGGCATCCCGACGGGATGTCGAAGGGCGACGGAATCTCGCCCTTGAGCTGGATCTCCCGGTCGCCGGACGCGCGGGACGCGTCCAGGACCGGCGCGGCCGACATCAGGGCCGCGGTGTAGGGATGCCGGGGGCGTTCGAAGACCTCCTCGGTGGCGCCTTGTTCGATGACCTTGCCCAGGTACATCACGGTCACCCGGTCGGAGATGTACCGCACCACGGACAGGTCGTGGGAGATGAACACATAGGCCACGCCGAGGCGTTCCCGAAGCTCCGACAGGACGTTCAGGACCTGGGCCTGCACCGACAGGTCGAGCGCGGAGACCGGCTCGTCGCAGACGATGAGGTCGGGGTCCAGGGCCAGCGCGCGGGCGATGCCGATGCGCTGGCGCTGCCCGCCGGAGAACTCGTTCGGGTAGCGGTGGGCGTCGCCGGCGCGCAGCCCGACCAGGGCGAGGAGTTCGCGGACCCGCTTCTCCCGGGCCTTGGCGTCCGGTACGACGTCCCGGTGGGTGCGCCAGGGCTCACCGATCAGGTCGGCGGCCGACATCCGCGCGTTGAGCGAGGCGAAGGGGTCCTGGAAGACCATCTGGACGCGGCGCCGCCAGGCCAGCAGGTCCTTGCCGCGCAGGGCGAACGGGTCGGTGCCGTCGAACCGTACGGTGCCCGCGTCGGGCCGTTCCAGGCCGAGCAGCACCCGGGCGAGGGTGGACTTCCCGCAGCCCGACTCACCGACGAGCCCGAGGGTCTCGCCCCGGCCGAGCCGGATGTCCACCCCGTCCAGGGCGGTCAGCCGGCGGCGGCCGTGGCCGAAGGTCTTGGTGACGCCGCTGACCTCCAGCAGGGGCCCGGACTCCTCCGGCCCGCCGGCGCGGAGTCCGTCGGTGGAGGTGGAGGTGGAGGCGGAGGAGGCGGTGGTGGCGCCGCCTTCGGGCGTGCCGCTCTCAGACATGCGGGTTTCAGGCGTGCGGCGTTCAGGCACGGTCGAGCTCCTCGGAGAAATGGCAGGCGGCCGAGCGTCCGTCGCCCGACGCCCGCAGGGACGGCCGCTCCTGGACGCAGCGCTCGCGCACCAGCGGACAGCGGTCCTGGAAGACGCATCCGGTCGGCACCGCGCTCAGTTCGGGCGGGCTGCCGGGCACGGCGGGCAGGGGGCGCCCGCGCACGGCGTGTTCCGGTACCGAGTCGAGCAGCCCCCGGGTGTAGGGGTGGCGGGGGGCGGCGAAGACCTCGCGCACCGGCCCGTTCTCGACGACCGTGCCCGCGTACATGACGACCACGTCGTCCGCGCGCTGGGCGACCACGGCCAGGTCGTGGGTGATCAGTACGAGGGCCATCTCCCGCTCGTCCTGGAGGTCCCGCAGCAGCCGCATGATCTGCGCCTGCACGGTCACGTCGAGGGCGGTGGTGGGTTCGTCGGCGATGAGGACGTCGGGGTCGAGGGCGACGGCCATCGCGATCAGCAGCCGCTGCCGCATACCGCCGGAGAACTGGTGCGGGTAGGAACGGGCCCGCTGCCGCGGCTCCGGGATGCCCACCCGGGTCATCAGCTCGACCGCCTTCTCGTGCGCCTCGCGCCGGGAGAGTCCGCGGTGGATACGGAACGGCTCGCCGATCTGCCGCCCGACCGGCTGCACCGGGTTGAGGGCGGTCAGGGCGTCCTGGAAGACGATCGACAGCACGGGGCCGGCCAGCTTGCGGCGTTCCGCCGGGCTCATCCGCAGGGTGTCGCTGCCCCTGACCCGGACGGCACCGCCGGTCACCTCGGCCGCGGGGTCCAGCAGCCCCACGACCGACAGCGCGGTCATCGACTTGCCGCAGCCCGACTCGCCGAGGAGGGCGAGGGTACGGCCGCGACGGACGCTGAAACTGACGCCGTCGACGGCGCGTACCTGCCCGGAGGGTGTGTTCAGGTCGACGCAGAGACCCTCCACGTCGAGGGCGGGGGTGTTGTCGGGGATACCGGCGGCGGACGGCGAGGGCGCGGCGGTGGTCGTCACGGGATCAGCTCCGGAGGTACGGCGGCGGAGGCACCGCGGCGCTTGGTGGGCAGCGTCAGTCGCCAGCGCTGGGCGGGGTCGGTGGCCATGCGGACCCAGGCGGCGAGCACCGTGGCGGACACCGTCGTGAACACGATGGCGAGCCCCGGGAGCACGGTGATCCACCAGGCGGTCTGGAGGTACTGCCGGCCCTGGGCGACCATCAGGCCCCAGCTGACGTCCGGCGGCTGGATGCCGATGCCCAGGAAGCTGAGCGAGGACTCGGTGAGCATGACGAAGCAGAAGTCGAGGGTGGCGACCGTCAGCAGGGTCGGCAGGGCGATCGGCAGGATGTGCCGGTGGATGATGTTCCGGCTGGGGGTGCCGAAGGTGCGGGCCGCGTCCACGAACAGCCGGCTGCGCAGTTCGGCGGCCTCCGCCCGCGCGGTGCGCAGGTAGACCGGTATACGGGCCACCGCGAGGATCAGCACGATGTTCAGCGCGCTCGGCGAGAACACGTACAGCACGACCACCGCGATCAGCAGGGAGGGGAAGCTGAGGATCACGTCGGCGACGCGCAGGGCGAGGCTCTCTCGGCGGCCCCCGTGGTAGCCGGCCCACAGGCCGAGCGCCGAGCCGATCAGCAGCGAGCACAGCACCGCCGGGACGGCCACGGACAGGGTCGTCGCGGCGGCGTCGATCAGCCGGGCCAGCACGCTGCGGCCGAGGACGTCGGTGCCGAACAGTCCGTACACCCCGTCGCCCAGGGACGGCGGTCGCAGGGAGGCGTCCAGGTCCTGCCGCTGCGCGCGGTCGCCGATGACGAGCCGGCCGAAGAGCGCCACGAGGACGACCAGGGAGAGGACGACGGCTGCGACGGCCGCCGCGCGGTCGCGGCCCAGCATGCGCCACCAGTTCGCCCGGTGGGGCGCGGATCCGCCGCGGGCGGCAGCGGTGTCTGTGGTGTCGGCGGTGACAGTGGTCTCCGCGGTGTCGGCCGCAGTTTTGTCCGGGGTGTCTGCGGCGGTGGTGTCCGCGGTCGTGCCCACAGGGGTGTCCGTGGTCGTGGGTTCTTCTCGGGGCATGGTGCTTCCTTCGCTCACGCCGGCACCGCCAGTCGCACACGGGGGTCGGTCAGCGCGTGACAGACGTCGACCAGGATGTTGAGCGCGAAGATCGTCACCGCGGTGAGGAGCACGGCCGCCTGGAGGACCGCGAAGTCGCGCTGGAGGATGGAGTCGATCATGAGTTTGCCGATGCCGGGCCAGCCGAAGATCGTCTCGACGATCACCGCGCCGTTGACCAGGCCCACCGCCAGGTCGCCGGCCACGGTCAGGACCGGCGTCACCGCGTTGCGCAGGGCGTGCCCGAAGATCACCCGCCGGGGCGTGGCGCCCTTGCTGCGGGCGATCTTCACGTAGGGGGCGGAGAGCGCGGTGACCATGCTGCCGCGCACCACCTGGACCAGCACGCCGAAGGGGCGGATCAGCAGGGTGGCGACGGGCAGTATCCAGATCTCGGGTCCGCCGAGGGTGCCGGAGGTCGGCAGCCAGCCGAGGCTCACCCCGAAGACGAGCACGCCCATGATGGCGAACCAGAAGTCGGGAATGCTGGCGGCCGTCATCGACAGCAGGCTGGCGATCCGGTCGACCGGCGAGTTGGGGCGGTAGGCGGCCAGGCTGCCGACCAGCAGCGCTCCGGTGATCGCGAGCAGCATGGTCACACCGGCGAGCTGCAGGGTGACCGGGAAGGCGTCGAGCACCATCTCGGTCGCCGGCTGCCCGGTCCGCAGCGAGGTGCCGAAGTCCAGGTGCGCGGCGTCGACGAGGTAGTTCCACAGTTGCGCGGGGATCGACAGGTCGAAGCCCTGGGCGGCGGAGAACTCCGCGCGCTGCTCGGCGGTGGCGCTCAGGGGGAGGTACAGGTCGACCGGATTGCCGGTCATACGGGCCAGGAAGAAGACGCCCAGCACCACACAGAACAGCGGGATGGCGCTGGAGATCATGCGCTTGCGCAGGAAGGGGATCATGTCAGTCCTTCGCCCCCTCGGCGGGGCCGACCTCGGCCAGCCGCATTTCGTCGCCGGTGGCGGAGTTCGGTTCGTAGCGGATCGACGGTGACAGCCCGAGAAGTCCGCTCATGTGGGCGATGTGGGTGTACTGGACGACGGTGTCGTTCTGGTCGGCGAGCAGGTCGGCGAAGGCCCGCTGGCGCTTCTGGCCGGACAGCAGGCCCGCGTCGGCGATGCGCCGGTCGAGCTCCTCGGTGCCGAAGGTGGACTGCGGGCCGTCGCTGAGCAGGTACTGGCTTGCGGTGAAGGCCGCGTCACCGGCCTGGTTGCCGTGCATGATCAGCAGCGCGATGGGTCCGACGTTCTTCGGCAGCGGCCTCAGCTGGTACTGGAGCTGGGTGGCGGTGTCGGCCATACGCACCCGTACGCTCAGCCCGATCTCCTTCATCTGGTACTGCAGGGCCTCCGCGGTCTCCGACACCCCGGAGAACATGCCGTTGCGGGCGACCAGGGTGATGGTGCGGCCGGTGGGTACGCCGTCGGCCTTCGCCTCCTTCACCAGGGCGCGGGCCTCGTCCACGTTCTGGCGGGTCGGCTTGATCGCGTCGCTGTGTCCCACCACTCCGGGCGGCACGAGCTGGCCCGCGGGTTCGGCCAGCCCGCCGAGCAGGGCGTCGATGATGCCCTGGCGGTCGACGGCCAGGTCGATGGCCCGGCGCACCCGCAGGTCGTCGAGCGGTGCCTCGCGGCCGTCCAGCCGCAGCGCGGTCGTCTCGTTGTTGGGATAGGAGGCGGTCGTGTCCTTCTCCGCCTCCATCGAGTCGAGCGCGACGGCGATCTCCGCCTCGTCCTTGTCGATCATGGCGGCCCGGACGCTCGCGTCGCTGCGCCAGACGTAACGGGCCCGGGGAAAGGCGGGAGCCTTGCCCCAGTAGCCGTCGTAGCGGCTGAGGGAGATCGCGGTGCCGGCCTGCCACGAGCGCACGGCGTACGGGCCGGTCCCGATCGGGACGCGCACCTTCGCCTCGGTGCTGGTGGAGCGCGGCACGATCTCCACGAAACTCAGGCGCAGCGGAAGGATGGGGTCGGGCTCGGGCGTGGTGACGGTCAGCCGGTTGTCGTCGACCGCCTTAACCTTCAGGTCGTCGTCGCCGAAGACATAGCCCTCGACGTTGCAGGCGAGGTCGGAGTTGACCGCCCGGTCGATGGAGAAGGCGGCGTCCTCCGCCGTGAACGGTTCACCGTTCTGGAAGGTCACCCCGCTGCGGGTGTCGAAGGTCCAGGTGCGGGGCCCGGTCTGTTTCCAGCCGGTCGCGAGCAGCGGGTGCAGTTCGCCCGAATCGGGATCGCGCTCGACGAGCGGCTCGGTGATGTTGGACCGGACGACGACGCCGGTACCGGTCAGTGAGGCCTCACAGGGCTCCAGCGTCGGTGGTTCCTGGGTGAGCACCACGCGCAGGGTGCGGCCGTCGGCCTCACCGGCGTCGCCGCCGGCGCTGTTGGCCACGGCGCAGCCACTGGACACCAGCACCGTGCCCGCCAGCAGCAGGGCGGTCGTCGGGCGGGACCGCCGTCGTCGGGGCGGAGGGGAGGAAACGGGGGACTTCATCGTCGGCGTATCTCCGGGGGAAGTGCTGATGTGTCGCGTTCCGAGTTCGGGACGACCTCCCAAGCTGTTTACACTTACGTACTCGGTCCGCATCTGTGAACGCCGAAGCTAAACCGGTGCCGTGGCAGCGTCAAGGGATGCGCGTCGACGGATCTTCTCGGGTCCGCCGCCACGGGGTGCTGCGGCGGTGATGCCGTCACCGCCTGTCGTCGTGCGTGCACCGCCCGGTCCCATCGGGCTGCCGCTGAGCGCCGGCGGAGTCCCGGACGTCACCGAACCTCCAGCACCGGCCTCGACACCGAACCCTGGCACCGGACCGACGGCACCGGACCGACAGTGCCGGACCGTCAGCACCGAACCCCACCCCCGACGGGAGTACCACCATGTCCCACCCCGCCACCCCCGACGACCTGGCCGCCCCGGCCGCCACGGGCACCGTCCTCCAGGTGTCCCCGCTGCTCCCCGCCCTGGAGAAGACCCTGGCCGAGCGCCACCGCACCGTACGGCTGCACGAACTGCCCGACCCCGCGGCCTACCTGCGCGAGAGGGCCGGTGACGTGGTGGCCGCGGTGACCAGCGCGCGGTTCGGCGTCGCCAACTCCCTGATGGGCGCGCTGCCGCGGCTGGGCGCGATCGTCCACTTCGGTGTCGGCTACGAGACCACGGACGTGGTCCACGCCAGGGCGCGCGGCATCGACGTCAGCAACACCCCCGACGTGCTGAACGACTGCGTGGCCGACCTCGCCGTCGGCGGTCTGATCGACGTGATGCGCGAGTTGTCGGCCGCCGACCGGTACGTACGGGCCGGCCGGTGGGGCGCGGCTCCCTACCCGCTGACCTCCCGGGTGAGCGGGAAGCGGGTGGGCATCCTCGGTCTCGGCCGTATCGGCCGGGCCGTCGCGCGCCGGCTCGAAGGCTTCGGCACGGACATCGCGTACTGCTCGCGGGTCCCGGTCGCCGACGTCCCCTACCGCCACATCCCGACCGCGTGGGAGCTGGCCGCCGGGTGCGACGCGGTCGTCGTCACGGTCGCGGGCGGGCCGGGCACCCGGGGGCTCGTCTCGGCGGAGGTGCTGGACGCGCTCGGCCCCCGGGGCTTCCTGGTCAACGTGGCGCGAGGCAGTGTCGTCGACGAGCCCGCCCTGGTCGCGGCGGTGCGGGAGGGGCGGATCGCCGGTGCGGCGCTCGACGTCTTCGCCGACGAACCGAACGTGCCGCGGGCGCTGCTGGAGTCGGACCGGGTGCTCCTGCTGCCCCACGTGGCCAGCGGGACGCACGAGACGCGGCAGGCGATGGCCGACCTGGTCCTGGACAACGTCCGGCGGTTCATGGCGGAGGGGGTCCTGCTCACCCCCGTTCCGTAGCCGCCCATTGACAGCCGCGAGGGTGGCTGTCTACAAATGAGAACGCGGACTACATATGAGGACGGCTTCCATGGCAGTGAACGCAGCACGCATCGCCGACGTCACCGTGACCCCCGTGGCCTTCAAGGACTACCCGCTGCTCAACACGGTCGGGGTGCACGAGCCTTACGCGCTGCGCACGATCGTCGAGATGACCACGGAGTCCGGGGTCACCGGCGTCGGTGAGACCTACGGCGGCACGGTCCACCTGGAACGGCTGCGCCGCGCCGCCGACGAACTGACCGGCCTGGACGTCTGGAACCTCAACGACCTGATCGCCCGCACCACGCGCGCGCTGGGGGAGGACACCTCCGGCGGCGACGGCATGTCCGGCATGGTCACCGGCAGCAGCGCCGTGGACCGGGTCATGTCGCCCTTCGACGTCGCCTGTCTGGACATCCAGGGCAAGCTGATCGGCAGGCCGGTCAGCGACCTGCTGGGCGGAGCCGTCCGCCCCTCGGTGCCCTACAGCGCCTACCTCTTCTACAAGTGGGCCGCACACCCCGGGCAGCCGGACGACGACTGGGGCGCCGCCCTCGACCCGGCGGGCCTCGTCGACCAGGCCCGCCGCATGATCGACGCGTACGGCTTCTCCTCCATCAAGCTCAAGGGCGGTGTCTTCCCGCCCGACGAGGAGATCGCGGCGGTCAGGGCCCTGCGCGACGCCTTCCCCGGCCTGCCGCTGCGCCTCGACCCCAACGCTGCCTGGAGCACGGAGACCTCGCTGCGCGTCGCCCGCGAGCTGGACGGCGACCTGCAGTACCTGGAGGACCCGACCGAGGGCATCGACGGCATGGCGGCCGTGGCCGCGGGGACACCGACACCCCTGGCGACCAACATGTGTGTCGTCTCCTTCGACGACCTCGCCCCGGCCGTGGCCCGCGGTTCCGTGGGCATCGTCCTGTCCGACCACCACTTCTGGGGCGGGCTGCGGCGCGGCCTCCAGCTCTCCGCGATCTGCGACACCTTCGGCCTCGGCCTGTCGATGCACTCCAACTCCCACCTGGGCATCAGCCTCGCGGCGATGACGCATCTCGCGGCGGCCACCCCGCGTCTCACCTACGCCTGCGACACGCACACGCCCTGGAAGCAGCCGGACGAGGACGTCGTCGACACCGAGGTGCTGCGGTTCACCGAGGGCCGCGTCACCGTCCCGACGGCACCGGGCCTGGGTGTGGAACTGGACCGGGACGCGCTCGCCAGGCTTTATCGGCAGTACCTCGACTGCGGACTGCGCGACCGCGACGACACCGGCTACATGCGCACCGTGGACCCCTCCTTCCCGACCAAGACCCCCCGGTGGTGACCCGACCGTGCACATCATGCTCAACCACCGCATCCTGAGCCGTTTCCACGAACCGCTCAAGGCCCGTGCGGAGGGGCCGCACACCTGGCTGGAGTCCGTCGACTGGACCGCGGACCGGATCTCCGAAGCCATCACCGGGGTCGAGGTGTTCGTCGGTTCACAGCTGTCCGCCGAGGACGCCCGGCGCGCCGAACGGCTCCGGCTCGTCCACGTCGTGGGCGCCGGCTACGACGGCATCCCGCTGGACGCGATCGGCCCGGAAGTGTCGGTCACCACCACGCACCACCACGGCCGTTCCATCGCCGAGCACGTGCTCATGTCCGTCATGATGCTGTCCCGCGACGTCCTGGGCGCCGACCGCGCGCTGCGGGCCGGACAGTGGCGCAACGTGGCCGTCGACCCGGAGCTGCCGTTCGGGACGACGCTGGAGGGCCGCCGGGTGGGCATCATCGGCTTCGGCGAGACCGGCACCGAGGTGGCCCGCCTCTGCCAGGCCGTGGGCATGCGGGTACGTGCCGTGCGGCGCGACCCCTCCGCGCCGGTCCCGGAAGACCTGCGGACCGACTGGATCGGCGGCGACGACCGGCTGCCCGACCTGCTGGCCGAGTCGGACGTCGTGGTGGTCACGGTTCCCCTCGGCCCCGCCACCCGCGGGCTGATCGGCGCCGCCGAGCTGGCGGCCATGGGACCCGAAAGCCTGCTGGTCAACGTGGCCCGCGGACCGGTCGTCCAGGAGGACGCCCTCCACGAGGCCCTCGACACCGGTGTCATCGCCGGGGCCGCGCTGGACGTGTGGTGGTCGGGCCCGCCCCAGGCGCCGAGCCGGCTGCCGTTCCACCGACTGCCCAACGTGCTGATGACCCCGCACCACTCGGGTCACACCACCGACACCTTCGCCGCCCGCGCGGTGGAGATCGCCGACAACATCAACCGCCTGGAACAGGGCCGCCCGCTCGCCAACGTGGTGCGCGCGGGCGCCGCCACGGCATCCTGACCGCCGGCTCCGCCCCCGGTCCCGCCTGTTCGCCCACTCGCCCCGCTGCCCCAGTAGTTGGAGACCCCCATGCTCGAAGGCGTCCTCTTCTTCCCCGTCACGCCCTTCACCGATCTCGGTGAGGTCGACCTGCCCGCCCTGCACCAGCACGTCTCGGCGGGAACCGACGCCGGCCCCGGCGGCGTGTTCGTCGCCTGCGGCACCGGTGAGTTCCACGCCCTCGACGTCGAGGAGTTCACCGTGGTGGTACGGACCGCCGTCGACGCGGTGGCCGGACGGGTCCCGGTGTACGCCGGGGCCGGCGGCGCGCTCGGGCTGGCCCGCCGCTTCGCCCGCGCCGCCGCCGAGGCCGGTGCGGACGGCCTGCTGCTCATGCCTCCCTACCTGGTCGACTCGCCCGCCGAGGGCCTGGTCGCGTACGTCCGCGCGGTCGCCCGGGAAACCTCCCTGCCGGTGATCGTCTACAACCGGGGCAACGCGCGCTTCGACGAGCGCACCGCGTCCGAGGTGGCCCAACTGCCCACGGTGACAGGCTTCAAGGACGGTTCCGGCGACCTGGATCTCGTCGCCCGGATCATTCCCGCCGTACGTGAGTCGCTGAGCGCGTCCGGCAAGGAGTTCCAGTTCTTCAACGGCATGCCGACCGCCGAGGCGAGCCAGCCGGCCTACCGCGCCCTGGGCGTGAAGCTGTACTCCTCGGCCGCGTTCGCCTTCGCCCCCGACATCTCCCTCGCCTTCCACCGCGCGGTGGAAGAGGGCGACACCCAGCGGGTCGACGCGCTGCAGCGGGCCTTCTTCCACCCCCTGGTCAGGCTGCGCAAGCGGGTCCCCGGCTACGCGGTGGCCCTGGTGAAGGCGGGGGTGACGCTGGAGGGGAGCAAGGCCGGTCCGGTCCGCCCGCCCCTGACCTCCCTCGCGGCGGCGGAGATCGAGGAGCTGGCGGCCATCATCGCCGAGGGGCGTGCCGTGCTCGCCTCCTGAGTGCCCTCCCCTCGTGGAGCGGTCCGTCGGGCGGGGCTACTCGCCCGACGGCGCGGTCTGGGCGGCGCCGAGGGCCACCGGTGTGCCGAAGTCCGGTGTGCCGTCGGCGTTCCAGGTGAACTTCTGCGCTCTGGTGCTCCGGTTCATGTCGCAGCCTCCGGAGGCCGAGTTGTTGGCGTGGTAGACGATCCAGTCCTCCGTTCCGTCGGGCGACTTGAAGAAGCCGTTGTGCCCGGGCCCGTACACACCATTGGCGTCGGACCGCTGGAAGACTGGGGTGGGCGACTTGACCCAGGACGCGGAACTGAGCGGGTCGCCGCCGTTGTGGGTGAGCATGCCCAGCTTGTAGTCGGGGGTGGAGCAGTGGGCGGCGGAGTACACGATGAACGTCCTTCCGCCGCGCTGGAGGACCTCGGCGCCCTCGTTGACCGCGCCGCCCACGGTCTCCCAGCCGTAGGTCGGGGTGGACAGGACACGGCGGGTGCCGCTCGCCGTCCAGGGGTTCGACAGCGGGCGGATGAACATCGGCTGCGAGCCGTTGTAGAAGGTGCCCAACAGATAGAGCTTGCCGTCCAGTTGGAGGATCCCCGGGTCCAGTTCCCAGGTGTTGTCCTGGGTCGGGTCGAGCAGGTCGGCCTTGAAGCTGTAGGGCCCCATCGGGTCGAGACTGGCGCTCTCCAGCACATGGATCCGCTGGGTGCCGAGGTCGTACGGCTCCCGCCCGGCGGTGTAGTAGAAGTACCACCGCTTGCCGTTGGGACCGTCGAGCAGATGGAACTCGGGCGCCCACATCGTGCCGGCCCCGTTCGGCCGGGTCAGGTTGAAGACCACCTGCTCGGCGGCCGTGGCAAGGCCGCCCAGGGTGGCCGACTTACGCATGGTGACCGTCGAGTTCCAGGTCGTCGTGGCGAGGTAGTAGGAGCCGTCGTAGTACGTGAGCCAGGGGTCGGGCCCGCGCTGGGCGAGCGGGTTGGTGAAGGTGCCCGGGCTCGTACCGCCACCGCTGAAGCCGGGCAGCCGCCACACCCTGCCGTTCGCGGCGGAGCACGGCAACTGCACCAGGGTGGTGTTCGAGGCGGACGAACCACCGCTCGGGGCCACGCACTTGCCGGAGCCGACGGACACCAGGTTGAAGGTCCGGTCGGTGCCCGCCACCGTCACCGGGACGAGGCGCCACCGCTGGTTCGTCGCGCTGTGGCAGGGCCACTGGATGACCGCCGCGTTGTCCGCCGTCGACGCGCCGGAGACATCGACGCACCGACCGGACTGCGTGGTGATCGTGTACGTGTCGGTCGTCCCCGCGACCAGGGTGTAACCGAAGCTCTGGCCGGCGCCGGAGCCGCAGGTGAAGGTGCGCAGTTGAGTGCCGTCGGCCGACGAACCACCGGGCAGATTAAGGCAGTTGCCGCCGTTCTGGTTCACTCCTGTCGACGTGAACGCCACCGCGGCGGAGGCGGGCGGCGCCACGAGGAGGGCGACCGTGAGGGTGAGCACGGCGAGGAGCGCGGAGAGACATCCGGAACGGGTCACGGGCCGTACACCTTCGCTTCCAGGAGGCCGACGGAGTTCGTGCCGTTGCCCGTCAGCAGCACCCGCAGCCGCGTGGTGCTCGTCGGGGTGAAGGAGACGGAGTTGTACTGGTTCCTGGCCACCGGATAGGTCCCGGCGCCCGGCACATCGGCGTAGGCGCTGCCGTTCCAGTACTGGAGCTTCCACGAGGCGGGCATGTCGATGCCCTGGTCGTCGTCGAAGAAGTAGACCTCCGCCCCGGCCAGGTTCCTCGCCGAGGACCAGGTCAGGTCGACCCACTGCTGACCCGTCTCGGGCCAGCATCCCCAGCGCGGGTTCACCGTGTCGTCGGACGACGGCGGATCGACCCCGTCGTTGACCGCGGCGGCACTCTCCCAGGACGAGGTGTACGACGCGGACGCCGTCGCCGCCCCGGCGAGGTTGGCGGGCGGCTGGACACCGCCCCGGTTGAACACCTTGACCTCGGTGAGCCCCGTCTTCGCCCCCGGGGTGTTGGTGACGAGGATCCGCACGCGCTGGGCACTGATCGCCGGGAACCGCACCAGGTTGTAGTTGGCACGCGGCGCGGCCGGACTCTTCGCCTGGTCGGGCACGTTCACCCACGAACCGCCGTTGTAGTACTGCACGGTGTACGCGGACGGGGCCCGGTAGGTGGTGCTCGCGGGCCGGCTGTCCTTGAAGTGTAGACGCACCTCGTCGAGCGTGCGCGCGGCGCCGAGGTTCAGCTCGTACCAGTCCTGGCTGTCGGGGGAGCCGCCCGCGCCCCAGAAGGGTTCGTTGGTGGGGTAACCGTCGACCGCGCCGGAGACGGCGGTGCCGGACCCGGTGTGCGAGGCGGACACGGTCGCGCCGGAGGCCAGGTTGGGCAGGTCGGCGGTCAGGTCGACGCCCGCCTTGGCGAGCATGTCGACCATGCGGGGACTGCTCTGCACGACCTGGTTCGGAGCCTTCAGCCCGGCGACGGAGGTGTGGTGGGTGACCGTGCCGTTCGTGGTGACGTCACCGGTGGCCGGGTCCCAGGTGAAGGGCACCAGTGAGTTGACGGTCGCGGCCCGGCTGCCGTTGACGAAGATCGAGTAACCCTCCGGGACACCGGGATAGCGGACCACTCCGTCGGCGGGGTCGTCCCAGACGATGGTCAGGTCGGCGCCCCGGTAACGGAGGTTGTTGACGGTGAAGTGGCTCCAGCCGATGTTGATCGGCGAGAGCTCGACCTTCGCGTCGCTGCGCGGGCGCAGCCCGGCGACGTCCTCGATCACGGTCCAGTTGCTGCTGCCCAGGATGTTGTGGTGGATCCAGGAGCGGTAGTCGATGCCGGTGCCGTTCCAGTCGGCCCAGAACTCGTTGGCGTCCGGCCACTGGGTGTTGCCGCCGACGTACTGCGCCCAGGTGTTCCAGTACAGGAGCTTCTTGTAGTCGGTCGCGTTCATCCAGGAGTTGGGGTACTTGCGCAGCACGGACGAGTACAGCCGGAACTGCACGGTGGAGTTGATGGTCGAGAAGTTGTTGGAGCCGGGGTTCCCGGCGTCGGCCGCCGCCTTCTTGTCGACCTGGTTGGCCGTGTAGAAGGGGAACACGGGGTACTGGGCGGGGTCGTCGTACAGGCGCAGGGCCTGCTTGTACGTGGCCGTGTCGGGGACCGCGCCGACGGAGAACGGGTAGTAGTTGTTGATCTCCTTCCAGGGCACCCATTCGTTGGTCGACTTCAGCCGGTGCTCGAACAGCTGCCGGTTCGGGTTCCAGAGCACATTGACGATCGCGTCCTTGATCTGTGTCGCGAGCGTGCGCATCTCGGTGGCCTTGGCCGTGTTGCCGGTCGCCTCGTAGGCCTGCGCGGCGGCGAGCGCGCCGCTGTACTGGTAGGCGGACTCGGCGCGGTCCATGTTCCCGGGCTTCCAGTGGAAGGAGACCGCGTCGGCGTCGTTGCCGGTCAGCGCGCCCCAGTCGTACTCGATGAGCTTGTTGTTGTCATGGTCGTAGTGGGCGAGCTGGCCCTTGACGTCGCCCTCGGCGTAGCGGGCCAGGTTGGCGGCGATGCCCGGCTGGCCGCCGTGGATCTGGTAGCTCTTCCAGGCGGCCTCGGCGATGTACTGGGTGTAGCTGTTGGACCAGTTCTCGGGATCGCCCGGATTGTCGAGGAAGCGGGCCCCCTTGGACGTCTGGCCGACACTGAGCCAGTCCCCGTACGCGTAGGACGGATCGCGCAGGTACTTGAGGTCGTCGATGTGCATGGGCTGGGTCAGCGCGATCGCGTTGTTGTAGCCGAGCACGCCCTCGGTCGAGGTCGGGAACTGGAAGGTCTGCCCGGGGATGTCGGCGTCCAGGCTGTTGAAGCGCATCAGCCACCAGCGGTAGTAGATGTTCTTCTTGATCGCGCCCTCGGGCACGTCGATGTAGGGCACGTTCTGCGCCCACCACAGGTTGTAGGCCCGGACGTGGGTGGCGAACGCGGTGGCGGCGGAGTAGCCCGCGTAGGCGTTGTACTCCGTCAGGGACTGGGGGATCTCGTCGGTGACGAAGCCCATCACCACCTTGGTGGTCACGGTGGCTCCGGCCGCGATCGTGACGGACCGGTTGAGCCCTCCGCCGGACACGGCGAAACCGTCACCCGTCAGGCGCGGGCGCACGGTGGTGAGGTTGTTGTACGCGTTGACCTGCCCGGTCAGCTCACCGCCACTGCCGGAGGTCGCGTACGGGGAGGTCGCCCGCAGTTGCAGCGTGGTGGCGGCACTGCCGTTGTTCCTGATCGACAGGTTGGTCACCGCGACGTTGTTGTCGGTGATGAACTTGGTCTGGTCGACGCTGACCGACCCGTTGGTGTGCACACTCTTCCAGTGGCTGGGCGTCTGCCGGCGCTGTGCGACCTGTTCGGTGAAGGTGCCCGGGGAGATCGCGACCGCGTAGGCGTTGTTGTCGTTGACGCTCTCCCAGTAGGCGACATGGCCGCCGAACCCGAGCACCGCGGGGTCGTGGGTCTTCATGAAGAGCGCACGGCCACGGCTCATCAGCCAGGGCCCCGCCGGGTCGTTGCCCGTGCGGGCCAGCAGCCGGTCCATCCAGAAGTCGGTGCCCGAGCTCTCCGCGTCGTAGATGCTCCGCATCATGTCGCCCGTCGTGTGGGCGACGGGCGGTGCCGGGATCGCGGGGCCGCTGAAGGTGGGGAACCCGATGGTCTGCGCGGCCTGGGCGGGAGCCGCGGTGACGACGGAACAGATGATGAGCACCAGGGCGACGAAAAGGCGCTTCATGACAGGGCCCCTCGTTCGCGGGGTCCCTGCCGGCGGGAGGTGCTGTCCGTTCTGAGCGGTCTTCTCATCGGAGCTCCCTGTCCAGTTATGTTGTGCTCATGACATGCAACTGTGTCCAGCTGTGCATGTGGAAGCGCTGGAGAGCGAAACAGAAACGACCTGAAAGGTTTTCGCAACGTAGGTCTGTGCCCCGGAAGTGTCAAGAGGGCTGCGTGCGAAGGGGGTTCGGGCACCGGCTTTCAGGACAGGGCCGCCGTGGACCCCCTGATCACCACCCGGCCGGGCTGGCTCTCCACACCCGACCGCCGTGTCCCGGCGATCGCGCCGAAGAGGGCGTGCGCCGCCGCCCGCCCGACCTGTTCGAGGTTCATGTCGACGCTGGTCAGCGGCGGACGGGAGGCCGAGGTCAGCACCTGCCAGTTGTCGAAGCCCATGACCGCCACGTCCTCCGGCACCCGGTGCCCGCGCTCACGCAGTACGTCCATCACGCCGCGGGCGATCTGATCGCTGCCGCACAGCACCGCGTCCACGTCCGGGTGCCGGTCGAGCAGCATCGCGGTGGCCGCCCGCCCCCAGCCCTCCGACCACGCCCCGAACCGCGGTTCGCCGACCAGGGCGAGACCGGCGTCGTCGAGCGCGGCCCCGGCGCCCTCGGCCCGCTCCCGCGCGGCGAGATACCCGGGGTCGCCGGTGATGTGCGCGATCCGCGTACGGCCGCAGGCGAGCAGGTGGTCCACCGCGATACGGCCGGCGCCCACGCTGTCGGGGACGATGGACAGGTCCGCCGGGTCCTCCGAGGGCGCGTACGCGTAGACGACGGGGACGGGGAGTTCGCTGCCCAGGGAGGGGCGCGGGTCGGTCCGGCTGCCCACCACGATGAGACCGTCGACCCGGCGGCCGAGCAGCGCGCGGACATGGTGCTGCTCGCGGATCGCGTCGCCCCGGGCGTCACAGAGGAACACCGCGACCGCGCCCGCCCCGAACGCGTCCTCGGCGCCCATCAGGATCGGGATGCTGAATCTGCCCTCCAGGTCGCTGGTGAGCAGGCCGACGGTGCCCGTGCGGCCGGCGAGCAGGCCGCGGGCCAGCTGGTTGGGTTGGAACGACAGCCGCTCGGCCGCGTCGACCACCCGCTGCCGTGTCTCGGCCCGCACCTGGGCCCGGCCGTTGAGCGCCTTGGAGGCGGTGGCGAGGGACACGCCTGCCAGCCGGGCGACGTCGCTCAGCGTGGCGGGCCCCGAACGAGCGGGGTCGGTGGCCTGGGCCATGGGTGTTCTCCTGTCTCGCGGCGCGTGGCTAAACCGTACGCGAGAGGGTTTCGGCCGAGGTGTCTTCAGGATGTTCTCCCGGGTAGCACCTGGTCCCGGACTTCCGCTCCGTGCAAGGGGATTGACGGGTGGTGAGCCGCGTCCTAGCTTTCAGAAAGGCTTTTCGGTTTCTTTCCGGCGCAGAACCCACACGAGGGGGATCGTTATGGGGAGCACGACCGGACCACCTGGACGTCGTCGCCGGCGTCTCACTGTCGCCCTCGCGCTGCTGACCGCCGCGAGCCTGGTCACGGCCTGCGGCTCCGGGGACGACGACTCGGACGGCGCGGGCGGTGGCGGGGCCGGGGCCGGGGACGCCAGAGGCACCGACGACGGGGCCTCACTCACGATGTGGACGCGCGCGGCGACCCGGCCGCAGAGCGAGGCACTCGTCGAGGCGTACAACGCGAGCCATGAGAACAAGGTCGAGCTGACCGTCGTCCCCACCGACGACTACCAGGCCAAGGTCGGTGCGGCCGCCGGGTCCAAGGACCTGCCCGACCTGTTCGCCTCCGACGTGGTGTTCGTCCCCAACTACACCTCCAGCGGCCTCTTCGCCGACCTCACCGAACGCATCGACGCCCTGCCCTTCGCCGACGACCTCGCCCCGTCCCACATCAAGGCGGGTACGTACGAGGACAGGAAGTACGTCGTGCCGCACACCCTCGACCTGTCGGTGCTCTTCTACAACAAGGACCTCTACCGCAAGGCGCAGCTCGACCCGGAGAAGCCACCCGCCGACCTGGCCGAATGGGACCGGCAGGCACGGGCCGTGGACAAGCTGGGCGGGGGAGTCGACGGCACCTTCTTCGGCGGCAACTGCGGCGGCTGCGGAGTCTTCACCTGGTGGCCGTCGATCTGGGCGGCCGGGGACGAGGTGCTGAACAAGGAGGGCACCGGGGCGACGCTCGACTCCGCCACCGCGAAGCAGGTCTACGCCACCTACCGCGACTGGGTGCGGGACGACATCGTGGCCCCCGGCGCCCGCGACGAGACGGGCACCACCTGGACCGGTGTCTTCCCGAAGGGAAAGGTCGGCGTCATGCCGATGCCGTCGACGACCCTGGGGCTGATGCCCGAGGACCTCGACCTCGGGGTCGCGCCCATCCCCGGACCCGACGGCGGCGGATCCACCTTCGTCGGCGGTGACGCCATCGGGATCTCCGCCACCAGCAAGTCGACCGACCAGGCCTGGAACTTCCTCGCCTGGTCCCTGGACGACAAGGCGCAGATCGATGTGGTCGCCGCCCACAAGGACGTGGTGGCCCGCACCGACCTGGCGTCCAACAAGCACTCCAGGACGGACCCGCGCCTGGTGACGATCAACCACCTCGTGGCCGACGGCCGCACCCCGTACGCCCTGAAGTTCGGCCAGACCTTCAACGACCCCAACGGCCCCTGGCTGACCCTGATGCGAGACGCGGTCTTCGGCGACGAGTCGAAGGTGAAGAAGGACAACGACGCGGTCAGCGCGTCACTGGCGGACTGAGAGCCGAGTCCTGGAGGACAGGGGCGCAGCCCACTTCCTCCAGGGGCGCGGGGGAACCGCGCGACCAGCCCCCACGCGCCCGCGGCTTCCGATCACGCCCCACCTCCCAGGTCACACGGCGAAGGAGCCCCATGCAGGTGAAGGCGGCAGCCGGCCCGGCGGTGGCCGAACCCCGGGCCCGGCCGCACCCCCGCACCCCGCGTGCGCCCGCGCCCTGGTGGCGGTCCCGCAGGACGAAGGGCCTCGCCTACGCGGCCCCCACGGCCGCATTCGTAGCGATCTTCTTCCTCCTGCCCCTCCTCCTCGTAGGCCGGATGTCCCTCAGCGACTGGCCGCTCCTCACGGGCGACCGGGGCGTCAACACCCCCGAGAACTACACCGACGCCACCGACAGCACCCTCTTCTGGCCCGCGGTCCGCTTCACCCTCCTCTACACCGTCATCGTCACGGTCGTCCTCCTCGGCCTGGCCCTCCTCCTCGCCCTGCTGGTACAGGAGTCCCGCCCCGCCGCGGGCTTCTTCCGCACGGTGTACTTCCTGCCCGGCGCCCTGGGCCTGGCCTCCGCGTCCCTGCTGTTCTGGGGCCTGTACAGCCCCACCACCGGCCCGCTGAGCCGCATCCTCGAAAAGCTCGGCCTCGTCGACGACCCGGTGTCCTTCCTGGGCACACCGACCTCCGCCCTCCTCTCGACCGTCTTCCTCGTCGTCTGGAAGTTCGCCGGCTTCTACATGCTGATCCTGCTCGTCGGCCTCCAGCGCATCCCCCACGAGGTGTACGAGGCGGCCCGCACGGACGGCGCGAGCCGCGCCCAGATCTTCCGCCGCATCACCCTGCCGCTGCTGCGGCCCTCCATCGCCCTGACCCTGCTGCTCTGCGTCACCGGATCCCTGCTGGCCTTCGACCAGTTCTTCATCCTCACCAAGGGCGGACCGGACAACAGCACCGTCACCGTCGTCCAGTTGATCTACCGCGAGGCCTTCCAGCGGCTGAACCTCGGCACCGCGGCCGCCCTGTCGATCATCGTGCTGGCCGTACTGCTCCTGCTCAACGCCCTCCAGTTCCGCGGCCTGCGCCGCGCCGACGAGTCATGAGCCGCGGTCCGGGCCGTACGCCCTACTTCGTCGTCGCCGGCGGACTGGCCGTCATCTTCCTCTTCCCCCTGCTGTGGAACGCCTGGGCCTCCGTCAGCGGACAACCCGGCACCGCGCAGGAGTCCGGCCACGGGTTCGGCAACTACCGCACACTGCTCGACCACGACGCGGGCCTGTGGCGCTACCTCCTCAACAGCACGGTCGTCTCCGCGCTGACCGTCGCCCTGACCCTCGGGGTGTCCCTGCTGGGCGGTTACGCCTTCGCCCGCTTCGACTTCCCCGGAAAGAACCTGCTGTTCCTGCTCACCCTGGCCATCCTCATGGTCCCGTACGCCACCCTCCTCATCCCCCTCTACGTCCTGCTGGGCAGACTCCACCTGCAGAACTCGCTCGTCGGGCTGAGTCTGGTGCTGGCCATGTTCCAACTGCCGTTCGCCACCTTCATGATGCGGATCTCCTTCGAGGCGGTGCCGCGCGAGCTGGAGGAGTCGGCGTTCATCGACGGGTGCGGCACGGCGGGCGCGCTGCGCCGGGTGCTGCTCCCGGCGGTGCGACCCGGGCTGATCACCGTCGGGCTCTTCGCGTTCCTCGCCGCCTGGAACGACTTCATCGCCCCGCTGATCCTGATCTCGGACAGCGAGAAGGCACCCCTGCCGCTGGCCGTCGCGAACCTGCGGCAGCAGAGCATGGGCGCCGTCGACTACGGAGCCACCGAGGCGGGTGTGGTGGTCCTCGCCGTGCCCTGCCTCCTGCTGTTCCTGCTGCTGCAACGGCACTACATGCGGGGCTTCATGTCGGGCGCGCTCAAGGGCTGAAGCCCCGACCGGCCTCGACTCGACGGACAAGCGAAGGGACGAACCGAAGGCATGAAGTGGTGAAGGAGAACGAGGAGAACCAGGAAAGCAGGCAAGGCAAGCAAAGCAGGCAGAGAATGGAGAACCCGGCGCCGTCGTCCGTCCTCCCGGTGGCGCCGACCCGGGGCAGGCTGCGGCCGCTCGGGCTCGACGAGGTCGGCATCACCGGTGGATTCTGGGCCCGCCGCAGACACATCAACGAGACCGCCACCCTCGGTCACTGCCGTGACCGGATGGAACGCTCCGGCTGGACCGGCAACTTCCGGGCCGCCGCCGAGGGGCGCGTCCAACAGGACCGGCGCGGACGGGAGTTCGCCGACTCCGAGCTGTACAAGCTCCTCGAAGCCACGGCCTGGCAGAGCGCCGCCGGTAGCGCGCCGGACGTGGACGCCACCGCACTCACCGAGGCCGTCGCCGCCGCCCAGGAACCGGACGGCTATCTCAACACCGCCTTCGGCCGCCCCGGACAGCAGCCCCGCTACAGCGACCTGGAATGGGGCCACGAGCTGTACTGCCACGGCCACCTGATCCAGGCGGGCGTCGCCCAGGCCAGGGCGCGGGGAGCGAGCGAGGGCGAGCTGACGAAGGTCGCCCGACGGGCCGCCGACCACATCTGCGCGACCTTCGGACGGGGCGGCATCGAGCGCGTCTGCGGCCACCCGCTGATCGAGACGGCCCTGGTGGAACTGGCCCGGCTGACGGGGGAGGAGCGCTATCTGGCCCAGGCCGCGCTCTTCGTCGACCGCCGGGGCCACGGCACGCTCGCCGACGGCGAGTTCGGCCGCGTCTACTACCAGGACGACCTGCCCGTACGGGAGGCCCATGCGCTGCGCGGCCACGCCGTACGAGCCCTCTATCTCGCGGCCGGCGCCGTCGACGTGGCCGTGGAGACCGGCGACGAGGAACTGCTCGCCGCCGTCGTACGGCAGTGGGAGGCGGGGGTCGCCCGGCGCACCTATCTGACCGGCGGCATGGGCTCCCACCACCGGGACGAGGCCTTCGGCGACGACTTCGTCCTGCCGCCGGACCGCGCCTACTCGGAGACCTGCGCGGGCGTCGCCTCCGTACAGCTCAGCTGGCGGCTGCTGCTCGCCACCGGTGAACCGCGCTTCGCCGACCTCGCCGAACGGACCCTGTTCAACGTGGTCGCGGCCTCCCCGGCGGAACACGGCCGGGCCTTCTTCTACGCGAACACGCTGCACCGGCGCCACCGGGGTGCCCCGGCGGCCGCCGACGCGGTGAGTCCGCGCGCCGATTCCGGCTCGCGCGCGCCCTGGTTCGAGGTGTCCTGCTGCCCCACCAACGTGGCACGAACGCTGGCCCAGCTGCCCGCGTACCTGGCCACGGCGGACGACCACGGCATCCAGGTGCACCAGTACGCCGACGCGCGGATCGCCACCTTCCTCGCGTCCGGTCACGGTGTCGCTCTGCGGATCCGTACCGACTACCCGGCCGACGGGACCGTGGTCGTGCGCGTCGACCGCTCGCCGTCGGACCGCCCGTGGACCGTTTCGCTGCGCGTCCCCGCGTGGACGGCGGGGGCCGCGGCATGGCTGGTCGAACCTGACGGCAGCCGTCGCACGGTCGTCCCGGGCACCGCCGAGGTCACCCGGGTCTTCCGGCCCGGCGACGAGATACGGCTCGAACTGCCCGTACGGCCGCGCTGGATCGACGCCGATCCGCGCGTCGACGCGGTGCGCGGCGCCGTGGCCGTCCAGCGCGGGCCGCGGGTGTACTGCGCCGAGTCCGTGGACCTGCCCGGCGGCCTCGACGTCGACGCGATCCGTGTGGACCCGTCCGCGGACCCGCAGGACGGGCCGGACGCGGCGGGGGACACCGTCGTGGTCGCCGGCCGGGTCACCGCGTACGACGCGCCACGCGACGAGCCCTGGCCGTACCGGCCGCTCGACGCTCCGACCGCCCCACCGGAGGCCGACGGGGCGGAGATCACCCTGGTCCCGTACCACTCCTGGGCGAACCGGGGCCCCTCGACGATGCGGGTGTGGCTGCCCGCGGACCACCCATGACCGGAGGCAGAGCATGTCCCGACCCCCCACACGCCGACGCCTGTTACGGCTCGCCGCCGGGACGGCGGCCGCTGTCCCCCTCGCGCAGACGACGCAGCCCGCGCATGCCGTGACCGGTGCGGCCCCGGACGCGCCTGGCATCGCGGAAACGGCGCCCGGCCGGGCCACCACGGCCGCCGCGCCCGCCCTGCAGGTACAGCCGTTCCCCCTGGGGCAAGTCGCCCTCGGCGAGGGCGTGTTCCGCCGTAAGCGCGACCTGATGCTCGACTACGCCAGGGCCTATCCCGCCGACCGGATCCTGGCGGTCTTCCGGGCCAACGCCGGACTGGACACCCGCGGGGCCCGTCCGCCCGGCGGCTGGGAGACGGCCGACGGCAATCTGCGCGGGCACTACGGCGGCCACTTTCTCACCCTCGTTGCGCAGGCGTACGCCGACACACGGGAGGCAGCGCTCAAGGCCACACTCGACCACGTGGTGAGCGCGCTGGGCGAGTGCCGGCAGGCCCTGGCCGAGCACGGCTCCCCGAGACCGAGCCACCCCGGCTATCTGGCGGCGTATCCGGAGACGCAGTTCATCCTGCTGGAGAGCTATACGACGTACCCCACCATCTGGGCGCCGTACTACACCTGCCACAAGATCATGCGGGGTCTGCTGGACGCGTACACCCTCGCCGGGAACGCGCAGGCCCTCGCGCTCGCCTCGGGGATGGGCGACTGGGTGCACAGCCGCCTCGGCGGGCTGCCCAAGGCGCAGCTGGAGCGCATGTGGTCGATCTACATCGCGGGGGAGTACGGCGGGATGAACGAGGTGCTGGCGGACCTGCACGCTCTCACCGGACGGCCGGAGCACCTCGCCGCCGCCCGCTGCTTCGACAACACCGCACTGCTGGACGCCTGCGCCGAGGACCGCGACATCCTGGAGGGCAGACACGCCAACCAGCACATCCCGCAGTTCACCGGCTATCTGCGGCTGTACGACCACACGGGGCAGGAGCGGTACGCCGCCGCGGCCCGCAACTTCTGGGACATGGTCACCGAGTCCCGGACGTACAGCCTGGGCGGTACGGGGCAGGGCGAGATGTTCCGTGCCCGGGGCGCGATCGCGGCGACCCTCGACGACAAGAACGCCGAGACCTGCGCCACGTACAACATGCTCAAACTGAGCCGGCAGCTCTTCTTCCACGAGCCGGATCCCGCCTACATGGACCACTACGAGCGAGGTCTGACCAACCACGTCCTCGCCTCCCGCAGGGACACGGCCGGTGGGCCGGGCACGGGCAGCCCGGAGGTGACCTACTTCGTCGGCATGGGGCCGGGAGTCGCGCGGGAGTACGGCAACACCGGCACCTGCTGCGGCGGCACCGGCATGGAGAACCACACCAAGTACCAGGACTCGGTGTACTTCCGCTCCGCGGACGGCAACGCGCTGTACGTCAACCTCTACCTCGCCTCGACCCTGCGGTGGCCCGAGAAGGGTCTCGTCGTCGAGCAGACGAGCGACTATCCGGCGGAGGGCGTGCGCACCCTGCTCTTCCGGGAGGGCGGTGGCACGCTCGATCTGAGACTGCGGGTGCCGTCCTGGGCCACGGAAGGCTTCACGGTCACGGTCAACGGGGTGCCGCAGCCGGGCGTAGCAGTGCCAGGCACCTATCTCAGCGTGAGCAGGACCTGGCGGCGCGGCGACCGGATCCGCATCTCCGCGCCCTACCGGCTGCGGATCGAGAGGGCCCTGGACGACCCCGCCGTCCAGTCGCTGTTCCATGGGCCGGTGCTGCTGGTCGCGCGGAGTCAGGAGACGGGCTTCCGCGCGTTCTCCTTCTACAAGGACTTCACACTCCGGGGCGATCTCGCCGACGCGATCGACCCCGAGGGGCGCCCCTCGCACTTCACCACCCACGGTCTGACCCTGGCGCCGTTCCACCTCGCGGACGATGCCCGCTACCACGCCTACTTCAGGCGCGCCGAACCCGTCGTCGTGTTCGGCGCGACCGACTCCGGCGTACCGAACCGTGCCCGCGGTGACGGGCTGACCTTCCTCGACGTCCTCTGGGCCCAGGCTCCCTTCGCGGCCTCCGGCGACTTCGTACGGGCGGTGGGCGTCCTCGCCGACCTCTGGCTGGCGGAGGGACGGTTCACGCGGGCCGAGCGGGACCGTGTCGTCGCGGCGGCCCCGGGCGTCTCTCAGGTAAGGCATGCCTAACGACGTCGGATAATGTTCTGCGTGCACCTACTTGTACCCGCCGGACGCACGCATGTTTGGAGTCGGCCTTGCCGCACACGATCGACACCGCCGGAAAAGGGCCGGACGCCGTGACCGAGGAAGGCGAGGAAGGCTGGGTCGAACTGGGGTCGAGCGCCGAGCTGCGCGAGCTGCTCGGCGAACCCTGGCCCATCGTGATCGAGAAGGTCCACGACCGGCTCGCCGACCAGGACCGGGACATCATCGCCCGCTCGCCCTTCTGTCTGCTGGCCACCTCCGACTCGCGCGGCAACTGCGACGTCTCCCCGCGCGGGGACATCGCGGGCTTCACGCACGTCATCGACTCCGGCACGCTCGCCCTGCCCGACCGGCCGGGAAACCGCCGGGGCGACAGCTTCCACAACATCCTCGACAACCCGCACGCCGGCCTGCTCTATCTCATCCCCGGCAGCAAAGAGGTCCTGCGGGTCAACGGCCGGGCCCGCGTCCTCACCGACGCCCCGTTCTTCGACGCCATGACCCTGAAGGGCCAGCGTCCCGCGCTGGCCCTGGTCCTGGAGATAGACGAGATATACCTGCACTGCCCGGCGTCGCTGCGGCGCTCGGGAGTGTGGGATCCGGAGTCCTGGCAGACCGCCTGAACCCTTGCGCGGACACCCCCTGTCCAGCGCAAATAAGGTTAGGCTAACCTTCGTCAGGTGAGATCTGGTGAAGAAACAGCCGACACCCCGCGTCTGCGCGGTCACCACCTGTCGGCCACGAGCGTGACCGTCGCGTACGACGGAGTCGACGTCGTGCACGACGCGGCCGTCGCGCTCCGGCCCGGTGAGGTGACCGTCCTGGTCGGCCCCAACGGCAGCGGCAAGTCGACGCTCCTGCGGACGATCGCCCGTCTGCAGCGGGCCCGCCACGCCACGCTCAGGATCGACACCGCGACCGACGGCCTCGCCCTGAGCGCCCGTGAGTTCTCGCGGCACGTCGCCCTGTTGACCCAGGGCCGTCCCACACCCGGCGGACTGACCGTGCGGGACGTCGTCGAGTTCGGCCGCTACCCCTACCGGGGCCGCTTCGGCCGGCCCGACCCGGACGCGTCCGCCGCGATCGACCGCGCCCTCGCGCTGACCGGCGTCACGGACCTCGCCGAACGGGGCGCCGACCACCTCTCCGGCGGACAGCTGCAGCGGGTGTGGCTCGCCAGCTGCCTCGCGCAGGAGACCGGCGTGCTGCTGCTCGACGAGCCGACGACCTACCTCGACCTGCGCTACCAGATCGAACTCCTCGACCTCGTCCGCGACCTCGCGGACGACCACGGCATCGCCGTCGGGGTCGTCCTGCACGACCTCGACCAGGCGGCGGCCATCGCCGACCGGATCACCCTGCTCGAAGCGGGCCGCATCGTCGCCGACGGCCTGCCCGAGGACGTCCTCACCCCGGAACGCCTCACCGACGTCTACGGCATCCGCATCGACGTGGACCACGACCCCCTCACCGGCCGGCTGCGCACCCGCCCGATCGGCCGACACCACACCCGGCACACCCGCCACACTCGAACCGAAAGGCTCGGCACCACCTCATGAGACGCCTCCTGCTCATCGCGGCCGCCACCACCGCCGCGGCGCTCACCCTTGCCGCGTGCGGCACCACCGAGCCCGCCGCCGACAAGACCGAGAAGACGTCCGAGGCCATCACCCTCACCGACGGCGGCGGCAAGAAGCTCAAGCTCGACGGCCCGGCCACCAAGGTCGTCGCCACCGAGTGGAACGAGGTCGAGAGCCTCATCACGCTCGGCGTCGACCCGGTCGGCGTCTCCGACGTCAAGGGCTACAACACCTGGGACTCCGCCGTCCCGCTGAAGAACGAGCCGAAGGACATCGGCACGCGCGGCGAGCCCAGCATGGACACCGTCGCCGCCCTCGCGCCCGACCTCATCCTGGCCTCCTCGGACCTGGCGCCCGCGGCCGTGAAGCAGCTGCGCAAGGTCGCCCCGGTGCTGGAGATCAAGTCCGCGGACGGCTCCGACCAGATCGGTCAGATGCTGGAGAACCTCGACCTGATCGCCAAGGCCACCGGCACCACCGACCAGGCCGAGACGGTCCGCAAGGACTTCGAGTCCAAGATCACCGAGGGTAAGAAGGCCCTCGCCGACGCCGACCTCGCCGGTACGCAGATCGCCTTCGCCGACGGTTACGTCACCTCCAACCAGGTCACCCTGCGCCCGTACACCGACGGTTCCCTCATCGGATCCGTCAACAAGCGCCTCGGCCTGAAGAACGCGTGGAAGGTCAAGGGCGACGCGGCCTACGGTCTCGGGTCCACCGACGTCGAAGGCCTCACCGACCTGCCGAAGGACACGCAGTTCGCCTACATCGGCAACGACGACGACAAGACCGCCACCCCCTTCACCGGCGTGCTGACGAAGAACGCCGTGTGGAAGTCCCTGCCGTTCGTGAAGGCCGGTGACGTGCACCGACTGGACGACGGCATCTGGATATTCGGCGGCCCCGGGTCGATGTCGGCGTACATCGACGCTCTCGTCGCCGCGCTGACGAAGTAGCAGCCGAGACAGAAGCCGGCGAAGCAGAAGCAACGGAGCCATGGCCGTCACCGCAACCCCTCCCGTCACCCGCCCGTCGACGGCCACGTCCTGGGCGGGCGCGCCCGCGGTGACGGCCGCGCTCGTCCTGCTGGTCGTGGCCCTCGGGATCGTCGACATCACCCAGGGCACCGCCGCCGTCGGACCGGCCGAGGTGTTCAAGGCCCTGACCGGGCAGGGCGAAGGGGCCGACGCGTCCGTGGTCATCGCCTCCCGGCTGCCGCGGATGGCCGCCGGCGTCCTGGTCGGCGTCATCCTCGGCGTGGCGGGGGCCGTACTGCAGGCCGTCAGCCGCAACGTCCTCGCCTCACCCGACACCCTCGCGGTGAACGCCGGTTCGTATCTGGCGCTCGGCCTGGTCGGCGCCACCGGCGTCTCGCTGCCGCTGCTCGCCTCCTCCTCGGTCGCCTTCGTGGGCGGACTCCTCGCCGCGGCCGTCGTACTCGCCCTGTCCGGTCTCGGCACGGGCACCGTACGACTGGTCCTCGCCGGCACCGCGCTGGCCCTGGGCCTGAACTCCGTGACGGAGGGCCTGCTCCTGCTGTTCCCCGAACAGACCGAGGGCCTCTACCAGTGGAACCAGGGCAGCATCAGCCAGAACGGCTTCGACGGCGTCCTGCAGATGCTGCCCATCGCCCTGGCCGGGATCGTCGGGCTGCTGCTGGTCGCACGCCGCGTCGACGCGCTCGCCCTAGGCGACGACGCCGCCCGCGGCCTCGGCGTCCCGGTCCGCGCCACCCGCGTCACGGTGGTCGTCCTGGCCTCGCTGCTGTCGGCGGCGGCCGTCACACTCGCCGGACCCATCGGCTTCGTCGGCCTGTGCGCACCGGCCCTGGTGCGTCCGCTCGCCCGCAGGTTCAGGGGCTTCGCCCGCGCCCGTACGACCCTGCCCGTGGCGGGACTCGTCGGCGCGGTGCTGGTCCTCGGGTCGGACGTGCTGCTCCGGGCCCTCGTCCCCTCGGACCGGGCGGTCGCCGTGCCCACCGGAGTCGTCACCAGCCTGGTCGGCGCCGTGTTCCTGGTGGTGATGGCCCTGCGGCTGCGGGACACCTCCGGCGCCGAGGCCCCGGACCGGATACGCATCCCCAGCCGGACCGTGTTCCTGGTGACCCTGGCCGCTCTCGTCGCCGTGGTCGTCGGTGTCACGATCGCCGGCGCCCTGCTCGGCGACAGCAAACTCCTGCTCGGCGACCTCGCGAACTGGGCGCAGGGCCGGGCCGGCCGAGGGGTGTCCTTCGTCCTCGAAACCCGGATCCCCCGCGTGCTCGCGGCCCTGTGCGCGGGCGCGGCGCTCGCCCTGGCCGGCACGCTCGTGCAGGCCGTGACCCGCAACCCGCTCGCGGAGCCGGGCGTCCTGGGCGTGTCGGGCGGCGCCGCGCTGGGTGCGGTACTCCTCGTCACCACCGCGCCCGTCGCCGGCACCTGGGGGGTCGCGGGTGCCGCGTTCGCGGGCGCCGCGCTGACCTCCGTCGTCGTCTTCGGGCTCGCCGCCCGGGGCGGCTACCAGCAGAACAGGCTGGTCCTCGTCGGCATCGGCGTCGCCGCCGGTACCGCGGCGCTGATCAGCCTGCTCATCGTGCTCACGGACCCGTTCAACGCCACGAAGGCGCTGACCTGGCTGTCCGGTTCGACGTACGGCCGGACCATGCCGGACGTGCTGCCCGTCGCACTCGTGCTGGTCCTGGGCCTCGTGGTCGCCTTCGCCCGGCGCACCGAACTGGACCTCGTCTCCCTGGACGAGGACACCCCGCGCCTCCTCGGGCTGCCGCTGTCCCGGGCCAGGCTCGGCTTCCTGGTGGTGGGCGTCCTGCTCAGCGCGACCGCGGTCGCCTCGGCGGGCACCATCGGTTTCGTGGGCCTGGTGGCACCGCACGCGGCCCGCGCCCTCGTGGGCCGGCGGCATGTGCGGGTGGTGCCGGTGGCCGTCCTGCTGGGCGCCGCGCTCGTCTGTACGGCCGACCTCCTCGGCCGTACGGTCATCGCCCCCGCCCAGCTGGGCGCGGGCCTGATGACGGCCGTGATCGGAACCCCGTACTTCCTGTACCTGCTGGTACGGAGCCGGCGGTAGCCCCGAGGAGCGGTACGGGGCCATGACTCACATGATCCGGTCGATCCCCTCCTCCGCACGTCCACCGACAGCAGGGCCACGGCGCTTCCGCCGGACCGCACGAGGGCGGTCGGACGGCCGTCGGCCTCGACCCGGCGGACGTCCGGTCGGTCGGCGGCTCCCCCGGCCGGTGACGGCGTCGTCCCCCGTGCGAGGGACGACGCCGTCACCAGCCAGGGGGATGATCCCTAACAGTCCCGACTGTCATACTGACCGGCGTGCCCCGTGCGACGGCTTG
Source organism: Streptomyces sp. NPDC017991 (assembly GCF_044328075.1). NCBI lineage: Bacteria > Bacillati > Actinomycetota > Actinomycetes > Kitasatosporales > Streptomycetaceae > Streptomyces > Streptomyces sp. NPDC017991. The sequence continues at coordinate 203,734 of NZ_JBIRGP010000008.1, read as the reverse complement.
GCGTGACACCTGGACCGCGACGCGACGGCGAGTGTCCGAACTCCCCCACGCGGGTGCGCTGTTCGGGACCCTGCTCGGGCTGTCCGCTGTCCTGGAATCCCTGGCCGAGTTCGTCGGCGACCACGGGTCGATACCCCGGCTGTTCGCCGACGCCACCGTGCGGGCCGGCCCGCACGACAGCGCGGCAGGCGTGCAGTTCGCCATGGTGGTCGGGCTGTTGTGCCTGTCGACCGCCCTGCCACTGGCCCTGCTGCGCCCCCTGGCGGCCGGGGTCACCGTCACCACCGCGAGCATCGGCTCACTCCTGATCTTCGAGACGCTGACGCTCGCGGGCCTCGCCGCCCAGCTCGTCGCCCAGTACCGGCTCGGCCGCGGCGGCTCCGTCCTGTCCGCGGCGCTCCTCGGCACACCCTTCCTCGTCCTGGCCCTCACCGGACCCGACGACACCGACCACCGTGTACGGGTCGTGCTCGTCGCGGCGCTTGTCCCGCTGGCCGCCTTCGCCGGACTGGCCGCCCGTTCCCACGAGCAGAGCCGGCGGCACAGCGCCGTCCGCGAGGTCATGGACGGCACGCGGTGGGAGAACGCCGCACGCGGCGAACGCGTGCGTATCGTCCGTGAGTTGCACGATGTCGTCGGCCACCACATCTCCATGATCGCCGTACAGGCCGAGACGGCCCGGATGGCCACCGCGGGCATGCCCGCCGAGGGCGCCGAACGACTGCTCGGCATCGGGGACACCGCCCGCGCGGCCCTGACCGAGATGCGCCGGCTGCTCGGCGTGCTCCGCGAGGACACCGAGTCCGTCACCGGCGGCGACCGCCGGCCGCAGCCCGACCTGGGACAGCTCCACGAACTGCTCGAAGAGGCCCGCAAGGCGTCCGCCACGTCCATCCGCCTCATCCTCAGCGGGTCACCGAGCGCACTGGACCCGGGCATCGAACTCGCGGCCTACCGCATCGTCCAGGAATCCCTCACCAACGCCCGCAAGCACGCCACCGGCGCCGCCGTCGACGTGGAACTCGCCTACGCCGACGAGGCCCTGCACCTGCGCGTCCGCGACAACGGCCCAGGGCCGCCCCCCGACCCGACCGCCGGCGGACACGGCCTGCTCGGGATGCGGGAACGCGCGTCCGCGGTCGGCGGCGACGTACACACCGGTCCGGGGTTCGGCGGCGGCGGCTTCGTCGTCGAAGCACGCTTCCCCATCAAGACGCCAGAAGCCCGATGACGTCAGAGACCCCATGACGGAAGAGACTTCATGACCAGCCCGTCCTCGCCGATCCGGGTCGTCGTCGCCGACGACCACGTCGTGGTCCGCACCGGTTTCGCCGCGCTGCTCGGCAGCCGGCCCGACTTCACCGTCGTACGGACCGCGTCCTCCGGAGCGGAGGCCGTCCGGGTCTGCCGCGAAGTCTCCCCGGACGTGGTCCTCATGGACATCCGTATGCCCGAGATGGACGGCATCGAGGCCACCCGACAGCTCGTGGGCTCCTCGCCCGACGGCGTCGACGTACCGCGCGTCCTGATCCTGACGACGTTCGACCTCGACGAGTACGTGTACGACGCGCTGCGCGCCGGAGCCAGTGGCTTCCTGCTCAAGGAGGTCACCGCCGAACGGCTCTTCGACGCCGTACGTGTCGTCGCCGCCGGGGACGCGCTGCTCGCGCCGGGCATCACCCGCAGGCTCATCAGCGAGTTCGCGCTGATGCCCGCCAGACGCGACACCACGCCCCCGCCCGGAATGAAGGCGCTCACCGCACGCGAGCGAGAGGTCCTGCTGCTCGTCGCCGAGGGCCTCTCCAATCCGGAGATCGGCGCCCGGCTGGTCGTCAGCGAGGAGACGGTGAAGACACACGTCAGCCGTATCCTCGGAAAGCTCGCGCTGCGCGACCGCACGCAGGCCGTGATCGCCGCGTACGAAACGGGACTTGTCGTGCCCGGCTCCCGCAAGCCGCGGTAGCGCGACCGGCGAGCGAACTCCGGTCGTCACCCTCGGGCAGCACTCGGTCCGTCCCTCCCGCGGGGGACGGGCGGACCGCGGACTGGCTCCTGTGAGTGGTGCGGAACATGGCTCCTGGCCGTGACGACCCGACCACTCCCTTCTCCCTAGTCTGCGGACATGGAGAAAGCGATCGATGCGTCGGACGCCAGGATCGAAGTCAGGGACGTGCACAAGCACTTCGGAAGCACCCGGGCGCTGGACGGGATGACGTTCGACGTCAGGCCGGGGCAGGTCACGGGCTTCGTCGGTCCGAACGGCGCCGGCAAGTCCACGACCATGCGCGTCATCCTCGGCCTGGACAGACCCGACAAGGGAACCGCGCTGGTCGGCGGGCGCCGCTACCGGCATCTGCGGACCCCGCTCACCCGTATCGGGGCGCTGCTGGACGCCGCGGCCGTGTTGCCGAGCCGTACCGCCCGCCATCATCTGCTGTGGCTGGCCCACTCCCAGGGGCTGGGCGCCGGGCGGGTCGACGAGGTGATCCGGCAGGTCGGCCTCCAGGACGTGGGCCGGCGCAAGGCGGGCGGCTTCTCCCTGGGCATGCGGCAGCGTCTCGGCATCGCGGCCGCCCTCCTCGGCGACCCTCCGGTGGTCATGCTCGACGAGCCCTTCAACGGCCTGGACCCCGAGGGGTTCGGATGGATGCGCGGCTTCCTCGCCTCGCTGGCCGAACAGGGACGGGCCGTGCTGGTCTCCAGCCACCTGATGAGCGAACTGCAGGACAGCGCCGACCACGTGGTGGTCGTCGGACGAGGCAAGGTCGTCGCCGACATGAGCGTGCGCGAACTGCTGGCGTCGATGTCCCGGGGCAGAGTGACCCTGCGGACGTCCGCGCTCGCCCGGGCCATGACGGCGCTGGCCCGCTCGGGTGCCACCGTGAGCTCCACGTCGGCCGACACGATCAGCGTGACCGGGCTGCCCGCGGAGGACGTGGTGTCGCTCCTCGGCCGGAACGGGGTGCCGTTCTCGGAGATCTCCGAGCACCGCGCCTCCCTGGAAGAGGCGTACATGGAGTTGACCCGGGACACCGTGCAGTACCGCGGAGCCGTTCCCGAGGAGGCCGGCCGATGACCGCCACGCTGACACCGCCCCGCGCGACCGCGCGACCGGGCCGGGGCGGCTTCGGACAGCTCCTGCACGCGGAATGGACCAAGTTCCGTACGGTACGGGGCTGGGTGTGGAGCACGGTCGGTGCGGTGCTGGTCATCTGCCTGGTGGGCCTGCTCGCCACGGCGGCCGGCAACAAGTCCGACCCGAACGGCAGTTCCGCGCTCCCGGTCGGCCCCGGTGGCGAAGCGGTCAACGACAGCTTCTACTTCGTCCACCAGAAGCTCCGGGGCGACGGCGGCATCACCGTCTCGGTGTCCTCGCTGGCCGGTGTCGTCCCGACCGACCCGGACGACAGTGGAAGCGGCCTCGCACCATGGGCGAAGGCCGGGGTCATCGTGAAGGACAGCCTCGACCAGGGGTCGTCGTACGCGGCGATGATGGTCACGGGCAGCCACGGCGTGCGGATGCAGTACGACTACACGCACGACATCGCCGGGGATCCCGGGGCGACAGGGGCGACCGCGGTGGCCTCCCAGGAGGTGCCGCGCTGGCTGCGCCTGCAGCGCACCGGCGACACGCTCACCGGCTACCAGTCGGCCGACGGTTCCAGGTGGTCCGAGGTGGGCCGTGCGGACCTCGCCGGGCTGTCGGCGGCACCGGAGGTCGGACTGTTCGTGACCTCCCCGTCCGTCCAGGACGAGACCGGCACCGGAACGGGCTTCGCCCCGACCGTCGCCACCGGCACCTTCGACCAGGTCGCCCTGGGCGGCCGGTGGACCGGCGGCTCCTGGGCGAGCGACCAGGTCGGCAGGGACGCCGGCACCTCCGCCAGCTACAGCCAGGACACCCGGGGCGGAGCCACCCCCTCCGGCGGCGGCTTCCAAGTGACCGGCGCGGGCGACATCGCTCCCGTCGTCGGCGGCCCCGCCACCAGCGGCGTACGGACCATCGAGAACTTCCTCGTCGGCGCGTTCGCCGGACTGATCATCATGGTCGTCGTGGGCGCGGGCTGCATCACCGTCGAGTACCGCCGGGGCATGATCGGCCTGACCCTGGCGGCCAGTCCGCGACGGGGCCGCGTCCTGGTGGCGAAGGGCCTGGTGGTCGGCGCCGTGGCCTTCCTCGTCGGTGTGGTCTCCGCCGCGGTCATGGTCCCCTTCGGGGGACAGCGGTCGGAGTCGCACGGCTTCCCCGTGCTGACGGTACCGACGGCCACCGAACTGCGCGTCGTCGTCGGTACGGGCCTGCTGCTCGCCGCGGCGACCGTCTTCGCCCTCGCCGTCGGCGCCATCCTGCGGCGCAGCGCCGTGGCCGTCACCGTGGTCGTCGTCGGCATGGTGCTGCCCTACCTCCTCGCGACCGCGTCCGTGCTGCCCGACGGGGCCTCGCGGTGGCTGCTGAGGGTCACTCCCGCCGCCGGCTTCGCCATCCAGCAGAGCATCGAGCGCTACGACCAGGTCGTCACCGTCTACTCGCCCTCGTCCGGATACTTCCCGCTGGCCCCCTGGGCCGGCCTCGCGGTCCTGTGCGCCTATGCCGCGGCCTCGTTCGCCGCCGCCGTGGTCCTGCTCCGCCGGAGGGACGCGTGAGATCCGCCGGACGTGCCGAATGGACGAAGCTGCGGACCGACGCGGGCAACGGCTGGTTGACGCTCGGCGTGGTCGCGCTCACCCTCGCGGTCGGTGCCGCGGTGGCCATGACGTCCAGGTGCGACGCCACCGGCTGCGGCGGGGACCCGACACGGCTCAGCCTCACCGGCGTGCTGGTCGGCCAGGTCGTCGTCGCGATCGTGGCGGTGCTGACGGCCGGCAACGAATACAGCACCGGCATGATGCACACGACGCTCACCGCGGTGCCGCGCCGGCTGACGGTCCTCCTCTCGAAGTCCGCCGTGCTCACCGCGGTGCTGCTGGTGGCCGGAACGGTCTCCGTCCTCGGCTCCCTGCTCATCGGCGGCCTCGTGCGGCCCGGCCGCGGCTTCACGGAGGAACACGGCTTCACGGCCTTGTCGTTGACCGACGGGCCGACGCTGCGGGCCGCCGTGGGCTCGGTCCTCTACCTCGTGCTGATCGGCCTGCTCAGCCTCGGTGTCGCCCTGGTCGTACGGGACTCGGCGACCGCCGTCGGGATCGTCCTCGCCCTGCTGTTCGTCCTCCCGATCCTCGCCCAGGTGGTCGCCGACCCCGACTGGCAGCGCCACCTCCAGCAGGTGTCCCCGATGACGGCCGGCCTCGCCGTCCAGACGACCGTGCACGTCGACGACCTGCCGATGGGCCCGTGGCAGGGGCTGGGCGTCCTGGCCCTGTGGGCGGCGGGCGCGATGACCGCCGGCGGCCGGCTGCTGTGTGTGCGGGACGCGTAGGGAAACGGGCGCACCCTTTTAGCTCATATGAACTGTTTCGCATTCTGGTGCCGGGTACCCGGCACCAGGGCGGAACGTGCCGTTCCGCCTGGGTCCGCCCTCCCTCGTCGTTCTGGAGATCTCATGTCAGGCCAGCACAAGAGCTCGTTCGCGACCGTGAACCCGTATACCGGGGAGACCCTCAAGGAGTTCCCGGTCATCGAGGGCGGACAGGTCGATGCGGCGCTTGACACGGCGGATCAGGCGTTCCACGCATGGCGGGGCCGGCCGATCGCGGAGCGCGCCGCCGTCGTGGGCCGGGCCGGCGAGCTGATGAAGGAGCGCAAGGAAGAGCTGGCCCAGCTCATCACTCTGGAGATGGGGAAGCTGATCTCCGAAGCGCGCGGTGAGGTCGATCTCGCCGCGTCGATCCTCGGGTACTACGCGGAGCACGGGCCGGACTTCGCCGCGGCCGAGTCGCTCGACGTGGAGGAGGGGGAGGCGTACCTCGTCGATGAGCCCCTCGGAGTCCTGCTGGGCGTCATGCCGTGGAACTTCCCGCTCTACCAGGTGGTCCGCTTCGCGGGCCCCAATCTGGTGCTGGGCAACACGGTGCTGGTCAAGCACGCCGGCATCTGCCCGCAGTCGGCGCTCGCGCTGGAGACGCTGTTCCGCGACGCACAGGCTCCCGAGGGCGTCTACACGAACCTGTTCGTGAGCCACGACGAGATCTCGCGCATCATCGACAGCCCGGTCGTGCGCGGAGCCTCCCTGACCGGCAGCGAGGGAGCGGGCGCCCAGGTGGCCGAGCGCGCGGGGCGGAACCTCAAGCCCAGTCTGCTGGAGCTCGGCGGCAGTGACGTGTTCATCGTCCTCGACGGTGAGAACCTGGAGCGTACGGTCAAAGCCGCGGTGGCGGGCCGGATGGCGAACACCGGCCAGAGCTGCGTCGCCTCGAAGCGGTTCATCGTGCTGGCGGACGTGTACGACGACTTCGTGGACGGGCTGCGCCGCGGCTTCGAGGCGCTGCGACCCGGCGACCCCGCCGACGAGGCGACCACCGTCGGGCCGCTCTCCTCGGAGCAGGCGGCGGCCGACCTGGCCGACCAGATCCGCGAGACGGTCGAACAGGGCGCGGACCTCGTCATCGGCGGTCACCGGATCGACCGTCCGGGGGCTTTCGTCGAGCCCACGATCATCACCGGCGTCAAGCCGGGCATGCGCGCTTACGCCGAAGAGCTCTTCGGGCCGGTCGCGGTGGTCCACCGCGTCGCCGACGAGGACGAGGCCGTCGCGCTGGCCAACGACAGCCAGTACGGACTCGGGGGATCCGTGTTCTGCGCCGACGTGGAGCGGGGCCGCAGGGTGGCGGAACGCGTGGAGACCGGCATGGTCTGGGTGAACCACCCCACCTCGACCCAGCCCGACCTGCCGTTCGGCGGCATCAAGCGCTCCGGCTACGGACGCGAGCTCTCGAAGCTCGGTATGCAGGAATTCGTGAACCGCAAGCTGGTACGGATCCTGCCGCCGGACGCGGAGCTGAGCGGAATCGCCGGCTGACCGCGCCACACCCCTCCGACTTTCGAAACCGCGACCACAGGAGTCATCGTGACCGCAGTACCCGCCCTCACCCTCAACAACGCGGTGCAGATCCCGCAGCTCGGCTTCGGCACCTTCCAGATCCCGCCGGAGGACACCAGGGAGACGACCCTGGCGGCGCTGAACACGGGCTACCGGCACATCGACACGGCGCAGATGTACGGCAACGAGAAGGAGGTCGGCCAGGCGGTCCGGGACTCCGGTCTCGATCGCGCCGACGTCTTCGTGACCAGCAAGCTCAACAACGACGCCCATGGGCACGACAACGCCCTCCAGGCTTTCGACCGCAGCCTGGAGAAACTGGGCCTGGACTATCTGGACCTCTTCCTCATCCACTGGCCGCTGCCCGCCAAGGGCGAATTCGTGGAGACCTGGAAGGCCCTGGAGGAGGTCTACCGCTCCGGCCGCGCCAAGGCCATCGGCGTCTCCAACTTCCAGCCGCGTCATCTGCGCCGACTGCTGGAAGGCAGCGACGTGGTGCCCGCGGTGAACCAGATCGAGGTGCACCCCTACCTCACCCAGGACGAGGTCAGGGCCTTCGACGCCGAGCACGAGATCGCCACCGAGGCCTGGTCGCCCATCGCCCAGGGCAAGGTCCTCGACGATCCGACCATCAACCGCATCGCGGAGCGGGTCGGCAAGTCGCCTGCCCAGGTGACCCTGCGCTGGCACATCCAGCGCGGTGACATCGTCTTTCCCAAGTCGGTGACCCAGAAGCGGATCGAGGAGAACTTCGACCTCTTCGACTTCGAGCTCAGCGAGGGCGACATCGGTGAGATCAGCGCCCTGAACCGGAACGAGCGGACAGGTTTCGACCCGGACCGCTTCAACGGCTGAGACCGGCGAACGGCGCGACCTGCCTCACCCCGCTGTCGATGGAACCGGGCGGGCAACAGGGGGGCCGATCCAACCACCCCGTTGCTTCGGATCACCTGTGGAAAGAGAGGTGAGGGCGATGACCGACGAAGAGTTCGCCGCATTGCTGGCCGAAGCCCGCCGGGAGATCCGCAGGCAGCACCTTGCCCCGCCCTCCTCCCAGGACCAGCGGGACAACGATGCCTACGCCACCAGGGCCCGCCACACGGAGTTCGGGGCGTGCGCGCACTGACTCCGTTCAGGTTGCGGGGATCGGCCTGCCGAGCATCGTGCAGACCGCCGCGTCCACCAGGGCCTGGTGGGCGGCGCCGGCCTTCGGCGGGACCAGCCCGAAGATCGTGCCGGTGAGGACCGGGACCGTGCGGTGCCCCACCGCTCCGCGGACCCCCGGCTGCGGGAGCTGGACTCGAACCGTCCGAGGACGACAACCGCCGGATCCTGGCGGTACTCGCCTACCCGGAAGGCTGAGCGGCCCGCGCCGTCACCAGGTGACGGGCAGGGCGTGGAGGCCGTAGATGATGGCGTCGTACTTGAAGGGGATCGCGTCGAGGTCGCCGACGGCGCGGAGCGTGGGGACGCGGCGGAACAGGGTCGGGTAGATGACCTGGAGTTCCATCCGGGCCAGGGGCTGGCCGACGCAGTGATGCGCGCCGGCGCCGAACGCCTGGTGCTGGCGGGCGTTGCGGGTCAGGTCGAGGCGGTCGGGGTCGGGGAAGACCGAGGGGTCCCGGTTGGCGAGTTCACCGAGGAGGATGACGCCGTCTCCGGCGCGGATGATGTGGCCGGCGACCTCGATGTCCTCCAGGGCGGTGCGGCGGCGGCCGAGGTGCACGATGGAGAGGTAGCGCAGGAGTTCCTCGACGGCGTCACGGATGACGGCGGCGTCGTCCGTGTCGCGGATCAGAGCCAGCTGGTCGGGGTGCTGCAACAGCAGGAGCGTACCCAGGCTGATCATGTTCGCGGTGGTCTCGTGTCCGCCGAGAAGCAGCAGCACACCCATCGTGGCGGCCTCGCGGCGCGCGAGTTCGCCCCTCTCGATCTGCGTGCAGAGGCTGGAGAGGAGATCGTCGCCGGGTTCGGTCAGCTTGCGGCCGACGAGCTCGTCGAGATACGTGGCGAGGTTGGTGTGGGCCGTCCGGCGCTCCTGGGGAGAGGCGACGGCGGAGACGATGGTCTTGCTGTTGGTCTGGAAGAACTCGTGGTCCTCGTAGGGGACTCCGAGCAGTTCGGAGATGACCAGGGACGGGATCGGCAGGGCGAGGTCCTGGACGAGGTCGGCGGGTCCGGGACCAGCCAGCATGGCGTCGATGAAGTCGTCGGTCATCTGCTGCACGCGCGGGCGCATCGCCTCGATGCGCTTGATCGTGAAAGTGCCGCTGACCATGCGGCGCAGCCGGGCGTGTTCGGGATCGTCCATGCCGACGAAGCTCAGGTCGGTGCCGCCGGCGTGGGCGTGGGCCGGGTCCACGGGGCTGGGAAAACCCGGCCGGGTGAACTCCGCGCTCAGGCGCGGGTCGGACAGCAGGGCCTTCTGCTCGGCGTGCCCGGTCACTGCCCAGGGGGTGCTGTCGCCCCAGGAGCGGACCCGGGTGACCGGCCCGTACCCGGACAGTGCCCGCAGGTCGGGGGAGGGGGCGAAGGGGCACTCGGAGGAACGCGGCGCGGGGAAGTCGGGGATGTCACGGCTGTGTGCTTCGAAGGTGGCGGGCGTGCTGGTCATGGTGTCCTCCAGTGGGGGGCCGCCTCCGTCGTGCGAGGCGTAAGAGGCGTAAGAGGTGCATGGGGGTGGGCGGCGTGCGGCGGGTCACCGCGGGGCGGCGGCCGATTCGGGCCGGGGCGCGGGGGCGTAACGGTCGAGGAGGTGTTGGCGGTGCAGGCGCGCCTGTTTGGGCATGTTCCAGCCGAGGACGGCGAGCGGGCGCCCTTCGTCGTCGAGGTACCGCGCGACGAACCGGCCCTGTTCCACGGCACCTTCGGCGATGTGCACGGTGGCGGTGGGCGCGGGCAGCCCGTACACCTGGATCTTGACGCCGAGCTGGTCGGTCCAGAAGTAGGGGACGGGGCTGTACGGGCGGTCCTCGCCCAGGATGTTCGCCGCGACCAGCATGGCCTGCTCGGTGGCGTTCGTGCGGTTCTCCAGCCGCAGCGACCGTCCGAGGCCTTCGTGGTGGAAGCGGGCCACGTCTCCGGCGGCGTAGATGCTGTCGGCGGCGCGGCAGCGGGAGTCGCACACAACACCGTCCCGCAGTACCAGTCCGCTGTCGGTCAGCCAGTCGGTGGCAGGGGTACCGCCGACAGCCGCGACGACGAGATCCGCGGGAAGGACTTCGCCGCCGGCCGTGCGGACACCGGTGACGCGTCCGTCGGCCGTCTCCAGTCCGTCCACCGGTGAGTCCCGGCGCAGCCGCACGCCGTGCTCGATGTGCAGCGCGGCAAGGAGTTGGGCGACCTCGCCGCCCAACTGCGCCCGCATCGGGGCCGCCTGCGGCCCGGCCAGGGTCACATCGGCGCCTATGAGACGGGCCGTGGCGGCGATCTCGGCACCGAGCACCCCGTCGCCGACGACCACGACCCGCCCGGCCTTCAGCAGTTCCTCGCGCAGTCGGCCGGCGTCGTCGAGGGTCCGCAGCACATGCACGCCCGCCGCCCCCGAGAGACCGGGCAGTCTGCGCGCGTGCAGTCCGGTGGCCAGTACGACGGCCTCCGCCCGCACCTCCGTTCCGCTCTCCGTACGCACCGTGCGCGTGGCGGCGTCGAGGGCCACCGCGCGCTCGCCGAGGACGAGTTCGGCGTCCAGGGCATCCAGTACGTCACGGGTACGCAGCTGGGCGCGCTCGGCCTCCCAGGTGCCGGCCAGCACCTGTTTGGACAGGGGCGGGCGGTCGTACGGCGCACCGGTCTCCTCGCCGAGCAGGGTGATCCGACCGCGGTAGCCCTTGCGGCGCAGGCTCTCGGTGACGGCCAGACCCGCGGCGCTCGCCCCGACGACGAGCACGTCGGACGGCGTGCTCACGCGTCCTCGTGCAGGTGGATGGCGGCGGCGGGGCAGACACCTGCCGACTCGCGGGCGCCCTCGTACTGGTCGGCGGCGGGCGCGGCGTCGAGCAGGACGACGATCCCGTCCTCGTCCCGCTGGTCGAACACTTCGGGCGCGATCACGACGCACTGACCGGCACCGCAGCACTTCTCCTCGTCGACGGTGATCCTCATGCTGTCTCCTCTGCTGGATGTGTCCCTCTGCCAGATCGCTCTGTCGGCTCGATCGGCTCTGTTGGACCGGTCGTTCAGTGGCGGGTGGTGGGCGCGGCGAGCAGTCCCACCAGCGCGTCCTCCAGGGCGTCGGCGGTGCGTTCCCAGGACGTGCCGGGATCGGTCGCGGCTTCGGCCAGGGTGCGTTCGCGCTCCGCGCAGACATGGGTGATCAGATGACGGGCCATCGCGGCGCGCTGGGGGCGGATCTCGGGGGGCACGATGTCGTACAGGCACCGGCCCAGTCCCTGGAGGGTGCGGCGCAGGCTGTCGCGGGTGAGTGACTCGTCCTCCACCAGCGTCCGCATCAGCGGGTCGGTCATCACCTGCGCGGCGAACCGCGCGTGCCAGGAGGGGACACCGAGGGCGGCGTTGTGCTCGGTCACCGGACGCAGCAGACAGCGCACCCAGTCCCGCAGGTCGGAACTGTCTCCGGCCGCCTCCACATGGCGCGTGCGGATCGTGTCGATCTGGGTGCCGTGCCTGGTCATGATGGCCCGTACGAGCGTCGCCTTGCTGCCGAAGTGGTAGCTGACGGCGGTGGTGTTGCCCTGGCCGGCCGCCTCGCCGATCTGGCGGTTGGAGACGTTCGACAGTCCGTGTTCGGCGTAGAGGCGCTCGGCCGCGGCCATGATGGCCTCGCGTGTGTCGGCGCCGCGGCCGGTACGGGGCTGGACGCTGTCCACCGTGCCACCGGCGCCGCCCCGCGCGACCGCGGCCGGTCGTGTCTTGTGGGTTTCACCCATGTCAGCCTCCCTGAGCCAGCCTTCTCGATCACTAGACACCGCCTCCTTGTTTAAGTCAACCGACTGACTTAAACGAAGAGCGGTCGGATACGTTCACCGGTCTACTGATCATGGTGGGCCGTCGCCGCACCGAGTGCGACGACCGATCCGGGTGCGGCGACCGATCAGCAACGACCCATACGAGCGGGGCGCATTGTCCAACAGCCGGGGAGGCGATGTCGGAGGTATCGCGAAATGCAGCCCGTGGTCATATGCCGTCGGTAATCTGCGGATCTCCTGCTTTCGAGTAGAAGAGGTGACGGGAGTCCGTGCCAGCGGGTTCCGAATCGATGGTCTCCTTGCCGGAGCAGAAGAGCACTCGTGGTGCGGGTCCCGCTGCGCAGCACTGTGAACCGTATCCGGCGGTGACAGTGGACGCGTCCGGCGTCGTGCTGTCCCACAACGCACAGGCCGCCGTGCTGCTGGCGCGGGTCGCTGTCGGTGCCGCGCTGGGCGAGGTGGCGCCCGCCTGGCTGATCGAGGCCCACCTGCGGCGGGTCAGCGGTGCGGGGGAGGAGCGGTCGGCATGGGCCGACGGCCGGATCGGCGCGCACGGGGTGAAGGCCCTCGCCGTACCGCGCGTGGACGGTGCGGTGACCTGGTGGCTGGTCGGTGACAGTGCTCCGCCGAGTGCCGCGCAGGAGCTGGCGCGTGAGCGCAGGAGAGCCGGACTGCTGCAGGAGCTCTCCTCCGAACTGCTCGCCTCGCTGGACGTCGACCGTTGTACGGCGATGACCGCGCAACGGGCCGCCCGGCACCTGGCGGACGCGGCGGTCGTCGTCGGGACGGGCGACGGACACGACTTCCCTGTGACGCGGTGCACCTCCGACGGGCCCGTGGTGCAGGAGCGGGTTGCCCTGGACCCGGCTCAACTGCCGGGCCTGGCCGAGGCGTTGCGGGGACTTCCCGCGGTGTCCTCCCGCTGGATCGATCCCCGCGAGGTGCCTTCCTGGGCAGTACCCGAGGGGTTCGTGAGCGATGTCGCCGACATCGGTTCGGCCGTCGTGGTGCCGCTGCCGGGGCACGGTGTGCCGACCGGATGCCTCATCCTGCTGCGCCGCCGCCAGGAAGCTACCCGCTTAGCCCTTCCCGGTCCACGGAACCGGGACGGGTTCACCCCCGCCGAGGAGTCCTTCGCCCAGCTCTTCGCCGCACGCGCGGGTGCCGCCCTGTCCGTGGCCCGTAGCCACACCCGCCAGGCGCACAGCGCCGAGGTGCTGACACGCGATCTGCTGCCGCCCTCACTCGGCCGGGTACACGGCATCTGCTTCTCCGGGGGCTACCGCGCCTCGGTGGCAGGCGAACTCGTCGGCGGCGACTTCTACGACCTGTACCCGGCGGACACACCGGAGGCCGAGACCGTCGCGGTACTGGGTGACGTGTGCGGCAAAGGGCTGGAGGCCGCGGTCGTGGCCGGCAGGGTCCGCCACGCACTGCAGGCGCTGGTTCCTTTCGCCGCCGACCACACCCGTTTGCTGACCCTCCTCAACGGCGCACTGCTGTCCTCGCACCGGACACCTTTCGTGACCCTGGTCCTGGTCACCGCTGTGCGCCAGGACGCACGGGTGCGACTGCGCATCTCCAGCGCGGGCCATCCCGCCCCGCTCATCGTGCGTGTCACCGGGCAGGTGGAGGAGGCCAGGACCGACGGCACGCTGATCGGCGTGCTCGCCGACATCGAGTTCAACACCGCCGAAGTCGCTCTGCAGCCCGGTGAGACCTGCCTGCTGTATTCCGACGGGATCACCGAGGCGCGCGGTGGGCCGCTGGGCGACGTGATGTTCAGCGAGGACAGGCTGCGCGCCGTACTGGCCCAGTGCGCCGGGATGCCGGCCGAGGCGGTCACCGAACGTGTGCGGATGATCCTTGCCCAGTGGGTGGGGGAGGGGCCGCACGACGACATGGCCGTCCTGGCGATCGGCGCGCCCCGCGACAACCGTCCGACCACGGTGGACGAACCCACCAGAGGAAGGTGAACCGCGTGACCGACGGCAAGCACACTCACTCCCTCGCCGAGCCGCGTGAGCAGTTGTGGCAGGCGCTCGGCGAGTGCGACGAGGCTCGCGCCGTCGCCATCGTGCGCCGCGCGCTCTGCACGGCAGAACGCGAGCGGGCGGCGGACCAGGCTCAGGCGGCGACGCAAAACGATCAGCCGGAGACAGAAGATGATCGGGCGGCTGGAGCACACGAGCAGGTGCCGGAGCACACGCAGGCGACCGCCACGGACACTTCGGCCGCTGAACGGACGCGTGCTGCGGGCGAGCGGGTACTGCTCGAACTGATCGCGCCGACGCAGGAGCGGGTGGGCCTGGCCTGGGCGGCCGATGACATCACGGTGGCGCAGGAACACGCTGCCACGGCGATCAGCGAACGGTGCGTCGCGGCCCTCGCCGACGCCACCGCGCCCGCCCTCACCGGCACGTTCGTGGGAAGGGTTCTGGTGTCGTGCGTCGACGGCGAGTGGCACTCCCTGCCCGCGCGTCTGGTCAGCGAGGTGCTGCGGTTACGGGGCTGGCGGGTCGACTATCTCGGGGCGCAGGTCCCCACCGAGCACCTGGTCGCACATGCGCGCCGCACCTCTGCGCAGGCGGTACTGCTGTCCTCGTCCATCCCGACGCTGCTGCCCGGCGCGCACAACGCGATCAGCTCGTGCCAGGCTGCCGGACTTCCGGTACTCGCCGGAGGTGCCGCGTTCGGGCCGCAGGGCCGCTATGCCCGGCTCATGCGAGCCGAATGGGCCAAGGACGCACCTGACGCGGCCACGCTGCTCGGCCGGCAGCTGACGCCGTCCGGTGCGCACGCGGCCCGCCTGCCCGATCTGGATCTGCCGCACCTGGCCGACCAGGAATACACCATGGTCCGCCGGACCGGGCTCCAGTTGGTCAAGCGGACCCTCGCCGACGTCGAGGACGGGTTCCCCGAGACGCGCCACTACAGCGAGTACCAACTGGAGCGCACCGTCGAGGACATCGACTTCATCGTCGGGCACCTCGCCACCGCTCTGTACGTCGACGACCCCGACCTGTTCACGACGTTCATCACGTGGACCGCGGACATCCTGGCCGCCCGCGGTGTCCCGCCGCGCTGCCTGCTCCCCGCTCTGGACTCGCTGCTGAACCAACTCAAGGACTTCCCCCGAGCGGTCGGCATCCTCACCGCCGCCCGCAGCCGCCTCACCCCTCCGCCCGAACTTCCCGGCTGACCACATCGCGCAACACCTGACCTCGGTGCCCTGCAAGTCCGACACGCTGCCGTCACACCCCGGCAGCGGCGTCACGGACGGTACGTCGGCGACTGGAGTCGGCTGGTTCCGGTCGGGTCCGTCACTGCCGCGCTGGGCGTGGTCGCGGCCGGCCTGGCCGACTCCACCTGCTGACCTGGATCTTCGTCGTGCTCGCCGGGATCGCGATCCTGTGCCGGTGTAGGCGCCGTGCTCAGAGTCGATGACGAGCTCGCAGTCGGTGAAGTCCCACCATGCATGCGTCAGCCGATACCACGTCTTGCAGATGCTTTCCTTGGCGCTGAACAACACCGGTCCCCAGTAAGAAACGGCTGGTGGACTTCGGCGTCGATGCCGACGAGGCGATGCCCTGCGTGGTCGGACTTCAGTGAACTAGTGACCGCCGCGGCGCGATACCCGTCGCAGTGCATGAGGCTGCCCACCACTCCGTCAGCGAACCGTCGCGAACTCCGCGCGTCGCGTCGCTACGGCGCGCGCGATCGCCGCGATCCCGGTTCGGTCGGTCACGTAATTGATCGACACCGTGCGCGTCCCCTGGCGGACAGGATCCAGCACCGCTGATCGTGTAGTTAGGGTAGCCTACCCTCGCTGGGCTGGGAGGCAGCTCCTCGAAGGGAAACCAATTGAGCATCGAACCGTTGGCCCTTGACGGGGTCGTTCCATTTCCGTCGGAGACGGCAGCCAAGTACATCGCCGAGGGGTACTGGCGCGATCAGACGCTGCCGGAGCTGCTGTTCGCCACCGCGGAGCGCTGTCCCGACAAACTCGCTGTCATCGACCGCAAAGCCGAGTTGAGCTATGCACAGCTCACGGACGAGGTCCTGCGCCTCGCTGCCGGCCTGCGGGATCTGGGGCTGAGCCGTGGCGACCGGGTGGTGGTGCACCTGCCCAACATCTATGAGTACATTGCCTTCGTCTTCGCCTTGTGGGAGCTCGGGGCGGTTCCCGTCGTCGCTCCCATCGCGCACCGCCGTGCCGAGATCGAGCACTTCATCGAGATCGCCGAGGCGCGTGCCTACATCACGGTCGCCTCGGACAGCGGCACCGATCTCGCTGCGATGGCTGCCGACCTGAAGCAGCGATGGCTCCATCTGGAGCACACCGTAGTACTCGAACGTGATGGCGGCGGCGCCGAGTACAAGGCGCTGCAGTCGAAAGGATCGCTTGAGCACGCGCGACGGTGCAGCCCGCAGGACGTCGCTCTGCTGCAGATGTCAGGCGGCACGACGGGCGTTCCGAAGCTGATGCCGCATACTCACCAGACGTACGGCTACGCACTGCGGCGAAGCGTTGGGGAACGGGGCATCACCGAGCGCACCGTGCACATGATGGTCATACCGATCTGCCACAGCATGTCGACGCGTTCGCCCGGATTTCTCGGTGCGTTCAGCGTGGGCGCCACCATTGTGATCGCACCGAACGGCAGCCCCGATGCGACGTTCCCGCTGATCGAGAAGCACGGGGTGACCCGCGTTTCGCTGGTACCTCCGATCCTGCTGGCCTGGCTGAACTCCTCGCTCCGCAAGTCCTATGACATCTCCAGCTTGAAGGTGCTCATGTGCGGCGGCGCGAAGCTGAGCGAATCAGTGGCGGGTCGGGTCGAGCCGGAGTTCGGCGTGCAACTGTCGCAGAGCTTCGGGATGGGAGAGGGCCTCGTCGTCAGCAATCCCGCCGACGTCGATCGGGCCACCAGTGTGCGATACCAGGGCCGGCCGGCCTCGGCGGCCGACGAGATCCTCGTCATCGATGACGAGGGCAACGAAGTGCCACCCGGTGCCCCCGGTCACCTGCTGACCCGGGGACCGTCGGTGATTCGCGGGTACTACCGCAACCCCGAGCAGAATGCGCTGGCGTTCACCAGCGATGGTTTCTACCGCACCGGTGACATCGTCGAGCGGGACGAGCGCGGATTCATCAGGGTCGTGGGGCGGTCGAAGGACCAGATCAACCGGGGCGGCGAGAAGATCGCGCCCGAGGAGCTGGAGAACGCGCTGCTCACTCATGCCGGCGTCCACAACGTCTCCGTCGTCGGCGTCGACGACGAGGTTCTCGGTGAACGTGTCAAGGCGTATCTGATTCCCCGGACGCCGGAGAGCGCGGCCGAGCTCACCCTGGGCAAGCTGCGCCAGTTTCTGCGCGACAAGGGTCTCGCCACGTTCAAGCTCCCCGATGTCGTGGAGGTCGTCGACGAGTTCCCGTACACCGCGGTCGGCAAGGTCAGCAAGCGTCTTCAGCGCGAGCAGAACTAGACGCATGTCGAACGAGACCACACGTGTCCTCGTCGTGGGCGCGGGCCCCGTCGGAATGGTCTGCGCGCTGGCGCTGAATCGGCGCGGTATCCCGGTGACCGTTCTCGAATCCGAGCCGGCGCCGGTGCAGGATCAGCGCGCGGCGACCATCCATCCGAGCACACTGGAGATGCTCGACGCCCTGGGCGTCACCGAGAAGATCCGGGCGCACAGTCTGCTCTCCAGCACCTATCGCTTCCACGACCGGCCGACCGGAGAGGTCGTGGCGGAGTTCGATCTCGGCCGACTCAAGGACGAGGTCCGGTTCCCGTACGTACTGCAGTATGAGCAGTACAAGCTGACCGCGGCCATCGCCGAGGAATACGCGAACGAATCCGACTTCGACGTGCGGTTCTCCCACACGCTGACCGGTCTGACCGAAACCGCAAGCGGCATCGAGGTGGAGTACACCTCACCCGCCGGCACAGAACGCATGGCAGCGGCCTACGTCGTCGGCTGTGACGGTGGCCGATCGACGGTGCGCAAGTTCGCCGGCATCGAATTCGAGGGATTCACCTACCCGGAGCGGTTCATCAAGATCGCGACCAGCTTCGACCTCAAGACCGTCAAGCCGGATCTGGCCTTTCGCAACTACTTCTCCGACCCCAATGAGTGGGCCAACGTCTTCAAGGTGCGGGGAGAAACGCCCGACGGGCTCTGGCGGGTAATTCTGCCGATCGGCCAGGACGAGGACGACGCCACCGCGTTGTCGCCGGCGCGCGTCGAGCAGCGGCTGCAGAAGTTCCTCCCGAAGACTGGCTCGTACGACGTCGAGTACCGCAACGTCTACCCAGTCAATCAGCGCGTGGCCGCGACCTTCCGTCAGGGGCGCATCCTGCTCGCCGGCGACAGCGCGCACGTGAACAACCCGATCGGCGGCATGGGCATGAACGGCGGCATCCATGACGCCATCAACCTGACGGAGAAGCTCGCGAAGGTGATCGCCGGTGAGGCCGGCGACGACCTGCTCGACCTCTACAGCCGCCAGCGCCGCCATGCCGCGGTGAACTACGTACAGGCCCAGACGATCGCCAACAAACGGTTGTTGGAAGAACGTGACCCCGAGGTGCGTCGACACAACTTCGACGAACTGCGCCGCACCGCCGAGAAGTTCGATACCGCCCGCGCCTACATGCGCCGCGCGGCCCTGTTCGACAGCCTGCAAGACGCTGCCGCCATCATCTGAGCCATCGGCTCCGAGTCTGGTGCAGTACGGCTCGCCGTACTGCACCAGACAACGAAATCCACTCAGTCGACCAACAAGTTCGTCAGCAGTGGGCCCCATTTCAGCAGACCGGAATCGGGTTCGAGGATGGACTGATGGTCTTCGTCTTCAGCGACGAAGAACGAATAGTTGGTCAGGTGACTGTCCCATCCCAGCGCATCCTCGCGGCCCAGCTCCGCCACTCGGGACATGTGAGTCGCGGATGACGCGATCACGAGCGTCTCGATGTCGAGACTGCCCCGTGTCGGCGCAGACGTCAGGACATCACAACGACGGCCGGCCGTCTCGACAGCCTTGAGTTGCTTCGCGTCCGCGAGCAACTCGTGCAAGGCTTCCTCGCCGAAGGCTTTCAGCATTTCGTCACGCATCGACTCGGCGGATCCCGGTCGTACGCGGAGCTCCATCGAGTTCTCCGAACCGGCGGGCATGGCATCCACGAGCACCAGGGGGCCGACACGTTCCCCTCGGGAGAGAAGCCGGCGCGCCACGGCGAACATGATGTGTGCGCCGTACGACCAACCCAGCAGTTCGTACGGTCCGGCCGGCTGCAGTTCCTGGATGACGTCGGCATAGGTCGAGGCGAGGTCGTCGAGGTCATCGAACTCGATCTCCAGGCCGATGATCGCCGGATCATCGATCCCGACCAGCCCGACCCCGTCCGGGAGGTATCTCGACAATTCCGAGTACATGGACGAGGCGCCGAACTTCGGGTGCGCGCAGAACAGAGTGCGGCCGTTCAGGGACTGAGTGAATCGGGTCGCTATCGCGGTGATGTCGGCCTCGGGATCGGCGCCCGGCTGCATCTTCTTGTCGACCACCGCACTCAGTTCGCCGATCGTTGAAGCGGTGATGACGTCCCGCATCGCTATGTTCACGGGGAACGCGCGATTCATCTGCGACGCAAGCCGCATTGCCGCGAGCGAATGCCCGCCAAGCCGGAAGAAGTCGCTCGCGGCGCCCAGAACCAGCCCCTCGTCGAGGTCGAGCACAGCACGGAAGACCGCGGCCACCGCCAGCTCCGTCTCCGACTCCAGCGCCCGGCCCGCGCTGACTCCGGACGCGGCCACGTCAGCCGCAGGCAAGGCTCGGCGATCCAGCTTCCCGGTCGGGGTGAGGGGGAAGGACTCCACCCGGACAAGGGCTGCCGGGACCATGTAGTCAGGCAAGTACCTGGCCAGATGGTTGCGCAGCGACTCACTGATGTCGAGGTCCGCGGTCGTGCTGTAGTAGGCCGCCAGTTGCAGCCCCGTGGCATGCTCGAAGGCGACCACTTCGGCGCGCGTCACCTCGGGGAACTTTTGCACCACGTCCCGGATCTCGTCCGGTTCGATGCGATAGCCGCGAATCTTGATCTGCTCGTCGGCGCGACCGAGGTAATCAATCATCCCGGCTTCGTTCCACCGGGCGAGGTCTCCGGTGCGATACATCCGTTCCGCTGGTTCCCACGGGCAGGCGACAAAACGTTCGGCGGTCAGCGCGGACTGGCCCCAGTATCCACGCGCGGTTCCTTCGCCGGCCAGGTAGAGCTCGCCAGCGACACCGGGGAGGGCAGGTTGCAGGTTCCCGTCGAGGATGTAGGCCCGGGTGTTGAAGATCGGCGTCCCGACACTCGAACTGGTGCTGTCGGCCAGGTCGGCGCCCAGGGCGTTGATGGTGTACTCGGTAGGTCCGTAAAGGTTGTACGACTCGACTCCGGGCGCGCCGCGCAGCTGTTGCCAGAGCCGGTCGGGGACGGCCTCGCCACCGAGGGAGACGAAGACGACACCAGGCGCATCGGAAGACACGGACCGGCCGGCCGGCCGGTCGCGCTCAAGCAGCCCTTCTTCGACCAGCAGTTGCCCGTAGGACGGGGTCACATCGAACCCGTCCATGCACACCTCGTCATAGTGAGCCAGCAGCCGCTGATGGTCGCGTCGCATCTCCTCGTCGATGACGTGGACCTCGTGCCCGTTCAGGAGCCAGAACAATTGCTCCCACGAGGCATCAAAGGAGAAGGACGTCGTGTGCGCGATCTTCAACCGGCGCCCGCGCTGGTGGTCCACCACCCGATCGAAGATCTTCTCGACGTGGTTGAAGTACATGTTTGTCAGTCCGCGGTAGCCGACGGCAACTCCCTTGGGCCGTCCGGTGGTTCCCGAGGTGAAGATGATGTACGCGAGGTTGTCGAGCGAGACCTGCCCGCCTCGTTCCGCTGCCGTGATCGGAGCCGCGGCAATCTGCGCCAGGCGATCCACCGTCGTTGCGGACTCCAGGTTCATCACCTTGCCGACGGTGCCGGCGAGCCGATCCACGTCGCGGTCGGTCACCAGAGTGACGGTCGGTTCAGCGACCTCAAGCATGTAGCCGATCCGTTCGTCCGGCAATTCACTGTCCACCGGGACGTAGGCAGCTCCAATGGCGAACACCGCAAACATCGCGATGACCGTGCGCTCGTCGCGCGGCAGCAGCAGTGCGACCCGATGCTCTGGGCACACTCCCTCTTCAAGGAGCAGGCGGGCGTAGCGGTTCACCTCGGCGAAGAACTCCGCAAAGGTGAACCGGCGATCGCCGGCGACGAGCGCCGTCTCCGATCCGGACAGCTGCACCTGCCGGTGCAGCAACTCGGCGACCGTGACCGGTTCGATTTCGCGGATGAGATCAGCGGCGATACCCGTATGCGGGGCAGTCTCGTCCGGCAACAGGGCGGACAACGTAGCAACGGGCTCGTCGAGCCGGCGAGTAAGAGAAACGAGCACCTGGACGTAGCGCTTGAGCAGTAGCTCCGCGGCCGGGGCATCGAAAACGTCCCGGCGGTAGGACAGGCGCACGTGCACGGTCGCCGCTCCGTCGCGTTCTTCTGGGTCGACCGCGAACGTCACTGGGTAGTGTGTCGCGTCATCGACCTTTGCGTCGACGACCCGCAACCCGGCTGTGTCCTGCCCCGCGGTATTGCCGAGCGGCACGTTCTGCACCACGAACAGCGTGTCGAACAGAACAGGAACGCCCGCATTGGTCTGGATCTGTGTCAGAGCGGCTTGCGGATAGTCGATGACGAGCAGCTGCTCGGACTGAACCTGGGCGAGCAACTGCCGATTCGTTTCGAACGGGGGGAGACTCACCCGCATCGGGACCGTGTTGAACAGCAGCCCGATGATTCGGTCGGCGTCGGGCAACGACGGCGGCCGACCGGAAACCGTGTTACCGAATACAACGTCGTTGCTGCCGGTGAGCCGGCTGAGCGCGATTCCCCAGGCGGTCTGCAGCAAGGTACCCACCGTGACCTTGGCGTCTCGCGCAGCACCGAACACCATCGAGGCCTCTGCCGGGCTGAGATCGAGGTGAAGTTCACCGGTCTCGCTCTGTGCGTCACCGAGGTCGACGAAGTCAGGGCACAGCAACGTCGGACCAGCCAGTTCCGCGAGGTAGCCGTCCCAGGCGCGATAGGCGGTGGCGGGATCCTGGTCGTCGACCCAGTCCAGGTAGGAGCGGAAAGACGCCGGTCGCACGCGATCGACGTATCCGTCATCGGCGTAGATGCTGAGGATCTCGGCGAACAGCGCGTTGATGGACCAGCCGTCCAGCAGGATGTGTTCAAAACTCATGACCAATGTCCACGCCTGGTGGCCGTGTTCGAGCAGTGTGAATCGGATCAGAGGCGGGACCTCGAAGTCGAACGGCTCACCTCGCTCGGCCGCCAGGAACTGCTCCACATCGACCCCGCGGCCACCCCACTCGTCCAATCGGATGACCCGTACCGGGACTTCGACACCGGACGGGATCACCTGTACGTCCCCGGGAGGGACGAACGCTGCCTGGAGATTGGGGTACCTCTCCATCGCACCGGCGATGGAGGCCGTCATCCGCTGGGGGTCGAGATCTCCCGCAATCTGTCGGGTGATCTGCGAGACGTAGGTGTTGTGGTCGTCGGATTCCCGGGACCGCAGTAGGTGATAGAACAATCCGCGCTGCAGGGGGGCAAGCGGAAGGATCTGGGCGTCGTGCCCGTAGCGGGCTCGGATGGATTCTTCTTCGCCGGGTGTCAACGTGACCCGGTCGGCGCGACGCAGAGTGAATGCCTCTCGACGCTCGCGGCCGGGGGCAGGGACTCCAGCTCCGGCGATCTCTTCAGTGATGGCGGCGGCCAGTGCCTCGGTGTCGACATCAACGGTGTCCGCCGACTCCACCCAGACGCGGACGACGCAATCGTCGGGCTCACGACCCGCGACGAGGACATGGATGTCGAGTCCATCCTCTGGTACGCCGACACGCTCAGCAGGCCCGGTGATCAGCTCCGCGTGGCTGCGGAACACACCTACACGGATCCGTGGGATCGGGAGATCATCGAAGAAGCGGCTGAACCGGGGGTGTCCGGCCAGCGAGGCATACTCGGCCGCTCGCTCCGGGCTCAGTCCGATGACATCACCATCATCGAGCAGCACGGGGAATCCACGCGTCATCAGGGGACCGTCGGACTCATGGAACTCCACGAGCAGATCGCCTTCAGCGATCTCGGCCAAGGTCTTGGCCACGGCCGCCAGCACAACGGACCGCAGAGAGGTTTCGTCTGCGGCGGGAGCCGCTCGTCCAGCCGTGACACTTGACGCTTCCGAAGCTGCCGAGTCGCCTCGCTGCCGCAGCACAGTGGCGGTCGTATCAGCGAGCTGATCTACCCAGTCCTCCCAGAACGGATCGTCAAGGACAGCCGCCAATTCGTCGTCCTTGTATCCGGACGCGGCCCGAGTGGACGTGACGACGACCATCGGAGTCTTTGCCTGATACGCAGTCACCAGTTCTGTGAGCTTCTCCCTGACCGCATCCAGCATCTCAGGATTGCCGGTCTCGGCGACCAGTTCACCGGCGCCGCTGTCGCGGATCGCCAATCGCAGGGCGAGGCTTGCTCCCGACAGGGCGTGACTGACGTGGTCGATCGCCGCCCGCCAGAGCGGAGCCACGCTGATGTCGAAATCTTCGAGCGGCAGATGGAAGCGGCGAATGTCACCGACGTTGTTGTCAGCTTTGGTCCGGCCCTCGTCGCCGGCACGAACGATCTGGGCGAGTTGCTTGACCGTCACATCCGGGTGCTGGGATCCAAGCACAAGGAAGCGTGCTGTGTTCCGCAACAGCCGTGACGTGGTTTCCGCCGAGAACAACTCGCGGGCCGCGTTCAGATTCATTCCGAATGCGCCGCTGTCGAGTCTTTCGATACTCGACACGAGATCGAACAGCGCAGGCTGAGATTCCAGCGGGCCATCCGCAGTGGTCGAGGCGTAGTTGGTGAGCGGCGACGCCGCACCCGGATCTCCACCGCGATCCACGTAGGCGGCCATCACCTGGAAAAGCGGACTGATCCCG
Source organism: Streptomyces sp. NPDC017991 (assembly GCF_044328075.1). Lineage (NCBI taxonomy): Bacteria > Bacillati > Actinomycetota > Actinomycetes > Kitasatosporales > Streptomycetaceae > Streptomyces > Streptomyces sp. NPDC017991. Next base: position 179,744 of record NZ_JBIRGP010000008.1, on the reverse strand, counting down.
ACCTGCCGCGGCGGGTTCACCGCCTCGACGACGTGCTCGAACGGAACGAGCTTGTGGTCAGCGGCTTCGAGCATGCGATCGCGGCAACGGAGCAGCGTCTGCGTGAACCCGGTTGCAGCGTCGATATCGGCGCGCACCACGACGGTGTTCACGAAGTACCCGATGAGGTCCTGCAACTCGGGCTGGTCGCGCAAACTGGCCGGGGTGCCGATAGGTACCGTGTCGTCGGCACCTTCATCCCAGAGCGCCAACGAAAATGCCGCGATCAACGCCTGCAGCGGTGTTGCCTTGTGCTCGACCAGGAATTCGTCGACCGTGGCAGTCTCATTGCTGGTGAGGGACGTGGTGGCAGGCCGTATGGTTCGTTCTTCGGATCCGTCGCGTGGTTGGTCGAGGGGTAGGACGGTTTCCGTCGGGAGATCTGACAGCGTGTCCTGCCAGTACCGCAGGTCCGATTGATAGCGAGACTCCGGATCCCTCCGGCTGCCCAGCACATGTCGTTGCCAGACCGCGAAGTCGGCATACTGGATCGACAGGGGCGCGACCTCGGTGGAATTGCCGGAAGCCGCTTCGAGATAGAACTTGTTCAGCTCGTGAACAAGGATCCCAAAGGAATCCGCATCGGTAACTATGTGATGCCCGTAAGCTACCAGCACATCGCCATCGGAATGGCGCAACAAATGAAACTTCAGCCCGAACTCGGAGGTGAAGTCGAGTGGCAATGCGGCAACCTGAGCGATCTTGTCGCTGAGCAGCTCAGGACCGACGTGTTCGACCTCCAGGACCTTGGTGTCGTCGTCGGGTTCCGCGCAGATGACCTGGCGGAGCGATGAGGTCTCCTCGTCCGGCACGAGGATCGTACGCAAGATCTCGTGACGAGCGACTACCCGGCGTACCGCAGATGCCAAAGCATCCAGATCGAGCCGCACGCCTGCTTGCAGCACGATTTCGGTCCGATAGATCGGACGCCCTGCGATCTGCTCTGTGAACCAGAGTGCTTGTTGTCCGTATGAGACTGGTAGTGGGGTTGGGCGTGGTAGGTCGCCGATTCGTGTGCGGGGTGTCTCGGTGGTGGCGCGGGTGGCGGTGGTGGTGTCGGTGATTCGGGCGAGTTCGTTGATGCGGGGGTGGTCGAAGACATCGCGGAGTGTCAGTGCGGTGCCGAGTTGTGCGTTGGCGCGTGCGACGACTCGTGCGGCCAGTAGCGAGTGTCCGCCCAGGCGGAAGAAGTCGCTGTCCACGCCGAGATCGGTGTTGTTGTCGAGGTGTAGTACGTCGCGGTAGATGTTGGCGAGGGCGATTTCGGTGGCGGTTTGCGGTGGCCGGCCATTGGCTGCACTTGCGGTCAGGTCTGGTTGCGGCAGTGCGTGGCGATCGAGCTTCCCGTTGGCGGTGACGGGGAATTGATCCAGGCGCATCAAGGTGGTGGGCATCATGTAGTCCGGCAACGACCGTGCAAGATGCTCGCGCAGGGTGTCGAACAGCGCTGCATCCTCGGCCTTCGGGGTACTTGCCGTGGTGATGTATGCGGCGAGGTATTTTCCGCCGGCGGGGTGGTCCAAGGCGGTGATGGCGGCGCCTGATACTGCTGGGTGTTGTTCGAGGACGGCGCGGATTTCGCCGGGTTCGATCCGGTGTCCGCGTATTTTCACCTGGTCGTCGCTGCGGCTGAGGTATTCCAGCTGTCCCTGGGAGTTCCATCGCACGAGATCGCCGGTGCGATACAGCCGCGTGCCGTTGTCGCTGAAGGGATCTGCCACGAATCGGTCAGCGGTCAGGCCCGGGCGTGTGACGTATCCGTCGGCGAGTTGTACTCCGCCCAGGTAGAGCTCTCCTGTGACACCGGCCGGTACCGGACGCAGCCAGGCGTCAAGAACACGTGCTGTCGTGTTCGTGACGGGTGCGCCGATGGGGGTGTTGTCGGTGTGGGTGATGGTGGCTGTTGTGCCGTCGCCGGTGACTTCGGTCGAGCCGTAGAAGTTGTGCAGTGTTGCTTGTGGTGCGGTCGTTCGCATGGTGGTCGCGGTGCCCGGGGTGAGTGTTTCACCGGAGGAGATCCAGGACCGGATCGTGGTCAGCGCTGTGGGTGCGGCGTTGTGGCGGACGAGGACGTCGGCCAGGCTGGGCACGGTCAGCAGGTGTGTGACGCGGTGTCGGGCGATGGTGTCGAGCAGGCCGGCTGGATCTTGCGCGGTTTCTGCGGGCACGACCACGATTCGGGCACCGGCGATCATCGGCCCGAACAGCTCGGTCACCGCGTCGACGAAACCGACACCACTTTTCGAGAGCGCCACATCGCCTGGCTTGTAGTCCAGTACTTGCTGACCCCATGCGAGGCGGTTGGCGAGTGCGCGGTGCGTGAGGGCGACGCCTTTCGGCTTGCCTGTCGTTCCTGATGTGAAGAGCACGACAGCTGCGTCGAGGTCGTTCAGCGGCCGGGTTGGAACGGGGGCGGTTTCCTGGCCGGTGGTCAGCCGTTGCTGTACTTCGTGGTCGTCGATCCGCAGTGCTGGTGTGCGAGGTTCACCCAGTACGTGTTGATGTATTTCTGTGGTGTGTTGATCGGTGATGACCAGCGCAGGTGCGGCGTCGGCGAGGATGTTTTTGACACGTTCTGTGGGGTATCCCGGGTCGATTGGCACGTAGGCCGCTCCCGCGCGCATTACTGCGGTAAGTGCTACTACCAGGTCCACTGAGCGTGTCATGGCGATCGCGACGCGGTCCCCGACCCGCACGCCCTCGTCGATCAGGAGGTGGGCGAGAGCGTTGACCCGTGCATCGAACTGACTGTAGGTGAGTTCGGTGCCGTTGTCGGTGACGACTGCGACGGCGTCCGGATCGGCCGCGATCCGGTGGCGCACCAGTGCGTCCACCGTCACCGACGCGTCCACTGTCGTCGGCGCGATATCGAGCGGTTCGCCTTGCGCCCACGAGGGATCCGGGCCGTCGGTATCAGGTGTGAAGCCGGTACTCAGTTCGTGCAGGGTCTGGGCCGCGGACCCGTTGAGGACGGTGTTGAGGAAACGGCTGAATTGTTCGGCGTGCCGGAGTGGGTTGCCGGTGGTGGAGCCGGTGGACAGTTCTAGCCGGATTCCGGTGTCGGGGTGGCGGTAGATCGCGAGGTCGAGTGATCCGACGGGGCCGGTGCTGATCGTTTCAGGGATCGCGTCGATGTCGCCCAGGCGCGGCGTTGATTCGAAGAGTCTGATGTTGACTGTCGGGAGCGCGAGGTATGCGGCTTGGCCGCTTGGCCACAATCGGGCGATCTGGTGGTCTTCGACAGTCGTGTGACGCCGGGAAGCCTTCAACTGGTCGGCAACGGCCCCGAGGACATCGGCAAAGGTGTGGTACGGGCTGATCGTGGTGACGACCGGGATTGCCCTTGAGATCGCGCTTGGTGTTCTCAGTGATTCGCGATCGTCGCGCAGCATCAGAGGAACCCGGACCGCTACGCAGTCACGACCGTCGACCAGAGCGGTGTAGACGCCCCACAGTGCGATCAGGGAATCGGTCCAGGAGACCCGCGCGGTGCGGGCGGACTGCTGAACCTTCGAGTAGGTGTCGTCGGGTATCGGGACGACAACCGGTTGACTTGAGGATACGAAGACCCCGGACAAGTCCTCCACGTTCTCGTGGCCAGCGTGCTCGATTCCGAGGATGCCACTCCAGTACGCGGTACCTTCCTCGATCCTGGAATCGCCGGAATTCTTGGCGTCTATGACGTTCTTCATGCTGCCGAACCAGCGGTCCGGGACCGGGTCGCCGGCCTGGTGCGCGGAGTAGACCTCGGCGACGCGGCGGATGAACAGAGAGATGCTGTAGCCGTCGACGAGCAGGATGTTGGTGATCAGGATCCATGCCCAGGTGCCGTTCTCGCGACGGATCAGGGTCGAGCAGGTCGTGGGCTCTCCGGTAGTGGCCGCCGGTCCGGTGAGTTGTTCGCGGGCCAGTACCCGGATCTGATCATCGCCATGGCCGGCGTCGACGATCTCTGTCGTGAGTGTCGTGGAGGTGTCGACGTATTGAAATGGGACACCGTCGTCGTCGCCGAAACGTACCCGCAACGCGTCGGTCTCCGCGAAGACAGCACTGACCGAGGACGCGAACAGGGCCGGATCGACCGGGCCGTTCAGCCAGATCAGCTGACCCGCACAAAACACCGAGGACTCGGGAGCAAGCCTCCGTGCCACCCAGTTGCCCCGCTGACTCGCAGTCAACTCCACACGATCAAAAGCCATCAACGGAAGCACACCCACTTCTCTTGAGACCAGATCGAGCCGACCGAGGCAACGATCACTAGAACCTCAATGAAGGGTAGGCTAACCTTGCCCCGTGCCACCACCCATACCGCCACCCGACCGAGGAGAAGCCTCCATCAGGTACGACAACCGCCCCGCGACGACGGCCTGTTGGTGTTCGATCCCGGACAGGTCGTTCCAGGAAGATGAACTCTCCGGAGCCCGGCAGCAGCGAGTGCGGTTGGCTGCGGAGCTCACTCAGCACACCGACATCCTGTTGCTGGGCACGGACCGGGGGCGGCCATGAGGAACGCCTCGCACTCCGACCCGTTGGGGCTGGGGCGGGGACCTTTGACCCGTCGGCTACCTGTGCTTTGGCAGGCGCCCCACGATCCGCCCGAGTTCCAGCCGTTCGAGGCCGGCTCGGGGACCACGGCCGGCCGATTCCTGTTGCGCGTGATCCTCTCGGTGCGGCGGGTCTCCGTTCCTGCGGCGCTGGCCGCGATCGTGTGGCAGGTGGGCGAGGCTGCGGTCCCCGTGGTGATGGGCCTTGCGATCGACCGGGCGTTGGCAACCGGGAACGCGGGGCAGTTGGTGCTGTGGCTCGGCGTACTGGTGGCCTTGTACATCGTGTTGACGGTGGCGGCGAAGTTCGCTGTCCAACTGACCGCGTTTGCGATACAGCTGCTGCAGCACCGCCTCCGGAGCACCCTCTCGACCGGCGTGCTGCACCCGGTCGGCGGCGGCGCCCACGCGCCGGACGGCGGTGTCGTCTCGGTGATGACCAACGACGTCGCCCGCCTGGCCAACGGGGTTCAGCTCGTGATCATGCCGATCGCGAGGATCATGACCATCGGATTCATCGCCGTGTCGCTGTTGAGAACGCACTGGCTGCTCGGGCTCGCGGTGCTGGTGGGGGCGCCGGTGGCGGTGTGGTTGATGGGCGTGCTCAGCGAGCGGCTGTCCCGGGACACCCGTGAGTACCAGGGACTGCTGGCCACCACAGTCGGACTGGCCACGGATGTCGTGGCCGGCTATCGGGTGGTCAAGGGGATGCGCGCCGAGACCGAGGCGACCAGAAGGTACCGGCACGCAAGCCAGGAGACGCTCGTCGGTGCCAAGCGCAACGCGGGACTGCTGGGGAGATTCCTGATGGGCTCCGGTGCGGTCACCGGCACGTTCGTTGCGGCGGTGATGGGGCTGGCGGGCTGGTTCGCCGTGGACGGGCAGTTGAGCGTCGGCGAGCTGATCGCCGCCGTCGGCCTCGCTCAGGCGCTGCTGCCGCAGATCCAGTCGATCGCGAACGATTCCATCCCCAACCTCGCCGGATCCCGCGCCTCGTCCGCGCGCATCCTCGACGTGCTGAAGACCGACGTCGCCGTGACACCCGAGCCTGACGACGCGGCGCGGCCGGTGGTTCAGCAGCTGCCGGTGCTGGAGGTGTCCACGCCCGCCGCGACGATCCGGGTGGAGCCCGGCGAACTCGTGGGAGTGCGCACCGACGACCTGACTGCTGCCCGCGTCGCGGAGGCGCTGCTGGATCCCCGCGAGCCTGGCGGCGAGGTCGCGGTGCGGCTGGACGGGATCGCCGCGCGGGAGTTGACCGCGCAGGAGTACCGCTCCCAAGTCACGTTCACTCCGCACCGGGTCATGCTGTTCAGCGGAACGATCCGCGACAACCTCACCGCCACCGCGGCCACACCCGAGCTGGTGACAGCTGCGGTGCGAGCTGCGGCATGCGGTGACTTCGCCGCCGATCTCGATCTCCCGGTCGGTGAGGACGGCAACCGTTTCTCCGGCGGCCAGCTCCAGCGACTCGCGCTTGCCCGCGCCCTGGCGAGCGATGCGCCGGTGCTCGTGCTGCACGACCCGACCACGGCGGTCGATTCGGTCACCGAGCACACGATAGCGAAGCGGCTGCGCGCCGTCCGCGCGGGCCGCTCGACCCTGCTGATCACCTCGTCCCCCGCGTTGCTGGGCAGTTGCGACCGCGTCGTCGACCTGCTCAAGGACGCACCGGTGCGCGTAAGGACAACGTCATGAGCGGGGCATCCGGGGCAACCGGACACGCGCTGCCGGTCGCGGGGAGCGGGGAGACAGCCAGGGAGGTGTGGCGACTCAGCCGCGGGCACAGGCTCCGGCTCGCCACTGTCGGAGTGCTGGGGATCGTCAGCACCGGCGTCAACGTGATCCCGCCCGTGATCATCGGGTTCCTCGTCGATCGGGTGCAGGCTGGTACCGCTGACCTCGGCACCGTACTGACGGTCACGGCCGTCATGGCGCTCTCGGCAGTTCTCGGCGCGGTCGGCACCGCGGTGACGATCGTGCTCGCCACCCGCGTTTACCACACCATCCTCGCCGCGCTGCGCGAACAGCTCGTGGGCCGTGCCATGACACTCCCGCAGCACCTCGTCGAACGCGCTGGGACCGGGGACCTGATCTCCCGGACCAGCGACGACGTCACCGCCGTAGCCGATGCCGCACCCGCCGTGATCCCCGCGCTCACCGTCAGTGGGTTCACCATCGTCGTGTCGCTGGGCGGGCTTGCGGCGCTGGAATGGCCGTACGCCGCCGCGTTCGCCGTCGTACTGCCCGTCTACGTACTCGTCATGCGCTGGTATCTCCGCGTCGGCCCGCGGGTATATGCGGCCGAACGCGCGGCGATGAGCGCGCGGGCACAGCAGATCATCGAGTCCCAGCGCGGCTACGCCACCGTGCTCGGGCTCGGGCTCACCGAGCAGCGGCACCACACCGTGATGGCCGCGTCCTGGGGCGTCGCGGTGCACACACTCCGCGCGCGCACCGTGATGGCCATGCTCAGCCTCCGCCTGAACCTCGGCGAATGTCTGAGCCTGGCCACCGTCCTCGTCGTCGGCTTCGTCCTGATCGACGCGGACGCATCCACCGTCGGCGCCGCCACCGCCTCGATGCTGATCGTCCTGCGCCTGCTCGGTCCGATCAACGAGCTGCTGTACGTCGTCGACGACCTCCAGTCGGCCCTCGCCTCGCTCAGCCGCATCATCGGGGTCGCCACCATCCCGGAGGACGCGGGCGAGCCGACAGCGACAGCGGACGCGGGCATCGCCGTGCGGCTCCACGAGGTCGCGTTCAGCTACGGCGACGGCCCCCGTGTGTTCGACGACCTCACCCTCGACGTCCCCACCGGTCAGCGCATCGCTGTGGTCGGCGCCTCCGGGGCCGGCAAGACGACGCTTGCCGCCGTCATCGCCGGCATCCATCTACCCGACGCCGGGACGGTGGCCCGGCCCGGCCGAACTACGTTGATCACTCAAGAGACGCACGTGTTCGCCGGTACCCTGCGGGACAATCTCACGCTCGGCGCCCCCAGGGCCACCGACCAAGACATCCACGCAGCGCTGGACGCCACCGGGGCAGCCGGTCTGCTCGACCTGCTGCCGGACGATCTCAACACGGTGATCGGCACCGGCGGGCATCCGCTCACCGATGCGCAGGCTCAACAGCTCGCCCTCGCCCGGCTACTGCTCGCCGACCCGGAACTGGCGATCCTCGACGAGGCGACCGCCGAGGCCGGTTCCACCCATGCGGGGTTGCTGGACCTTGCCGCCGAGGCGGCTTTGCGTGGTCGCACCGGGTTGGTGATCGCGCATCGCCTCTCCCAAGCCGCGACCTGTGACCGGATCGTCGTCATGGAGCACGGCCGGATCATCGAGACCGGAACACATGACGAGTTGGTCGCCGCTGGCGGCGTGTACGGCGGGCTGTGGAGCGCGTGGGAGGCCGGACGGAGCATGAACAACAAGCTGGGAAGGACTGACTCATGACGGGAAATGTTGTCGGCACGCCGGACAACACAGCGGTACGGACCGCATTGTGGCGCGCCTTGCACACACAGGTGGACGAGCCGCCGCACGTCCTTGAGGACGTCCTGGGCGCCCGGCTGGCGCAGGACGACGACGGATGGCGCGAGCGCGGGGACATGGTCCCTGGCGACTCGCGAGGAAAGCGCGCCACGATCGTCGGGCGGGCGCGGTTGACCGAGGACCTGGTGGCGCAGGCCGCGAGCCGCGGCGTGGATCAGTACGTGATCCTCGGCGCAGGCCTGGACACCTACGCTCAGCGTCATCCCGATGCGGGGTCGACCATGACCGTCTTCGAGATCGACCAGCCGGAGACGCAGGGATGGAAGCGGAGCCGGTTGGTCGAACTCGGATATGACATCCCGGATTGGTTGCGCCTGGTTCCGGTCGATTTCGAAGCGAATGACGACTGGTGGGATCGGCTGCAGGCGGCGGGATTCGATACCTCACGTCCCGCGGTGGTGTCCTGGCTGGGGGTCACCATGTATCTGACCGAACAGGCCACGACGGCGACCCTCAAGCAGGTGGCGAGTCTGCCGTCCGGCTCCTCACTGATCCTCACGTTCTTCCGTCATCTCGAAGATCTCGCGCCCGAGGACGTACAGATTCGGCGAGCCTCCAGGGAGGGTGCTCGGCGGGCCGGTACGCCGTTCATCGGCTTCTACACTCCCGGCCAGATCATCGAACTGGCGCGACAAGCAGGTTTCGCCGATGCCGAACACGTCTCGGCGACCGACCTGACCGATCGCTACTTCGCGGGCCGGACCGACGGCCTGCGACCGTACAGCGGCGAGGAAGCGCTGATCGCCACCGTGTGACACAGCCGGCTGGAACTGTCAAAAGAGGTTGGGCAAGCAATGAACGAGGAGTCCTGATGAGCCTGAGCACCGAGCAGTTGATCGCCGACGTCGCCGACGTGTTGTACCTCGAACCCACGGACATCGACTACGAGTTGAGCCTCCGCGACCAGGGGATGGACTCGGTGCGTCTCATGGAGCTGGTGGAACGGTGGCGCACCGCGGGGGTGGACCGGATCGACTTCATCACCCTGGCCGAGGACTCGCGACTGGGTCACTGGATCGAGGTCGTGGAGAAGCTCCAGGCTGGTGACGAAGTGGCTTCATGACCTTGCGGTAGGGCGGTCGCCGGGCTCGTCGTGGACGGCCCGGCCGGACTGCTGGGCGGGCCCACAACCTCAGGTCACGGTGCCAGCACTCGCAACGTGTTACCCCACCCCACGAGCGATGTCGCGATCACTTTCAATCCGGCGTCGGCGATGACCGCCTTGAGTTCGTCCTCGGTGCGGTATCCAGACCCGTGGAGCGTCAACCGCAGAATGTCGAGTTCCGCGTCATGTTCGTCCAACTCGTCGAGATCGAAGGTGTCCTCCACCAACAGCACCCGGCCACCGGGGCTCAGGCTCGCAGCGGCCTGCTGAAGAATGAGCTTCGCCTCCGCGTCACGATACTGCCCGAGCGTGTCGATGATCAGTACGGCGTCCGCGGGTTCGGTCTTCTCGAATACCGACTGCTCGACAATCCGTATCCGGTCGCGTCGCGTCGCGTCCGCAATGCTGATCGGAATGTCCCTGCGGAACCAGTCCGCCGCGGTAGGCAGCGCCACGATGGTCACCGTCGCCTCCGGATGCCCCGCAGTGAGGTAGTCGGCGTGGACCACCGCACCAGCCGCGTGGACGACCACCTTGCCGACGCCCCCGAGCACGGGTGACTTCGCGAGCGGCTCGGCGAGTACCTGCGCGAACCGGGACTTGTTCTCCAAACGCTTGTGCTCGAAGGTCGCATCGCTGCGGAGGGCGTCCCAGTCTTTTCCGGTCACCGACTCCAACACCGGATGATCGTGGCGGACCGCCGCTTCAAGGCCGTAGAAGGCCTGCGACATGCGGAAGTCGACCCCGCCGGAAACCAGGTGATCGAGCACGGACTCGTTGGTCAGGAACTCGCCGGTCTCACTGAGCTTGTATTCATCGCCTTCTTGTTCCAGGAGTTCGATCGCCCGCAGGTACCGCAAGAACTTCGCCAGGGAGCGTTCGTTTGCGCCGGTGTGCAGTGCGAGCGCGGGTACGGTGCGCACTCCGCGGCTGATGCAGTCGGCGATGCCGAGATTCGCGGCCGCCCGAATCGCCAACGGCGGAAGCAACTCGGACATCTCGTGGAACTTCTCGAAGGCCTTGTCGTTGCGCTCGGGGTCCGGCATGGCGGGGTCCTCGTCCAACGCCACAACCTCTGCGCGCCGCCAGTAGCCGGTGAAGTCGATGTCGGACTTGTCGACACCGCGCTCCTCGATGAGATAGCGCCGCAGATCACGTACTACGGACTGTTCTCCGGCGAGCCAAGCGAACATCGAGCCCTCTCGCCGGCCGGCCTCGCGTACGGCCTGCAGCAGCAACGGCTCGGGTCCCGCTGCCGGTCCGTTCCGCACGACCCAGGTCACCTCGACACCGGGGCGTTCCGGGAAGTCGATCCGGTGCGACTCCTCGGCCACCTCGATGTAGACCTCGGCCTGTGCTTCGTCGGGCAGTTCCCCGAGCAGCCGGTCGATCGCCGGGATGGCCGTGTCGTCGCCGACAACGAGGTACCAGTCGTAACCTTCGGGCCGCCTGGTGGAGACCGAAGGTCCCCCGACGTGGAGGCGATCGCCGGGGTTCGCCCGGTACGCCCACGTCGTCGCGACGCCCACACCATGTTTCACGAAGTCGAGGTCGAGCTCGCGAGCCTGCGCGTCGTAACGTCGTACCGTGTAGACCCGCCACAGCGCCGGCGGGTCGGCCGGCCACCTGTACTTGCCGTCCTTGTAGACCGGGACCACCGGCTCGCTTTCGCCGGGGTACGGGAAGATCAACCTGACATTGTCGTCGAAACCCTCGCTGGCGAATTCGGGGAAGGTCGTACCGTCGCTTGCGGTGAACGATCCCAGCTGATCACCGGTCAGGGTCACACGGCGCATTCCGGGAGTGACATCGACAACCCGCGCCACCTCCAACTCCCGCAGGACAATGGCGTGTACGACGGTGGGTCGGGCACGACGCGGCACGGCGACTCCTCATCGAGCAGGTGGCGTACCGAAACGTGGCGTGCCAGCAGTCAGACAACCAATCTTAGCATTGCCTAACCTAATGACATTCTTCACCTCGACCCGGAGGGTTGCGGTTCACCGGCGGCCCGACGGAGTTGGTCTGCCAAAGCTGCTCGGAGTTCGGTGACCACTTTTTCCGCGAAGCCGAGGAAAGTGATCGTTGTCGTGTCCGGGGCGATGTGATACCGAATCACCGCGCGATACAACTGCTCGGTGCCCTCTGGGGTCGGTGACCCGCTGTCCGGCCCGTAGACCCGCGTGAGGATCACCGCGGGGGAGGGAGTACGTCGCAATGCTCGGCGTCCGGCCTTGTTGTGGTAGCGCAGCAGTGCCAGCTCGGCGGTCCTGGTCGGCTCGGCCTCGTCGAGAGCGATGGTGGCGGCGGCGGTGAACGGACCGACTGACATCGTGTTGTCACCGGGAGTCAGCGGGACATCTTCGTCGACCACGCCGCCGATCAGCGGTGCGATTCCTGTTGAGCGGAGCGCGTTGCGGATGGCTTTGCTGACGACGCCTTCGGTGAGGGAGCTGTCCCAGCGGAAGGTGGAGACGGCGGCAGAGGCGAAGGTGGGTACGTCGATCGTCCGGGCTCGGGCGAGAAGGCCCTTCCAACGATCGAGGCCGTCCGTGGCGACCGCGTCGCCGGCTGCTTCGACGGCTTCGAGCGCAGGGACGAGCGCCGGTGGGCGGGACACTTCTGCTACGCCGGACACTGCCTGCCGCAGTGCCTCCGCCAGACGGTGCAGCGAGGCTCGGTCAACGGTTGCCGCGTGAACGGCGAGCACCGCAACCGTCTGTTCGGGGTTGTGCGTGAATGCGAGGGCAGCCGGGCGGCCGGTCGAGATGTCAATGAGATCGACGGCGGCCGACCTGATTGCGTCAACGTCGACGTTCGTGTCGGCGGTCAGCTCCACGGTCTGGGGCTGGACTGTTTCCGGAGGTAGGAGGTAGGTGAACCAGAGCCGCCGGCCCGTAGCGTCAACTGACAGGCGAAGCGCGTCCGTGTTGGCGACGAGTGAGCGGAAGGACGAGACGACCGATTCGCTCGTCGACCGGGCGGGCAAGTTGATGAGCTCGGTGAAGACGTACTCATCGGGCGCGGCGTCCACCTCACGCAAGCGCTCAAGTGCGGCAGAAGTCGGCACAAGAAGCGGCTCGGCCGAAATGGTGCCGTGCGTCGACGGCGCAAGCAGCGCGGCGAGGGCGCCGACAGTCCGTCGCACGAACACCTCAGACAGTTTGAACGTCAGATCGTGCTCACGAGCGCAGGCAACCAGTCGTGCCGCGGAAATGCTGTCGCCACCCAGGCGGAAGAAGTCGTTGTCCACGCCGAGTTCGACGTCGTCGCCGAGGTGCAGTACGTCGCGGAAGATGCCGGCGAGGGCGATCTCGGTGTCGTTTTCGGGTGACCGGCCGTCGGCTGTGCCGGCAGCCAGGCTCGGTTGCGGCAACGCGCGGCGATCCAGTTTCCCGTTCGCCGTGACCGGGAATCGGTCCAGGCGCAGGAACGTCGCGGGCACCATGTAGTCCGGCAGCGACTGTGCGAGATGCGCGCGCAGCGCGTCGAACAGCACCGCGTCCTCGGCCGTCGTGGCACTGGTCGTGGTCACGTATGCCGCGAGGTACTTTCCGCCGGCCGGGTGATCCAAGGTGGCGATCGCCGCACCCGACACTCCCGGATGCTGTTCGAGGACGGCGCTGATCTCGCCGGGTTCGATCCGGTAGCCGCGTATCTTCACCTGATCGTCGCTGCGGCCGAGGTATTCCAGCTGCCCCTGGGAGTTCCATCGCACGACATCGCCGGTGCGATACAGCCGCGCGCCGTTGTCACTGAAGGGATCAGCCACGAATCGGTCAGCGGTCAGGCCCGGCCGTGTGACGTATCCGTCGGCGAGTTGCACTCCACCCAGGTAGAGCTCACCTGCCACACCGACCGGCACGGGACGCAACCACGTGTCAAGAACACGCGTCGTCGTATTCGCCACCGGAACACCGATCGGTACCCCCACCGCATCGACGAGCTCGGCCTGAACCACCGGGTGAGCGGTCACATCCACGGCCGCCTCCGTCGGCCCGTAGAGGTTGTGCAAGTCCGCGTTCTCGAACAGCGCGACGGCACCGGCCGCGGGCGACACGGGCAATGCCTCGCCGGAGCAGAACACTTGTCGTACCGAATCCACCGACGTCCGGTCCGGGTTCGAGGTGAGGAAGGCCTGCAGCATCGACGGCACAAAATGGCTGATCGTCACCGCGCGACGATCAATCACTTCGAGCAGGTATTGCGGATCCTTGTGTCCGCCCTCCTGCGCCACGATCACCACTGCGCCGGTGACCAGCGGTAGGAAGAACTCCCACACCGACACGTCGAACGTGAACGGGGTCTTCAACAGCACCCGGTCCGGCGCACCGATCCGGTAGAGATCACGCATCCACCACAGTCGGTTGACTATTGCTCGGTGGGTGATCTGAACGCCTTTGGGGCGTCCGGTGGTGCCGGAAGTGAAGATCACGTACGCGGCATCCGCCGGGAGCAGCGGACGCGAGACCCGCGGTGGGTCGATCACGCCGGCATCGAATTGTCGCCGCACCAATTCGTCGTCGATGAACAGGATGCGCACAGGGTGATCGGTGAGCACGTGACGATGAACACCGGCGGTGTGCCGGTCTGTGATCACCGCACGTGGTTCGGCGTCCGCAAGAATGTGCTTGACGCGTTCGGCGGGGTAGTCGGGGTCGATCGGCACATACGCCGCCCCGGCACGGATCACCCCGGCCAGAGCGACCACCAGATCGGCCGACCGCGGCAGTGCGACCGCGACCCGATCCCCGACCCGCACGCCCTCCTCGACGAGGAGGTGGGCGAGAGCGTTGACCCGCGCATCAAGGCCGCCATAGGTGAGTTCAGTGTTGTCATCAGCGATGACCGCGACCATGTCCGGGCTCGCCGCGACCTGCCGGCGCACCAACTCGTCAAGAGTCGCCCCGGGAACATCGAGCGTCTCACCACACGACCACGCATCGAGTTGTCGCGACTCCGGTGCGGGCAACAGGTCCATGTCACCGACGCGCGCCTCCGGACCGGCAGCGATCTTCTCCAGCACCGACTTGAAGACGGCGACAAACCGCTCAGCAGTGGCACCATCGAACAGATCGGTCGCGTAAGAGAGTTTCCCCTTCAGATCGTTGAGCGAATCGAAGATGTCAAGGTCGAGATCGGTCTTGACCGCGCCTACCGCCGCGGGGCTCGGTGTCGTCGTGACATTCCCGATGTGCAGGCCATGCGCGCGGCGGCTGTCAGCGACGCGGTGGGTGAGCATGATCTGGAAGAGGGGATTACGGCCAACGGATCGCTCGGTGCCCAGCGCACGGGTGATTTCTTCGAAGGGTGCGGCCTGGTGCTCGAACCCGCCGAGGACCGTTCGTCTGGTGTTCTGCAGAACGTCGGTGATCGAGTCACCGGCGTGGAACCGATGGCGGATCGGCAGGGTGTTCACGAAGTATCCGACCAGGTCTTCCAGGCCGTCCTCGGTGCGTCCACCGACCGGTGAACCGATCACCACATCCGCACCGGCGCCCAGCGCCGAAACGGTCAACGCGGTCGCGGACTGGAGCGCCATGAACATGCTCACGCCCTGCTCATCCGCGACCTGACGCAGGCCGGTCACGACCTGTGGATCGATGGTGAACCGCAGATCCGCACCGCGGTGAGTCGGTGCCACCGGTCGGGTCCGGTCCCGCGTGATCGTGGACTCCTCGGGCGCATCCGCGAGGACGTCACGCCAATAGGCAAGATGCTTGGAAAGCAGTGAACGCGAATCCGACGCCTCACCCAGGACCTCGCGTTGCCAGATCGCGTAGTCCGCGTACTGGGTCCGCAACGGCGTCCATCCCGGCTCCTGCCCTGCGGCCCGCGCCTGATAAGCGGTCGACAGGTCACTCAGCAGCGACGGGAACGACCATTCATCCACTGCGTGGTGATGTACCGCGACAACGAACACCCAGTCGTCAGCGCCGGCGCGTAGCAGCGCGACACGGATCGGGATGTCGACCGCGAGATCAAACCCGGCCTGCACCACCGCGCCCACGCGCGCATCCACGTCGGCAGCATCCAGACCCGTGACATCCTCAACGAGCAGAGAGAGCCTGTCGGCCGTTTCGTTCGCTGGAATGACGACCTGACATAGCGTGCCGTCTTTCTCCACCAAGAGCGTGCGCAGCGTTTCGTGACGAGACACCACATCCCGTACCGCCGTGATCAGAACATCAGGATCCAGATCGCCGCCCAAACGCAGCACCACCGGCACCACATACCGCCCACCCGGCCCACCCAACTGATCAATCAGCCAGAGTGCTTGTTGTCCGTATGAGACTGGTAGTGGGGTTGGGCGTGGTAGGTCGCCGATTCGTGTGCTGGGTGTCTCGGTGGTGGCGGTGTTGGCGGTGGTGTCGGTGATTCGGGCGAGTTCGTTGATGCGGGGGTGGTCGAAGACATCGCGGAGTGTCAGTGCGGTGCCGAGTTGTGCGTTGGCGCGTGCGACGACTCGTGTGGCGAGCAGTGAGTGTCCGCCCAGGCGGAAGAAGTCGCTGTCCACGCCGAGATCGGTATCGTCGGCGAGGTGTAGTACGTCGCGGAAGATGTCGGCGAGGGCGATTTCGGTGGCGGTTTGCGGTGGCCGGCCATCGGCTGCACTTGCGGTCAGGTCTGGTTGCGGCAGTGCGTGGCGATCGAGCTTCCCGTTGGCGGTGACGGGGAATTGGTCCAGGCGTGTGAACGTGGTGGGGACCATGTGGTCCGGCAGCGATCGTGCGAGGTGCTCGCGGAGTGCGTCGATCGGCACTGCGTCCGTGGTCGTGGTGATGTATGCGGCGAGGTATTTTCCGCCGGCGGGGTGGTCCAGGGCGGTGATGGCGGCGCCTGATACTGCTGGGTGTTGTTCGAGGACGGCGCGGATTTCGCCGGGTTCGATCCGGTGTCCGCGTATTTTCACCTGGTCGTCGCTGCGGCTGAGGTATTGCAACTGTCCCTGGGAGTTCCATCGCACGAGATCGCCGGTGCGATACAGCCGCGTGCCGTTGTCGCTGAAGGGGTCAGCCACGAATCGGTCAGCGGTCAGGCCCGGGCGTGTGACGTATCCGTCGGCGAGTTGCACTCCGCCCAGGTAGAGCTCTCCTGCGACACCGGCCGGTACCGGACGTAGCCAGGTGTCAAGAACGTGCGCTGTCGTGTTCGCGACCGGTGCGCCGATGGGGGTGTTCTCGGTGATGATGGCCGCTGTGCCGTCGCCGGTAACCTCGGTTGAACCGTAGAAGTTGTGCAGTGTTGCTTGTGGTGCGGTCGTTCGCATGGTGGTCGCGGTGCCCGGGGTGAGTGCTTCACCGGAGGAGATCCAGGACCGGATCGTGGCCAGCGCTGTGGGTGCGTCGTCGTGGCGGACGAGGACGTCGGCCAGGCTGGGCACGGTCAGCAGGTGTGTGACGCGGTGTCGGGCGATTGTGTCGAGCAGGCCGGCTGGATCTTGCGCGGTTTCTGCGGGCACGACCACGATTCGGGCACCGGCGGTCAACGGCCCGAACAGCTCGGTCACCGCATCGACAAAACCGACACCACTTTTCGAGAGCGCCACACTGTCCGGTCTGTAGTCCAGTACTTGCTGACCCCATGCGAGGCGGTTGGCGAGTGCGCGGTGCGTGAGGGCGACGCCTTTCGGCTTGCCTGTCGTTCCTGATGTGAAGAGCACGACAGCTGCGTCGAGGTCGTTCAGCGGCCGCGTCAGAGCAGGGGCGGTCTTCTGGCCGGTGGCCAGGTGCTGCTGTATGTCGCGGTCATCGATGCGGAGCAGTGGTGCGTGATGCTCGCCCAGTGCGTTTTTGTGGGTTGCGGCAGTGTGCTGGTCGGTGATCACGACGCCGGGTGCGGCGTTGCCGAGGATGTGTTTGATGCGCTCTGCGGGGTATCCCGGGTCGATCGGCACGTAGGCCGCTCCCGCGCGGATCACTGCGGTAAGGGCTATTACCAGGTCCACTGAGCGCGTCATGGCGATTGCGACGCGGTCCCCGACCCGCACGCCCTCGTCGATCAGGAGGTGGGCGAGAGCGTTGACCCGTGCATCGAACTGACTGTAGGTGAGTTCGGTGCCGTTGCCGGTGACGACCGCGACCGCGTCCGGATCGGCCGCGACCCGGTGGCGCACCAGTGCGTCCACCGTCACCGACGCGTCCACTGTCGCCGACGCGATATCAAGGGTCTCGCCTTGCGCCCACGACGGATCCGGGCCGTCGGTATCAGGTGTGAAGCCGGTACTCAGTTCGTGCAGGGTCTGGGCCGCGGACCCGTTGAGGACGGCGTTGAGGAAACGGCTGAATTGTTCGGCGTGCCGGAGTGGGTTGCTCGTGGCGGATCCGGTGGAGAGCTCTAGCCGGATTCCGGTGTCGGGGTGGCGGTAGATCGCGAGGTCGAGCGATCCGACCGGACCGGTGCTGATCGTTTCAGGGATCGCGGCAATGTCGCCCAGGCGCGGCGTTGACTCGAAGAGTCTGATGTTGACTGTCGGGAGCGCGAGGTATGAGGCTTGACCATTCGGCCACAAACGGGCGATCTGGTGATCTTCGACAGTCGTGTGACGCCGGGAAGCCTTCAACTGGTCCGCGACGGCCCCGAGGACATCGGCAAAGGTGTGGTACGGGCTGATCTCGGTGACGACCGGGATTGCCCTTGAGATCGCGCTTGGTGTTTTCAGTGATTCGCGATCGTCTCGCAGCATCAGAGGAACCCGGACCGCTACGCAGTCACGACCGTCGACCAGAGCGGTGTAGACACCCCACAGCGCGATCAGGGAATCGGTCCAGGAGACCCGCGCGGCGCGGGCGGACTGCTGAACCTTCGAGTAGGTGTCGTCGGGTATCGGGACGACAACCGGTTGACTTGAGGATACGAAGACTCCCGACAGGTCCTCCACCTGGCTGATGTTCTCGACCCCGAGGACACTCCTCCAGTACGTGACGTCTGCTTCGGCGCTGGAATCGTTCTGCCCGTTGGTGTTTGTGATGTTTCTCAGGGTGCCGAACCAGCGGTCCGGGACCGGGTCGCCGGCCTGGTGTGCGGAGTAGACCTCGGCGACGCGGCGGACGAACAGAGAGATGCTGTAGCCGTCGACGAGCAGGATGTTGGTGATCAGGATCCATGCCCAGGTGCCGTTCTCGCGACGGACAAGGGTCGAGCAGGTCGTCGGCTCTCCGGCAGTGGCCGCCGGTCCGGTGAGTTGCCCGCGGGCCAGTACCCGGATCTGATCATCGCCATGGCCGGCGTCGACGATCTCTGTCGTGAGCGTCGTGGAGGTGTCGACGTATTGAAAAGGGACACCGTCGTCGTCGCCGAAACGCACCCGCAACGCGTCGGTCTCCGCGAAAACAGCACTGACCGAGGACGCGAACAGGGCCGGATCGACCGGGCCGTTCAGCCAGATCAGCTGACCCGCACAAAATACCGAGGACTCGGGAGCCAGCCTCCGAGCCACCCAGTTGCCCCGCTGACTCGCAGTCAACTCCACACGATCGAAAGTCGTCAACGGAAGCACACCCACTTCTCTTGAGACCAGGTCGAGCCGACCGGGGCAACGATCACTGCAACCTTAATGAAGGTTAGGCTAACCTTGCAACGTGCCGCCCAACCCAGCACTGTCGAAGCGCTGTCCGGGAAACGCGGGGCACGGTGTGCGTGGTCAGGTCGATTTGGTTGTGGGTGCCGCTGGTGGGCGTTCACGGCCCAAGGGCACGACTGACGGGGTGCCGGCGACCGGATCAGGTACGACGAGGCAGCGGAGTCCGAAGACCTCGTGCACGAGGTCGGCGGTCACGATCTCAGCCGGCGGGCCTTCGGCGACGACATGGCCGTCCTTCATGGCGATCAGGTGGGTGGCATAGCGGGCGGCATGGTTCAGGTCGTGCAGCACGGCGACCAGGGTGTGGCCGACGTGGTGCAGGTCGGTGAAGAGTTCCATCAGCTCGATCTGATGGGTGATGTCGAGGAAGGTGGTCGGCTCGTCGAGCAGCATGATGCTCGTGTGCTGCGCGAGCGCCATGGCCACCCACACCCGCTGGCGCTGACCACCCGACAACTCGTCCACCAGGCGGCCGGACAGGTCGGTGACCGCGGTCTGGTCCATCGCCCGCAGTACGGCCTGCTCGTCGGCCTCGGTCCACTGCCGGGCGAACCCCTGATGCGGATACCGGCCCCTGGCCACCAGATCGCCCACGGTGAGGCCCTCGGGGGCGATGGAGGTCTGCGGCAGCAGTCCGACCCGCCGCGCCACCTCCTTGGTCTTGAAGGAGTTGATGTCGGCGCCGTCGAGAACGACCTGCCCGGCCGACGGTTTCAACAGCCGGGACAGGCCGCGTAGCAGGGTGGACTTGCCGCACGCGTTCGGACCCACTATCACGGTGAACGACTCGTCGGGGATCGCCACCGACAGCTCTCGGGAGATGACGCGTTTGTCGTAGCCGATCGTCGCCGACTCCACGTGGAGTCGTGAGCCGCTCGGGTACGGAGTGGACGCGGGTGCGTCCCCCGCTGCCGCAAGACCGTCGACGGCGCTGGTGTGGGTGCTCAAAGGTGTCTCCTGGCCTCGGTGATCAGCAGCCAGCCGAGGTACCCACCGCCGAGCATGACGGTGATGATGCCGACCGGCAACGGGGTTGGCGCGACGTGCTGGGCAAGGTAGTCCGCCGTCAGACAGAGCAGCGCGCCGACCAGCGCGGCGGGAGCGAAGGTGATCCCCGCGCTGCGGGTCAACCGGCGTGCGATCTGTGGCGCGACCAGCGAGATGAACGCGATCGGGCCCGACGCGGCGGTGACCGTCGCCGTCAACGCCACCCCCAGCACGATCAGCCCGAGACGAGTTGCCGAGACCCGCACTCCCTGGGCCGCGGCCACATCGTCACCCAGCTCCAGTTGCCGCATCGGCCGGCTCGCCATCGCCGCCAGCAGCAGGAGTACGGCGATGCAGGCGCCGCCGAAGACGACCTGGGCCGAGGAGACGCCGTTGAGCGACCCGGCCCCCCAGGTCGCGGCGGCCATCGCCTTGTCCAGGTCGGCTTTGAGGATCAGCCAGGTGTTGAGCGAGGCGAGCATCGCCGAGATGCCGATGCCCACGACGATCAGGCGGAACCCCTGCACGCCTCGCCGGTAGGCGAGCAGGTACACGGCGACGGCCGTCGCGGTTCCGCCGATCAGGGCTCCGCCGGCCAACTGCCAGTAGGTTCCGTTGACGAGGAGGATCACGATCAGCGCCCCGGTGTAGGAGCCCTGGGAGAAACCGATGATGTAGGGGTCGGCGAGCGGATTGCGCATCGTCGACTGGAAGAGCGCGCCGCTCACCCCCAGCGCGGCGCCGAACACCAGCGCCGCGAGGACGCGGGGGAGCCGCCACTCGACCACGATGTCGTGGACGATCCCGGTTGTCCCACCGGTCAGCGCGGAGACCACCTGTCCTGGACTGAGCTGGTACGAACCGGTCATCAGCGCGAGCACGGCCATGCAGGCGACCGCCAGCGCGAGGACCGAGCAGATGATGACCGAGCGCCAGTCGAGCCGGACCGCGACCCTCCGGCGCCGCAGCAGCAGCACCCGCCGCCCGAAGTCCACCCGGCGCGTCCCCGGTGACCGGGCAGTCCGGGAGGAACCAGCATGCGGATCGAGTCCGCTGCGCGCGCTCATAGCCCGCTCGCTTTCTTCTGCCGCACCAGCGCGATGAGCACGGGGGCGCCGACGAAGGCGGTGACGATGCCCACGGGGATCTCACCGGGCCGCATCACGACCCGCCCGAGAATGTCGGAGGCCAGGAGCAGGATCGGGGCCAGCAGCGCGCTGTAGGCGAAGATCCAGCGCTGGTCCGGGCCGACGATCCAGCGCGCGACGTGCGGGACCATCAGTCCGACGAAGCCGATCGGCCCGGCGATCGCGGTGGCGCCGCCGGTGAGCAGGGTCAGCGCGATGATCGCGAGGATCCGGGTGCGCACCAGCCGGACGCCTTGGGCGACGGCCAACTCGTCACCGAGGGCCATGGCGTTGAGCGGGCCTGCCACCGCGAGGACCAACATGAGCGCGATCGCGAAGAACGGCAGGGTCGGCCACAGCAGGTCGAGCGGGCGGCTCACGATCGAACCGGCGTTCCAGGACCGCATCACGTCGAAGGCGTCCGGGTTGGTCAGCTCAAGTGCCGAACCGGCACCACTGAGCACCGAGCCGACACAGAGCCCGGCAAGAACCATCATCACCGGCGATTGGCCGCGTCGGGTCGATCCGAGGACGAGCACCATGAGGGTGACGAGCAGCGTTCCGGCAAAGGCGAACCACATGTAGCCCTGGATGTCGCGGACTCCGAGCAGCCCCACGGCGACTGTCACCGCGAAGGAGGCACCCGCGTTCAATCCGAGGATGCCCGGATCGGCCAGCGGATTGCGGGTCAGCGCCTGGATCAAGGCCCCCGAGACCCCGAGCGCCGTACCCACGACCAGTCCGACGATGGTGCGCGGCAGCCGGAAGTCCCGGATCGCGAACTGATCGATGTCGTTCGACGGGTGGAACAGGGCATCCCAGACCACGCTGGGCGGGATGGCCGTCGAACCGATCATGATGCTCGCCACCATCAACCCCAGGAGCACCGCGAGCGCGACGACCAGGCCGATCAGACGACGACGCGGTCCGGACACCGTCCTGGTGCCCGGACCGACAGGTCGTCGCAGCACGAGATCCGTCACTTCTTGGCGGGGAGGGTCGCCAGTGCGGTGTCGAGCGATTCCAGGTACCGCAGAACGGCGCCGTAGGAGTTGTTGCCGGGGCAGAAGACGCCGAGCGCGTGACCGGACTTCACGGTGGGCAGCGCCTTCCAGGTGTTGGTCTGGACCACCGGCGCGAAGACCTTTGTCGGCTGACCCTTGGCGTCGGCGGGGTAGGTGATCACGTCGTACTTGGACAGCTTTGCGATCTGCTCGAAGGGCAAGTTCGCGTAGGCCAAGGGGTCGGCGCCGGCGGCCGCCTTGGGGAAGTTCAGGCCGATGTCGTCCTGGGCGATTTCGACGCACCCGATGTCCCCGATGACGAACGTCCCGGGATCGGAGCTCGCGTAGCGGTCGAGATTGACGAACTTGGTGTTCTTGATGGCGTCCGAGTACGTCTGCTTCATCTTGGCGACGCGATCCTCGAAGTCCGCTTTCTGCCGGCCGAGCGCGTCTTGCACGTTGCCGGCCTCCGCGATCGCCTCGGCGAGAGCCTTCCACTCGGTGTCGAGCCCCCAGAAGGCCGTCGGGGCGATCGTCCCGAGTTGCTTCTCGATCTTCTTGAACTCGGCATCGGGAATCTGGACCAGTATGAGGTCCGGCTTGAGGCTGGCGACCTTTTCGAGGTCCACCTCTTCACCGAGGTTCGTGGCTTTCTCGAACGTTGCGCGCTGCTTCTGCGGCAACAAGCTGAGTTCGGAGTCGGCCACCCCGGTGACGCCCACCGGCTTGCCACCCATGTCGATGAACGGCAGGTCCGTGTTGCCGATCGTGACGACCCGCTGCGGGGCGGCGGGGACCTTGATGTCCCCGTTGCCGGCCTTGACGGTGCGGGTCTCGTCAGTCTTGCCGGCAGCGTTGTCGCCACTGTTGTCGGAGCTGCCGCAGGCCGTGAGGACGAGCGCGATGCTCACGATCGCGGCGCTCAGGGCCGCGCCGCGCCGTCTCGGGGGTGTCATGGTCATGGGTGTGGTCTTCCTTCTCTTCTTCATTGGGCACGGGAGGTCAGTGGGTGCCGGCGGGTACGAGTGCGTGGACGGTGGTGCCCCACCCGACGCTGTGCGTGGTTGTGCGGACCAGTCCGGCGCGAGTGATCACCGAGTCGAGTTCGGCCGCGGTGCGCAGGCCGGAGCCGTGCACCGTGAGGCCGAGCAGGTCTGCTTCGCCGTCGTGCTCGTCCAGGGCGCCGGTGTCGAAGACCTCCTCGATCAGCAGCACCCGGCCGCCCGGGAGGAGGCTCTCGGCTGCTCGGCGCAGTGCGTGGGCGGCGTCCGGGTCGGGCAGGGCTTTGAGGGCGCGGCTGATGAACACGGCGTCGGAGGCCGGGCTGGGCTCGAAGACGGATTGCTCGATCACGCTGACCCGCGCGCGCTGCTGCTCGTCGGGGATGGTGGCGGGCAGGTCGCGGCGCAGCCAGTCGGCCTGGGCGGGCAGCGCGCAGATCGTCACCCGCAGGTCTTCGTGGACGGCGACGAACTCACCGGCCTGGGCGCCCGCGCCACCGGAGTGGATCACCAGCTGCCGGACCCCAACGAGCAGCTCGGACTTGGCGATCGACATGGCCGGCGCGGGCTGGAACTTCGCCAGGCGTTCCAGGTAGCGGTCCTCGTAGCCCTGTTCCGCTCGCACGCCAGCGAAGGTCTGCCCGGTCACAGACGCGTAGGAGGGACGGCCGGTGCGGATCGACTCGGTGAGTCCATGGACGCCGAGCATCTCCCGGCCCACCACGCCGGCAGGGTGCAGAGTGTCGGCCATGAACTCGTTGGTCAGAACCTCGCCCACCGGTGTCAGCCCGTAGCGGCCCGGTTCGGTCTCGGTCACGATGCCCACAGCGTGCAGGTAGCGCAGCAGCTTGCCGAGCGCTCGCTCATCGCTTTCGGTCCTGGCGGCCAGGTCCGCGACACCGGTGACGCCGCGGGAGATCAGTTCGGGTACGCCCAGCTCGACGGCGGTGCGGATCGCGATCGGCCGGATCAGCTCGGTCAGCTCGTGGAGTTTCTCGAACGGTGTGATCGACTTCTCGGGGTCGGGTACCGCCTCGTCGGTCTCCAGGACGACGACCTCACTGCGGCGCCAGTATCCGGTGAACTCGATGTCCTCCTTCGGCACTGCCCGGTCTTCGACCAGATGGCGGCGCAGATCTCGTACCGCCGTGTGCTCCCCGGCGACCCAGGCGAACGGGCGACCCTCCCACCAGTTGGTGTTCCCGACCGCGTCCCGCAGGAGGCTGGTCGTACCCGCCTCAGCGCCGTCGCGTACCAACCAGGTCACCTCGACGTGCGGCAGCGCCCGCAGTTGCAGCCGGTGAGCATCCTCGGCGACCTCGACGAACACCTGTGCCCGCGCGTGGTCAGGGAGTTCGTCGAGCAGGCGGGCGATCGCGGGGATCGCAGTGTCGTCACCGGCGACCAGGAGCCAGTCCGTGTCGTGCGGGAGCGCACGTGACGCGCTCGGGCCGTAGAAGTGGATGCGGTCACCGACCTGCGCGCGGTACGCCCAGGTGGTACCCACGCCGACTCCGTGCCTGACGAAGTCCACGTCCAGCTCGCCTGCCTCGGGGTCCCAGCGACGCACCGTGTAGACCTTCGACAGGGGCCGCGGGTTCCTCGGCAGGTCCACGCCCTTCTCCTGCTGCACCGGCAGCACCGGCTCGGCACGGCCGGGGTGACGGAACACCAGACGGATGTCGTCATCGAATCCGGGGGAGTCGAAGGCCGGCTGCGGGAAGCCGTTCGCCGAGGTGAACTCGCAGAGCTGCTCGCCGCTCAGCGTGATCCGTCGCATCCCCGGCGTCAGGTCCACCACCCGCACGACTTCGACCTCCCGCAGGGTCAGGGGGTGCACCGTGAGACGGCGTGAGGTCTTCGGCATGCTGAGAGCGGGCCTTTCCGATCTTCTTCCGGGCTGATGAGGCCACGCTCCATCGACGCAAGCCTCGGATCATATTAGGTAACCCTTACCTTAAAAGCCAGCTATGAACACCGGCTGCCCGCCGCCGACTTCGGGAGCACGGTCGGATGCGACAGGTCATCCCCGCCGTCCGTTGCTGACCCGGGTCCACACCGGCACAGCACACGTACGCGTCGACGGCGCTGAGGCGTTCCACCTCAAGGCCGGAGCGGGCGCCCGGATTCCCGCGGACGGGTGGAACCACCGTGCGGTGGTGACCGAGCCGGGCGTTGGGGTTGGCAGCCCTCGAAGAAGACCTCCTGGCCGGAGGAGGCGAACACCCGGTGCACGGCCTTGCCTGCATACGACGACCGAAACGAGCCCAGACAGCGTGTGACCTGCTCGCTGGCAGCTTGACGCTGCTTGCGTGGCGAAGGCCCGAAGGTCCCACCGGCTCCAACGCCGAAGCGACCACGCATCAGCCTGGCTCACCTCACGCGGGAAGAAATCTGATCGTCCGCCCCTGGGACCGGCTCGGCGAGGTCGTTGCCCAAGGCGATGATGCGGTTGGTGGCGTCGACGTGTACGACCTTGGGCTGGTAGTCGGCCAGTTCGGACTCCTCGGCCAGCACGAAAGACATGATGATCACGAGGTCGCCGGGGTGGATGAGATGTGCCGCCGCGCCGTTGATGCAGATGTCGCCACTTCCGGCGGGCCCGATGATGATGTAGGTCTCCAGACGGGCCCCGTTGGTGATGTCGACGACTTGAACTTTCTCACCTTCGGTCAGGCCCGCGGCACGCGCGAGGTCTTCATCGAGCGTCAGCGAACCCACGTAGTGCAAGTCGGCCTGGGTGACGGTGGCGCGGTGGATTTTTCCGCCCAGGACTTCGCGAAGCATGTCCGGCTCCTCTTCCTCTATGAGTGGTGCGGGGTGGGTTCTGCGGATCAGTCGATGATGTTCGGGCCGCCTTGCTACGCAAGAGCGGCGTCGGAGGTGCCGGCGGCCTTGCCAGTGTTCTGTGTCTCGTACCGGGAAATGTGATCGCGCAACGACTTCGGGCGGATGTCGGTCCAGTGCTCGTCGATCCAGTCGAGTACTTCCTGACGCGGTCTGCCGCCGGGTTCGCCGTACGCGATGCTCCAACCGGCTGGCACCGGCTTGAACGTCGGCCACAACGAGTGTTGCTCCTCGCGGTTGATCAGCGCGTAGAAGGAACCGTTGTCGTCGTCGAACGGGTTCTGTGCCATGAGTGCTGCTCCTCGTTGTTCCTATCGGGGGTCGGTCCGGGTCGCAGCAGGCAATCGTTGCCGGGTGGCGGGGTGATCGGGCTGCTCGCCGGTGATCGCACGCAGGATGTCGGCGGCGCGGACCGCGACGTTGGACAGCAGGGACGAGGTCAACCCGTGACTGTGCTGGACCCCGCCATTGAGGAAGATCCGTTCGGGAACGCTGCGCAGACGCAGCCGGTAGTCACGCTCGACGATCGGGAGATCCCCCTCGAACGAGGACGACCCGTCAATGCTCGGCCCGAGCATGCTGCGGGTGTCCGCGGGACGGAACCCGGTGGCGAAGACGGCAGCGTCGACCTCAAGCGTGGTGCTGCCCCGGTTTCCCAGGTCACGGATCGTTGCTGTGACCCCGTCGGAGCTCTCGCTCAGCCGCTCGATCCCGGTGACCCGGTGCACGATCAGCCGACGCGCGCCACGCGTGCTTTCGTCGTACTCACGCCGGTAGAGATCCGTGATGAGGTCGGCATCGACGGCGGAGTAGTTGGTCTGCCGGTGATAGTCCAGCAGTTGCTGCTTGAGCTCCGGCGGTGCCGTGTAGAACTCGTCGACCGCCTCCGGATCGAAGATGCGGTTGGCATAGGGCGTGTCATCGGAGGGGGTATAGCCGTACCGGCGGAAGGACGCGTGTACTTCGGCATCGGGATACGAATCGTGCAGGTACGCAGCGACCTCCGCCGCACTTTGCCCGGACCCTACGACAAGGAAACGGCCGTGCGGCCGCGAGGGCAACTCGCCGAGCCCCTTCAGCAACTGATGGTTGTGGAACACCCGGGCGCCCGGCACGATCCCCTCCGGCAGCACCGGCCGGCTACCGGATCCGATCACGACGTGACGTGCCGCGACCCTCGTCACCTCGGAGCCGTCGACCACGGACTCAAGCGTGACCTCGAACCTCCCGCCACTCCAGTCGATACAGGTCGCCCTCGTACCGTAGGAGACCGGAAGGTCGATCCGGCTCGCGGCCCAGCTCAGGTAGCCGTGGAACTCACGTCTCGTCGGGAAGAACGTCTTGAGATTGATGAAGTCGGACAGCCGCCCCAGCTCGTGGAGATAGTTCAGAAACGAGAACGGACTGGTCGGGGTCCGCGGCGAGACCAGATCTTTCAGGAAACTGATCTGCATGGTCGCACCCGGCAACAACATGTCGTCATGCCACCCGAACCGCCGCCGGACATCGACAAACCTCGCCGTCAGCGGCCGGCCCGCACGACGACGATCATTGAGTTCCTCGATCGCGATCGCCAGGCTCAGATTCGACGGTCCAAATCCGATACCGAGAATGTCGACCTCACCACCGGCATGATCTCCCGATCCGAGACGACGGTCACCGTCCTCGGCCAACTCATCCATCGTCATCCGGCGCTTGGCCCCTTTTGCCACGGGTCGCGAACGAACGGTGCAATGACCGGCCAACCCTCAGCAAGGGCCAGCCGTAGCACCAGTAACTTAGGTAAGCCTAACTTTGGTTGGTGTACGGCGCAAGCCACCGCGACACACCTCTGGGGAGATCCCCGGTCCGATCGGCGGCCGACGCTCGTCCCGAGGCATGCGGCCGCACGGCGGCTTCCGACCGCAGGTGTGCTCGCGCCCTGGGTGGCGACTCAGGCGAGCGAGCCGGCGCGTCGCCCGATCACCATTCCCGCGGTCAGGCCGGCGCCGGTCGGGTAGTTCGCGCTGAAGAGCCCCCCGAGCGTTTCGCCGCACGCGAAGAGTCCGGGGATGGGCTCACCCGACCGATCGAGCACCCGGCCGTCAACGTCACCGCGAAGGCCGCCGAAGGTGAAACTGATTCCACACGTCACCGGATACGCGTAGTACGGCGGCGCCTCGACCGCCGATGCCCAATTGCTCTTGACGGGCTCCGCCGCTGCACTGCGGCCGTCCTTGATCGTCGGATCGAGCGGACGGCTGGTGTCGATCGATGAGTTGAACTCCCGAACCGTCCGCACGAATCCGTCGACATCGACATCCATGGCCGCGGCAAGCTCTTCGAGGCTGCTGGCGACAACCGGAACGATCCCGGGCATCTCGTACTCGTACGCCGCCAGCATCGGGCGGGACTTCGCATCGAATACCTGAAACGCCACCGAACCCGGCTGTTCGAGGATCACCTTGCCGTACTTCGCGTACGTATAGTTGCGAAAGTCCGCGCCTTCGTCGAAGAACCGTTGACCCCGGCGGTTGACAACGATGCCGAGCGGATAGCCGTACCGGCTGAGCCGGTTCGTCAAGGCACGATTGCTCTCGTTCTCGGGGAATGACGCGTCCCATGGAACGCTATGGCACGTCGACCAGTCGCCTCCACGATCTGCACCTATCTCCAGCGCCGCGCCGATCAGGTCACCGGTGTTGTACGGCGTGCCACGCACCTTCGCGTGCTGCCAGCCGTCTCCCAGGTAGCGCTGACGCCATTGCGCATTCGCCTCGAAACCGCCGCTGGCGATCACCACCGACTCCGCTGGAAGCTCCTGATCTCCTATCCGAACGCCAACGACCGAACCACCATCAGTCATCAGCCCCGTGACCGGGCGGCTGTAGTGCACCTCGACTCCGAGTCGTGATGCGACGCGCTCATGGGCCGACATCAGCCCAGGTCCGCCGTCGACGTTGCACACGTGCGATCCACCCCAGAACACGAAGGTCCCGTCGGGACGTTCGTGGGCCTGCCGCTCGTACATCAGCTGGAATCGCAGCCCCAATGCATGCAGCCAGCGGACAGCGTCACGCGAGCCTTCGACGACAGCCTCGGCAAGTTCCTTGTCGCCCCGCCCTCCGGTGACCCGCTCCAGATCGGCCAGGAACTCCGCCACCGGATACGGCGGGACCTCGGTACGCGCGTGACGCTCATCAGGCTCAAGGACCTCAAGCAGGTCGCCGAGCCCGTCGTGCACCATCCGGGTCGAACCCAGTGTGTAGTAGCTGTTCCCGCCGGCCTGTTCCCGCGGCGCCTTCTCCAGGAGAACTACGCGCCGCCCACGCTCGGCCGCCGCGTGAGCCGCGCAGTAACCGGCGTTTCCTCCGCCCACCACGACAACCTCTGGATCGCGCATGTCCACCTCTCCACCGACAGTCACATTCCTTCGGCTCTCCACCGGCAGCCACATTCCTTCGGCAGCCAAACTGCCTCGTCAACCCGGGTGAATTGCCACCGATAGCCCGACCGGCCGACATCGACCGTGGCCAGGCTGAGCGGCGGCACTGTCCGCGCGAGCCGCAGCCGGTCCGTGGTCCGCCGCTCAGCTCGCAGCAACGCAGCTTAGCCTTACCTAAATTGAATGTTCGTGTGTTCTGGACCACTGCCACTGATGTGACGACGAGTCGGGCGAGGGAGTGTGCGCGGCAGCTTGACGGCCGGGTTGAAGGTGATCAACCGCGCCTCGCCGTACATCGCGTCGTTGAGTGCCTTGCGTGCCGTGGCCACGATCCGGCGCATCGACGCGACACCGACCGGGCGGCGATACCTCACCAACGCCCGCTTCTCGCGTCGCGGTTCTTGCGCAGCTCCTCATTCGAGTGAGGCTGTCGCCGACCACCGGGCGAAGTCGGAGCGCACATCCGCAGCCAACCAGTGCGCGTCAACCCGCTCAGCCCCTTGGCTTGCTGGCACTTGCGCCGCTGAAGCAGCTTCTGGCATCCAGATCCACCGCGCTCGCGGATCCCGTCCGTGAGACTCGGGCACTGGAGCCGGGCGGTCAACATAGGTTAGGCTAACCATATGACTCGAGTTGCTGTGTTGGGGGCCCGCGGGCGGATGGGCGTGGCGTCGGTCCGCGCAATTGAGGCCAGCTCCGACTTGACCGTGGTTGCCGAGATCGACGTTGATGACGACGTGCAGGACATCGTCGACCACAACGCTGATGTCGTGCTCGTGTTCTCGCCACCGGACGTTGCCCACGAGCAAGTGCAGTGGTGCATCAAGCAAGGCATTCATGTGGTGGTGGGGACATCCGGCTTCGACGAGCGGGCTGTGGAGCAGATCCGCGCCGCGCTGGTCGACCATGGTGAGGTCAGCGTGTTCGTCGTTCCGAACTTCTCGGTCGGTGCGGTGCTGATGACCAAGTTCGCCACGAAGGCCGCCCCGTTCTTCGAGTCTGTCGAGATCATCGAGATGCATCATCCCGGCAAGGTGGACGCGCCATCGGGAACGGCGCTGCACACGGCCGAACTGATCGGTCGCGCTCGCGCCGAAGCGGGTTGCGCCCCATCGCCCGATGCCACCTACCTCGACCCGCATGGCGTGCGGGGCGGGCGGATCGAGGGAGTCTCCGTACACTCGGTCCGAGTCCGTGGGTTCATGTCGTCGCAAGAGGTGCTGTTCGGCGTCGACGGCGAAATTCTGAGGCTGCGATACGACTCCGTCACACGCGAGTCCCTCATGCCCGGAGTGCTCACCGCGCTACGCGCCGTCCCCAATCTCACCGGAGTGACGGTCGGACTCGACGCCGTACTGGGCCTGGACTGAAACGAAGCAACGACAGGGCAACGTACGGACCTTGCACCAGGTCCTGGCGCTGAGTCGCCCGGAACTCGTGCGGCCAGGAGCGGCGATGACGGCGCACGGGCGCCTGACCGCCGGCGAGCGACAACTGTTCGACACGTCCGTGGCGTTGCCGACCGAGTACAAGGCCGCGATCGACGCGATCTTGAACCTGTTCCCCGCGACATTGAGCGATGCCGCCAACGCGCGGGACTGGCTCGACCTCAGCTCGCCGGCGGACGGGCCGTGACCGATCGCGTCCAACTCCGCCACCACCCTGCCACCGGATCGCACACCTCGGGCGGGACATCGGCGTGGGCCTTGACCCGGCACACGCGCGGGTCGGTCCCGGTCAGGCGGAGCCAGAGCCCGTCATGCGACTCGTTCCTGCCGATCGTGGTCCCCGACCACGCGGTGACACGCGGCTGGTCGAGCACCAGGCCGCGCGGCCGGTCAACTGGGCGAGAAGACAGGTGTTGTAGCCGGTGCCCGTACCGGTCTCCAGAACACGGGTTCCGCGAGTTCGTGAGCACTGGTTCCTGCGGAGACGCCGGTATCCGGGCTTCGTGAGCACCGACCCTGCAGGCCGATGATGAGCTGCTTTGGGAGCTGCGTACGGAGATGGCCACCCAGCTGGTGCCGTCGGTGACGAGGAGTTTTCGCACTCAGAATAGGGAGGCGTGCCTGCCTTGGGCCCAGCGGTAAGGGAGTCGGCAGGTGAATCGGCGTCCGGATCGCCATAGCGGCTCCCCATACGCGTGAGCCTCGCCAATCGTGTACGTTCCGCGTGCTCGGGCGTCTGGTGAAGTGGCCAGCACGGTCTCCCTTTCGGGCCTGGTCAGGCGGCTTCGGACGTGGTGGACGCACCGACTCAGGTGGGGATCGCGCCCGGCGCGGCATGTTGACACCCCGAGGGCCGCGGCGCGGGACGCGTTGAGGCGCGGTGGTCGTTCGCCTCGTCATGGAGCGCAAGATGCTCCTCACGCTCAAGGAGCGCACCGAATCGATGGCGTGACCGTCGGCCGGAGCGGAAGCTGTCCGGTGGGTCAACCGCGTCCTTGTCCCGTCGCGTTGGTGGGCACAGGCTTGCTCGCCGGTCCGGGCCCGCGTCCGGGCCGGGTGTCCGTACGGTGGGTGCGGCCTGCGGTGATGGTGGTTCCGGCGCTGCCGTCCAGGACCGCCGTCGCCTCGGAGAGGGAACCGATGGCGGCTCTTCGGCCGGTGGCTGCGACGAAACGGTGGCAGGCGGCGATCTTGGGGCCCATGGAACCGGCCGGGAACCGCATACGGGCCAGGTCGTCGAGGTCGAGGCGGTTCAGCGGGACGGCCTGGGGGGTGCCGAAGTGTGCCATGACGGCGGGTACGTCGGTGAGTACGAGCAGTCGGTCGGCGTGCACGGTGACGGCGAGCAGGGCCGCGGTGAAGTCCTTGTCGACGACGGCCTCGACGCCCTGGAGCCGGCCGGTGCCGTCGTCGATGACGGGGGCTCCGCCGCCGCCCCCGCAGATCACCACCGCGCGGTTCTCCAGCAGGTGGGTGATCGAGTCCTGCTCGATGATCCGCTGCGGCTCGGGGGAGGGGACGACCCGCCGCCAGTTGTCGCCGTCGGCGGCGACGTGCCAGCCGTGCAGTTCGGCCAGCCGCCGTGCGTGCGGGTGGTCGTAGACGGGGCCGACGAACTTCGCCGGTTCGGCGAAGGCCGGGTCGTGCGCGTCGACCAGCGTCTGGGTGACGATGCTCAGGACCGGCTTGGTCACGCCGGCGTTGTGCAGGCACTGGGCCAGCCAGTAGCCGATCATCCCCTGTGTCTGCGCGCCGAGCGCGTCCAGCGGGTAGGGGCGGGTCAGAGCCGGGTCGTTCTCGCTCTCCAGGGCGAGCATGCCGACCTGCGGACCGTTCCCGTGACAGACGATCAGCTCATGGTCGGCGGCCAACGGGGCGAGTGCCTCGGCGGCGGCGCGTACGTGCTCGATCTGGATGACGGCGTCGGGCTTCTCGCCGCGCCGCAGGAGTGCGTTGCCGCCGAGCGCGGCCACGATGCGCATATCAGGCGCCTCAGTCGCCGAGGGCGGCGACGAGGACCGCTTTGATGTGTGCAGCCGGTTCTCGGCCTGGTCGAAGACGATCGAGCGG
Source organism: Streptomyces sp. NPDC017991 (assembly GCF_044328075.1). Lineage (NCBI taxonomy): Bacteria > Bacillati > Actinomycetota > Actinomycetes > Kitasatosporales > Streptomycetaceae > Streptomyces > Streptomyces sp. NPDC017991. The sequence goes on along the minus strand of NZ_JBIRGP010000008.1, from coordinate 147,008 downwards.
GGCGACTCGAAGACGTCGTCGGTGACCTCCGCGCCGCTGAGGCCGTACCGCTCGTGCAGGCGCTCGCCGAGTTGGGTGCTGCGGTCGTGGACGGCGGGCAGACAGTGCAGGAACCTCGTGTCGGGCTCCGGGACGGCGGGGAGCCGGTGCTGCGGCGAGCGGCCGGAGCCGCCGTCGGGGCAGCGGTCCCTGGCGACGGGGCTGGTGAGCACCTCGGCCGGGGCCGCGTCCACAACACCGGGGATGTCCGTCTTGAGGGTGGACAGCGAGTGGATGGCCATCAGGTGACGGTCGCACCAGGCGACGACCGAGCGTCGGCGGGCGAGGAACTGTCCGACCTGGTGGTGGTGTTGGCGGGGTGACGCGTCGGTGGCCTGGGCCCTGCCCGGTGTGGTCACGACGGCCGCCTCCCTGGGCCGGTCCCGGAGCCCGGGTGCGTCGGCCGGGGCTTTCCGGGAGGTCCCGTACGAGGCCCCGGATCGTGGCAGGGTGCGCCTGCCCCGGTGATCAGGGCTCGGCCGTCGGCGCGGCGCCACTGGGCTGACAGCGCTTGGGAGGTGGGCACGGTGCTCCGTCCGGAAGTGGTCGGCACGGTGACGCGGATGATCAGACGGCCGCGGTCGCCCCGTTCAGTGCCGGGTCCGGGCTGGTCGTGGTGCGGTCAGCCGGCGGCGGCGTCGCGGAGCCTGCTGCCGCCGTCTCGCGAGCGAGGAAGGAGCCGAGCTCGCCGATGGTGCTCATCAGCGGGGCGGGGAAGACGACGGTGGTGTTCTTGTCCACACCGATCTCCACCAGGCTCTGGAGGTTGCGGAGTTGAAGGGCCAGGGGATGGTCCATCATGATGTCCGACGCGTCTCCGAGAGCCGCTGCGGCCAGCGACTCACCCTCGGCGTTAATGATCTTCGCTCGCTTCTCGCGCTCGGCCTCGGCCTGGCGGGCCATCGCACGCTTCATGCTGTCGGGCAGCTGGATGTCCTTGAGCTCGACCAGCGTGACCTCCACACCCCATTCGACGGTGGCGACGTCGAGGATCTCGCGGATGTCCAGGTTGATGCGGTCGGTCTCCGAGAGGGTCTCGTCGAGGGTGTGCTGGCCAACGACCTTGCGCAGGGTGGTCTGGGCGATCTGGTTGATCGCCGCGTTGACGTTCTCGATCGCGATGACCGACTTCTCCGCGTCGACCACCCGGAAGTAGGCGACCGCCGACACGTCGACGCTCACGTTGTCCCGCGTGATGATGCCCTGCGACTGAATGGGCATCGTGACGATCCGCAGTGAGACCCGGTGCAGGACGTCGACGAACGGAATGATGAACCGCAGCCCCGGTTCCCGCGATCCGACGAGTCGGCCGAACCTGAACAGCACCCCTTGCTCGTACTGCTTGACGACCTTGATGGCCATGGCGAGCGTGACGACGACCAAAAGGGCCGCTACGACGATCAGGAAAACGAGTAGTTCCATCGGGCTGCTCCTCAGATAGGGCACGAGACCTCTGTCCTTCGAGCTCCAGCCGGAGTGCGAAGGACCACGGAAAGCGGGACCGGGCCCGTGGACCGGAAAGAGCAAATGGCCCGCGGTGGCGGGCCCGGCCGGGCTCCGCGGTTCATGCCGTGTTCCGAGCATGGCTGGCTGCCCGCGCCGCAGGCAGAGGCCAACCGGCCCCCAATCGTGTGCGACTCGGCCTGGATGCGGGTGGGCCATACGGGCAGGGCCGTGCGGCCCCGGATGTATGCCGGTTGGCCGGCCGCAGGTCCGGCGGGGGTACGTAGCGTGAAGCTGTCCGTCCGGTATTCCGTGACGGCCGGCACGTACGCATCCGCACCTCCATCGAAGTCCGGGGGCGAGCCCGCGCTGCCCGTCGTGCACGCCGGCCCTGTTCGCAACCGACCGGCAGGAGAACGCCCCATGACCCAGCACACCGACAAGAAGCCCGGGCCCGTCGTCGTGGGCGTCGACGGCTCGCCCTGCTCACAGGCAGCACTGAGGTGGGCCCTGGCGCAGGCCAGGCTGAGCGGCAGCGCCGTCGAGGCGGTCGCCGCCTGGCAGTACCCGCAGGTGTACGGGTACACCTATGGCTGGGTCCCGTCGATGCCCGACGGGGGCGAGTTCGCCAAGACCGCCGAACGAGCCCTGCGGGAAACCGTGACCGCGGTTCGCGACCAGCTGGACGACCCGGCCGAGGTGGCGGTCCGCGTGGCCGAGGGCCATCCCGTGGAGGTACTGATGGACGCGGGCCGCAACGCACAGCTTCTGGTCCTGGGCAGCCGGGGCCACGGCACCTTCACCGGCATCCTCCTCGGCTCGGTCAGCCAGCACTGCGTGCAGCACGCACCCTGCCCGGTCGTCGTCGTCCCCCAACCGTGACCCGCGCGGCGCAAAGCCGGCCGCCCGAGGGGGAGGACGAGGACAACAACCCACCACCTGTGGCCTGTTGGCCTTGAGGGGCAACGGCTTCGAAGCGCATCCGCACCATCTCAAGCATGTTCCTTCCGCGAAGGGCCCTTCATGACCCGGTCATCACCCACCGATGAGCGGGAAGCCCACCCGCCCGGCGAGCCCGACAACGCGGGACAGGCCGACAACGCGGAGCAGGCGGACGAGCGGCGGCCACCCGCGGAACTCTTCCGTGACCTGCGCACCTCTCCCTCGGGCCTCTCCAGCCGGGAGGCGGCCCGCAGACAACTGGTCTACGGGCCGAACGTACTGACCCGATCCGGCGGCAGGCGGTGGCCGGGCGAGCTGCTCTCCCAGTTCACCCAGCCCCTGGCCATCCTGCTGGCCTGCCCTCGCTGCCGTCCTGGCATGGGCCGGAGGAACACCGGCACTCTCGGTCGCCGTTGTGGCCGTGATCCTCCTGAACGCCGGATTCGCCTTCGCCCAGGAGATGCAGGCCGAGCGGGCCGTGGAGGCGTTGGCCGTGTTCCTGCCGCCCACCGCCAGGGTCGTGCGCGACGAGGTGCGGTGCGAGATCGCGGCCAAGGACCTCGTGCCCGGCGACATCCTCGTCGTCCGGTCTTCAGCGGCACCACCTGCAGCGGTGGCGAGGCAGAAGCGGTCGTGACCCGGACGGGCATGCACACCGAGCTGGGCCGCATCGCCGCGTTGTCCCAGCGCGTACACACGGAACGCAGCCCCCTGGAGAAGCAGGTGCGGCGGGCCACCTGGACCGTCGCCGTCGTCGCTGTCGTGATCGGCGCGGCCTTCCTGCCCATCGGGGTCGCCGCCGGGCTGGGCTGGGGCGCGGCCATCGGCTTCTCCATCGGACTTATCGTCGCCAACGTCCCCGAAGGGCTGCTGCCGACCATCACCCTGGCCCTTGCCGCGGGGGTACGGGAACTCGCGGCGGGCGGAGCCGTCGTCAAACGCCACTCGGGAGTCGAGACCCTGGGATCGACGACCGTGATCTGCACGGACAAGACCGGCACGCTCACCGAGAATGGGCGGCTTCCTCTTCACCCTCTGGCACGCCGGCTGGAGCCCCGGGGATCCCACAGGAGCGGTACCCCCCTGCACCAGGCATATCTGGAAGCGACGACCTCACTTCGTCGGCATCGTCGCCTGCCGGATCGGCACCGCGTTCGCCGCCCGAACCGACCGCGCCTCCCTGTTCACCGTCGGCGTCTGGACCAACCGCCTGCTCCTGTGGGGCATCGCCTTCGAGCTGGCCTTCACCGCGGCGGTCGTGTACGCGCCGCCCCTCCAGCACATCTTCGGCACGGCAGCCCTCAGCCCCGCTCAGCTCGCGGTCGTCGCACCGTTCCCGCTCATCGTCTGGGGAGTCGACGAAGTCCTCCGCCGGGTCCGCCGCCATCGCGACGCAACAAGGGCCGCGACACTCAGTACGTCCGTGACCTCACGCCTCGTAGAGGGGCGTATGGCAGAACAGGCAGGGTGAGCAGCAGCATCAGGACTCAGGACTCAGGACTCGACCGCACCCGCCTCGAACCGAGCCGGGTCCCTGCCCTGCTGCCGTTCGAGGGGAATTACCTCGCTGTCGAACGCACGAAAATCTATGTCGGCCGGAGTAGACATTCGATGGTTGGCCTGGTTATGGTTTCTCTCGTAGCCCAGAGAGACAGCAGGGCCTGGCAGACACGAACTGCCGGGCAGCAGTGCGTAGTTGCAGTGTGTAGGACGGTGCGGTGGTGGAGTTCCGAAGCCAGGGTTGTCGCAGGACGGCGACGGGGCTGACGACCGGACCGGGTGGCCCGCAGTGATCAGGGGCCGCCGTGAGCAGTACCGCAGTGGCAGTACCTCGGTGAAGGCGTCGGCTGCGGGCGCGCGCACCGGGAGGTTCGGCAGTGGGGTTCCAAGCCAGAGCAGACGCAGGACGGGCGACGGGGCTGGCTGCCGAAGAGTGGCGCTGACGCAGGCCACTGAGCAGTACGCATCACCAACAGTACGCAGTATCAGCAGTACGCAGTACCCGCTCAGTAGGTAAGTGATTGATCCCAGAGGGAAGAACGGAGGAGCCGAGCGCCATCAGGATCGCCCGGGCGGAAGTCTTGAGCCCGGGTACCGCAGGACATCGATAGTGAGGTGGTCTCCGGTCGAGCAACCGCGATCCCAGCACACCCGACAGCATTCCGGTCGGGTCTGCGGAAACAGAAGGCCGGCGCAGTACCAGGGCCGGCAGATGGTGTAGCAGTTCCTTCGGGGCCCTGGTGCCATTGGCACCAGGGCCCCTCCACGCGTTCCACAGAGAGGTGCGATGACAGCAGACGACTCCTACGGCCGACTCGACGACGAGGACTACCCCGCTTACACCATGGGCCGGGCCGCCGAACTGCTCGGCACCACGCAGGGCTTCCTCCGCGCCATCGGCGAAGCCCGCCTCATCACCCCGCTGCGCTCCGCCGGCGGACACCGCCGCTACTCCCGATACCAGCTGCGCATCGCGGCCCGTGCCCGGGAACTCGTCGACCAGGGGACTCCCATCGAGGCCGCCTGCCGCATCATCATCCTCGAAGACCAGCTCGAAGAAGCCCAGCGCATCAACGCCGAACACCGCCGCACAGCCGGAACACCGAAACTGACGCCCACGGCCTGAGGCGGCTGGGCCCGGCGCGCTCAGAGCCGGCTGTCGGCGCCGTACGGGGCGTACAGGTCCAGCAGCCGGGTCCGGGCGGAGCGGAGTCGGTGGGCGAGCACGTCACCGACCCACCGGGCGATGGTGCTGCCGATGGCCGGGTCTTCCTGGCACATCAGCCGAACTGCCGCGGCGTCGAACTCGTACGCCCGCACCGGTGTCGTCGCTTCGGCGCCCAGGTGCCAGGCGTGCGGGCTGAACAGCCAGGACACTCCGACGAGTTCGTTGTGCCGCAGGGTCTCGATGGCGGCCGCGCGGCGGCCCGGCACATGCATGTCGAGTTGGACCGTGCCCGTGCGGATGATCCAGAACCGGTCGGCCCGGCTGCCCTCCTCGAACAGGCGCGTCCCTTGCGGGAAGGAGACCTCGCGGGCGAAGCGCATGAGCCGCAGCCGGTGCTCGGCAGACAGCGCGCGCGGCAAGCTGGGTGTGGGGGCGGTGATCATGGCGTGCCTCCCGACGGGACGTGGGAACTGTCAGGACCAGCGTGTGCCCGAGGCCCGGCGGTGCCCTATGGGCCACCCGGTCCATCGGCCGGGCCGCTCGGCTCCGAGCAGGGGACTTCCGGCATGCTGCGGCGCCGGGAACTTGGTTGTTCCATGAGTACGTGAGACGACCCACTTGGTGAAGGGGCGAGTTCCGGGTACCTGCCTCGCTTCCTCCTGACCGCTCAAGGTCGTCGGCGGATCGGACTGCTCGCCCCTTGCCTTGCCAGGTCGGTAAGGAGGTCGACCGTCTTCGATCAGGCGGGGAGCCGGCTGCACACCATCAAGGCCGTACTCGTCGCCAACCTGGAAGACCGAGCCATGCGCATCGTCATCGCTCTCGGCAGCAACGCCCTGCCGCACCGAGGTGAGCCCCCCCGACGCGGCTGTTCAGGAGGCGAACAGCGACCGGGTGACCACCGCGATCGCCGCCCTCGCCCACGACCACGAGATCGTCATCACCCACGCCAACGGCCCCCAGATCAGAACATCCTCGTCGTACTCGCCGAAGAAACTGGGCTTCTTCTAAGGGCGAAAGTGCCTGCAACCGAACTGAGTTGCCCCGTACCTGGCCCGGATCTTGGTAGCGCGTGTGACGTCGGCGTGGGAGGCCCGGGGTCCGAAATGGTGCACGTAGTCAGAACAGGGTGCATGGGGCTGGGCCGGTATCACCGCGGGGCCCGAACCGGCAAGGCCCCGGCCGCGCCGTCACTTTGTGAGTCCCACGGTCTGTGTGTGGTCTCCGCGCCGGACGTCTTCGCCATGAGCGAGGACACCGAGGAGACTCACGTGCTGTCGGAGCGGCCGGCGAGGGACCGGGGGTGGGACGTCAGGTTCGCGGCCGCCGCCTGCCCCACGCAGGCCATTCAAACTGGACGAGGGCGAGCCGAACGAGCCGCACGTCATGTGACGGTAGCGCGGCAGGTGACCGAACGTCCGTGCCCTGCACCGGTGGTGCCTGGGTCACGCTACTGAACGTATGTCCAGACGCGTCCGGCATGCTCGGACGGTCGCAGTCACCGCGCTGGGCACGCTGATCCTGGATCGAGCCGCTGCTCACCGCGTTGCGGACCGTGGCGGTAGGTGCTGCAAGTGTGTGTCATCTGATGGACGCACCCGCTGGTAACCGCGTCAGTAGGGCAGGCCCTCGGAGGCCGCGCGGAGCGCGGCGATGAGGCATGTGGCGATCTCGGTTCCTGATGCTTCGGGGGCTTCGGCGTATCGGCGGGCGAAGTCCTCCGCCGCGGCGCGCAGCGCGCCGTTGAAGGTCGCCGCGTGCACCTTGATCCGCAGGTCGTCGGCGCTGGTGCCGGTTCGCCGGGCGAGGAGTTGTCCGAGGACGGGCAGGGCGTCGTCGTGGGCCTGGAGCCAGACGGCGCGCAGCGCGGGGTCGGTGGAGGTCATGCGGATCAGGTCGAGGACGACCGGGGCTCCCTCGGGCAGTTCGCCGACGCGCAGGGATCGCGTGACGAAGTCCAGCAAGCCCGTGTCTGCCGGCCAGTGACGCAACTGTTCAACGGCGAACTCAAGCCCCGCGGAAAGCAGCGGCAGTACGCAGCTCTCCTTGGTCGGGAAATGGCGCCACAGGGTTCGGGACGAAATGCCCACAGCCTGAGCGATCTGTTCGCCCGTCGTACCCGCGACGCCCTGTGAGGCGAACAGACGGACAGCTTCGTTGGCGATCGCGAAGCGGAGCTCCGCCTTGCGCCGCTCGGCGAGCGACGGCCTGGCGTCCGCTTCAGCTATCGATCCCCGTCCCGCGGGCGGCGCTCCGCTCACCCTCGCCCCCGCTCTCCGCTCATGTCAGCGCAGCATAGCGAGTCAGCTGAAAATGACACACGCAGACGTCTTGTCACTCAGTGACAGGCAGACCTACGCTGCCGTAAGTGACTGGCGGGTAACAGGCCCTGTCTCCCCGTGACCGGCGTGCACGGCCGGCTCGAAACGGTCACCTGTCGAACGGCATTCCACCCCACCGAGGAGCCGCTCATGTCCACTCCCAGCAGGCGCGTCCTGCTCACCGCCTCCGCGGGACTCGCAGCCGCGAGCGTCCTTGCGCCCCCCACCGCCTCAGCCGCACCGGCCCGGGTGAAGACGGTCCGCGAGGAACACCGGGCCGTGATCGTCGGCTCGGGCTTCGGCGGTGGCGTGGCCGCGCTGAGACTGGCGCAGGCCGGTGTGCCGGTGACTGTCCTCGAACGTGGCCGGCGGTGGCCGACCGGGCCGAACGCGGACACCTTCCCTCGCGCGTCCGGTGTGGACAAACGGGCGTTGTGGTACGGCACCCTCCCCGAGGCCGTCCGGCCGCTCGCCCAACTCATCGGTACACCGCTCGACTTCACGCCGTACGTAGGGCTTCTGGAACCGATACTCGGCCAGAACCTCCTGGGGGTCTGCGCGGCTGGAGTCGGTGGCGGTTCGCTCGTCTACCAGGGCATGACGCTCCAGCCCTCCGAAGCGGTTTTCAACACCTGGCTCCCCCCGGAACTCGACTACCGGCGCATGCGCGAGATCCATTACCCGCGGGTCGCGGCCATGCTCCAGGTCGCGACGGCGCCGGACAAGCTGGTCGACTCGTCCCACTACTACGCGGCGAGAGTCTTCGCGGAACGGGTCCGCCGGGCCGGATACGGCCTGGAGAAGATTCCGATGCCGATCGACTGGGACTACGCCCTGGCCGAGCTGCGCGGAGAGATGAAGCCCTCCTACACGAACGGGGACTGCGCGCTCGGCGTCAACAACGGCGGCAAGCACTCCGTCGACGCGACCTACATCCGCCAGGCCGAGGCGACCGGGAAGGTGACGGTCGAAACGCACCACAACGTCACCTCTGTGGCGCGGGCGGCGGATGGCCGTTGGACAGTGCACGTCGACCGCACCGACGACACGGGCCGCGTCGCCGAGCACAAGATCCTGTCGACCCCGGCCCTGTTCATGGCGGCCGGCAGCATCAACACCAGCAAGCTTCTCGTCCGCGCGGGAGCCACGGGCGCCGTTCCCGACCTCCCCGACGGTCTCGGCGAGGGCTGGGGGACCAACGGTGATCGCATCTACGCCTGGACGAACTTCCAGGAGGACTTCGGCGCGGAGCAGGGCGGCCCGGTCGTCTACGGCAGCAAGGCGTGGGACGACCCCGCCACCGCGAACACCATCATCCAGGCTTCCATACCGCCGATGGGCCTCAACTCCCGTACGACCATGCTGGTCGGCTTCGGGGTGAGCGCAGACCGCGGCCGGTTCCGCTACGACGCCGCAGCCGACTCCGTATCGCTGCACTGGCCCTCGGGCGGCGACGCGGCCAGTCACCGGAACATCCAGCGCCGCGTCACGGAGGTATCCAAGGGCCTCGGCGTCCTCACGGACACGAACGCCCTGGTCAACACCACCTGGCACCCACTGGGCGGCGCACCGATGGGAACGGTGTGCGATCTGGAAGGCCGGGTCGAGGGCCAACGCGGCCTCTACGTTCTCGACGGCGCGCTCATCCCCGGCACGACAGGAGCCTGCAACCCGTCGATGACCATCGCCGCTGTCGCCGAACGGGCGATGGACGCCATCACCGCCCACGATGTCGGCGCAATCATCTGACCAGTGAACTGAACGAGGAGCCCAGGTCGAGCCGCAAGAGATCCCGTTCCCGTTCCACCCTCACCACCACCGCGGCGACCGAGCCCATCGTCTCCCGTTGGGTCACCATCCCCGCCTTCTACGCTCCGCCTTCCCAACTGCCCGCCGTCAACGGTGCCTTGGTTCGAACCGAAGAGCTGCCGCTCGGACTCAGCATCCCGGGCCTGGACGGGCGCCCGATGCCGGGCGCCATGGGACAGGGCGATCAGTGCGCGCCCTCCTACGCTCCCGCGCTCCCGATGTGCCACTCGCCGGAACGTACGCCGGCGCGCCCCCGGCGGATCTGACCGCGGTCATGAAGGGTATCGACGGCAGTGCGCCCGCCGGTGCTCTGGCCTGGTCGATCAACGGGTTCGCCCAGGCCGACCCCGACCTGCGCGCGGTCGTCGAAACGAACATCAGCGCCACCGGCAGGGCCGCCCTGGCGGACGCGTCGACCATGTGTGTCGGCGACGCGCTCTTCGGCTACGGCTTCACCAAGAGCAGGCTCAAGCCCTCCGGCCCGGTGCGCGTGGCCACCGGCGTCCAGGACGACATCGTTCCCCACACCCAGGCTCGGCAACTGGCCTTCGACTGGTGCAACAAGGGCGCCGACGTCACCTACGACGCCATCATGTTGCCGAACCTCGGAGACAAGATCCTCACCAACTGCCGGTCGATGCCTGTCCAGCCCTGACAGCCCACCACATCCCTCACCGGTCGTGTGTCGTCCGCCGCGGCAACGCTCCGGCGGACGAGGCGCGGTGTGACGAGGCACGGTGTTGCGAACGGGGAACCGACACGAACATGTCCCACAGCGCAGCCGTTGACCGGGTGGTGATGACGGGTTCGAAGCGCCTGTGTGCGCCGGAACCGTCGGCGCGCCGTCGGCCAGGCGGGTCCTGTGCTCGCGGCCCAGCCGGGCTTGACGCGTGCCGGTCTCGTGGACGAGGGGCTCGGAGAGACTCGCCAGCAGCGAACTCGGGGTGTGCGGGGACGCGGTGAGGGCCCGAGTGGGACGGTCCGGAGCAGCGCCCAGGAGGCCGAGCAAGTTGGTGCTGTAGCCGTGCGGCAGGACGACGGCCGCGAACAGTTCGTTCCGTCCGATCGATCGCCAGCTTCGCCTCGGCGAGAGAGGCGACGGTCCTCCACTCCACCGACCTATGCGGCTCTCTCGCATTGCGGCGCTTCTCCTTCTATGCTGACCGTAAAGCAGGACACAAGTCCTCTTTTTCAGGACTGGAGCCGTCATGAGTCCCTCCGACGCTGCGACCGGCCGACCGGTCGAGCCCAGGATCGAACGCTCTCTCACCCTGCATCTGCGCGGCGACTGGGGCACCGCGAACCTGCACCGGGTCTGCGGATGGATCGCCCAGGAACTGGCGGACCGCTGTGGGCCCCACACCCGGATCGCCACGTGGAACAGCAGGGGCTTCAGTGACGCGGTACGGGCCGTGGGCCGGGGAGAGATGCAGGTCGCCCTCACCACACCGACGGCTTTCGCCGCCGCGGCGCTCGACGGCCGCGGCGTCTACGCGGACGAGTTCTTCCCGGACCTGCGCGCTCTCGGGGTGGTGCCGCAGTGCGACCGCCTGGTCGTGGCCGTGCACAAGGACCTCGGCGTCACCACCTTCGCCGAGCTGCGTCGGAGCAAGCCTGCTCTGCGGCTCGCCACCTCGGTCCATGACGGCGTCAACCACGTGGGATTGGCCGCCCACGAGCTTCTGACACGTGCGGGCGTCGACGTAGTCGGCTGGGGCGGCGAACTGCTGGAGGACGAGCGGCCGTCCGAGTCGTTGGACCACGCGACGGAGGGGCGGGCGAACGCCATCGTCCATGAGGCGATCATGCTGCCCGCGTGGCAGGAGATCGGCCGTCAATTCACCTTCCTCGAAGTCGAGGACGACGTCCTGGACAGCCTCCATGGCGACTTCGGCTGGCCGGGCTGTCGTCGACGACGAGTACTTCCCCGGCCGGGCGGCCTTCAAGACCCTCGACTTCTCGGACTTCCTCGTGTGTACCCGCGCCGACCTGGCCGAGGACGTGGCCTATGCCATCGCCTGGGTGCTGGGGGAGACGCGGCACCTCATCGAAGGGCAGTACCGGCACCTGGCTCCGGAACGCAGCCCCATCACCTACCCGCTCGACCCCGTCACCATGGGCAGGACCACGATCCCCCTGCACCCCGGCGCCGCCCGCTACTACGACGCCCTGCCAACGCCATGCTCGCCGCGCGCGCCCGGAAGGGCTCCGACGCGCTGCACCTGCACAAGGTCGCCGTCCCTGAGCCGGGACCCCAGGACGTCCTGGTGAAAGTGGCCTCCGCAGGCCTCGCGCCCGGGATGATGACCCTGCTCGCCCAGGGCGCCTTCAAGCACCTGCCCACCACGCTCGGGCACGAGGCCGCCGGCACCGTCGCCGCCGTGGGCGGCCAGGTGGAGGGGATCGGCATCGGCACCCGCGTGCGGGTGCACCCCAACCTCAACTGCCGTACCTGCGGATACTGTCGCTCCGACCGGGACATGATGTGCCCGCAACAGGCGATGATCGGACACGCCGCCTTCGGTGACGTCCCCATGCCGCTGTACGACCGCTACCACGACGGCGGACTGGCCGAGTACATCCGGGTACCGCACTGGCTCGTCGACACCCTGCCCGACAGCGTGTCCTTCGACGTCGGCGCCAAGGTCCACGACCTCGCGAACGCCATACGTGCCCTCAAATGCGCCGACCTGCCGATGGGCGCCACCCTCGTGGTCACCGCCACCACCGGCACCATGGGCACCGCCACCGTCAAGCTCGCCCGGCACTTCGGCGTCTCCCGTCTCATCCTCGTCGGACGCAGCGCCGAGCGGCTGGACGCGGTCCGGCCGCTCGCAGGTGACGTACACACCGACGTCGTGGCACTTGAGGAACTGCCGTCGAACTGGGCGAAGGAAGGCGGCCTCACCCGCGCCCTGCGCGCGTCGGCCCCGCAAGGCGCGGACGCGGTCCTCGACTTCGTACCGGAAGGACCCGCCACTCCCCAGGCGCTCGCCGCCCTGGCAACCGGCGGGAGCCTCGTGCACATGGGCGCCAACCGCAGCCCGCTGCTGTTCCCGATGGCCGCCGTCATGGTCAACTGCTGGCGCCTCGTCGGCACCCGCGCCTGCACGCGCACGGACGCCCAGGAGGCTCTCACCTTGCTGCAACGAGGTGCGCTGGACGCGGAGGAGCTCATCACCCACCGCTACCCACTGGCCGCAGCGAACGAGGCCGTCGCCGCGCTGCGGAACCGGACGGAACCGATCTGGATGGCGGTGGTCAACCCGTGACCGCGGCTCAGCGGCTCCCTGTACTCGTCGTGGGCGGCGGTCCTGTCGGCCTGACCGTGGCGAACCTCCTCGCGGCCCGCGGCGTGCCACTCGTCCTCGTCGAGCGCAACGCCTCCACCAGCGATGAGGCCAAGGCCATCAGCCTGGACGACGAGTCCCTGCGGACCCTGCAGACGGCAGGTCTCGCGGACAAGGTCCTGGAGGTCGTCGTACCGGGCACCGGAACCCGCTACTACGACCGCAAGGGCCGGCCGCTCTTCCACGCCCGCGGCCCACAGCCCTACCGTCTCGGCTTCCCGTTCAAGAACCAGTTCGCCCAGCCCGAACTGGAAAAGCTTCTCCTGGACGAGTTGAAATCCCGTCCCCAGGCGGACATCCGCTTCGCCACCGAACTGGTCACCGTGACGGAGAATCCCGACGGCACCGGCGCCACCGCCGCGATCCGGTCACCCGGTGACATCGTCACGGAAGATCTCCAGGTCAGCTGGGTCCTGGCATGTGACGGAGGCCGCTCCACCGTACGAGAACTCCGTGGGATCGACATGACCGGCACCAGCCACCAGGACGTCTGGCTGGTCGCCGACACCACCGGCGACCACCACGACGAGCGCTACGGCATGCACCACGGCACCCCGGACCGGCCCACGGTGATCGTGCCCGGCCGCGGCGGACGCTGCCGTTACGAGTTCCTCCTGCACCCCGGGGAGGGCGAGAAGGGAGCGAGCCCCGACTTCGAGACCCTGCGCAGACTCGTCGCGCCCTACCGTCCCCTGACCGAGGACCAGGTGGAACGCTGTACCGCGTACACCTTCAACGCCGTCGTCGCCGACCGGTGGCGCGACGGGCACGTCCTGCTGCTCGGTGACGCCGCGCACATGATGCCGCCCTTCGCCGGCCAGGGGCTCAACTCCGGTGTCCGGGACGCCGCGAACGTCGCGTGGAAGATCGACGACGTGTGGCACGGCCGTGCCGGACAGAGCCTGCTCGACACCTACGAGGCGGAGCGGCGCCCGCACGCCACCGCGATGGTCCGCTACTCGCAACGACTCGGTGACGTCGTCATGACCACCGACCGTCGCCGTGCCCTCCTGCGGGACATCGCCACCCGGACTCTCCTGCGCATACCACCGGGGCGCCGCTACCTCACCGAGATGCGGTTCCGTCCCCACGCGCGGCACGAGGCCGGCCTGGTGGTCGGAGACCACGCGCTGACGGGCACCCAGCTTCCCCAGCCACGGGTCCTGGTCCCGCCGAGCCTGCGCCCCCAGTGGTTCGACCAGGTTCTCGGCCGGTCCTTCGCTCTGCTGGGCGTCGACGTCCCGGAGACTGCCTGGCAGCGCTTCGACGGAACCCACTGGCCGGACGGCGATCTCGACATCCGGTGCATCGACGTGCTGCTGGACGACCGGCTGCCCTCGGCGACGGCAGGCCGCAGAGCTGTCGCGGACGCGGACGGCCGCCTGGAGGAAGCTCTCGCCGGTGCCCGCAACCGGTTCGTCCTGGTCAAGCCCGACCGTTACATCGCTGCCGTCATGGGCCCCGACGACATTCCCGCCGTCGCCGAGGCATTGCGCAGAAACACCCGGTGACCTCGATACCGACGACGACGACGGCCGCCGTACGGGGCTACGAACACGGCGGCCCGCAGCAACTCGTCCACGAACAGCGGCCCCTGCCCGCCCTGGCCCCCCACCGACGTGCTGGTGGCCGTCGACACCGCCGCCGTCTCGGGCTGGGATCTGCTCGTGCTACGTCCCATGCGCGTGCGGAGATCGACGCCGCCGGCTCCGCACGCTGGGGCGGGCCTCAGACTGACGTTTCGCGGACGCACGCGTTGCGGGTCTCGCCCAGGCCCTCGATGACGGTCCGCAGGATCTGGCCCTCCTGGAGGTAGACCTTGGGGTCACGCCCGTCGCCGACACCTCCGGGCGTGCCGGACAGGATCACGTCGCCCGGCAGCAGCGTGATGATGTCGCTGACGTACGCGACGATGTCGGCGATCCCGAACAGCAGGTCCGACGTGCGGGAGGCCTGCATCACCTCGCCGTCCACCTCGCAGCGGATCCCCAGGTCCGGTTCCTTGCCGCCGAACTCGTCCGTGGTGACCAGCTCGGGCCCCAGGGGCGTCGTCGCCTCGAAGGTCTTGCCCGCAAGGAACTCCCGGGTGCGGCGCTGGTACTCGCGTACGGTCACGTCGTTGGCGACGGTGTAGCCGGCCACGGAATCGAGGGCCTCGGCCTTCGGGACATGGCGGGCGGCCCGGCCGATGACGAAGGCCAGTTCCGCCTCCCAGTCCACGGTGTCGCTCACCGTGGGCAGGATGACCTGGTCACCGGCACCGATGAGGGAGCCGTCGTACTTCGCGAACAGCGTGGGGTGGCGCGGGGTGTCCCGTCCCATCTCCTCGATGTGCGTGGCGTAGTTCAGGCCGAGACAGATGATCTTGTTCGGATGCGGCACCACCGGGGCGAAGACGGCCTCGGCGGCGTCGACGCGCTCGCTTCCGGCGGTGGCGCCCGTCCGGGCCCAGTCATCACCCGAGTTCAGCAGCTCCCCCACGTTCGCGTGGGGGAGCACGACGTAGGAGTCCCCGTCGCGCCGGGCGGCCCGGGTTCCGTCGCTCGTCCGCAGAGTCGCCAGTCGCATGTCCGGTGCACCTCTTCCTTCATTGACTGATTCCGGGGTCGATCGTACTCTAGTTTCGAAAACTAGGACGTGTGTCCTGTAAAGCGAGACACGAAGGAAGTGGTGTCATGGCCATCACCGGACTCGGTCACACGGGGCTGTGGGTCTACGACCTGCCGAAGATGCGGGACTTCTACGACCGCGTCATGGGGCTGAGCGTGACGGACGAGGACGAGGGTCTGCAGATCGTCTTCTTCAGTGCGCGGCCCGATGAGGAGCACCACGAGTTCGTGCTCCAGGCCGGACGGACCTCTCCCGTCGGCGACAAGCAGCAGCACCAGATCTCCTGGCGTGTGGAGTCGATCGAGGACATCCGAACCTTCCACCGGCGCTTTGAGGAGGAAGGGGTCGAGGTGCAGCAGGAGGTGACGCACGGCAACGCCTTCGGGATCTACTTCTTCGACCCCGAGGGGAACCGCAACGAGGTCTACCTGCGCATCGAACGGGACGTGCGGCAGCCCTTCCGCAAGACCATCGACTTCACCCTCCCGCCGGAGGAGATCTACGCGGAAGCCGAGCGGCTGCTGAGCGACGGCGGCGCCGCGTACCAGCCGGTCCAGTAGCTCGCCGAGATACGGGAGTATCGCCGCCTTCTCCCACCGGGTGCCGCAAGAGGAAGTGCCGCACCACATCGAGAGCGTGCGCCAGGCGGCCGAAGATCTCTCCGGTCGAGCGGCGCGCATGGGGATCGGCTGAACGCGGAAAGTCGGACACGGTACCCGTACGATGTCCTGCATGACAGGACGTAAGTCAGAAAAGGCTGCTCCGGTAGGCCAGTACCGGGAACGCAACTCGACCGCGGACCGTGCGCTGGACATCCTCGGACTGTTCTCGCAGGACAGGCTGTCCCTCTCCGGCCAGGAAGTGGCGACCGCTCTGGGAACGGCCCGTTCGACCGCCTACCGCTACCTCCAGAGCCTGGTCGGTAGCGGGTTCCTGGAAGAGGATCCCCAGGGCGGGTTCCGGCTGGGTCTGCGTGTTCTGGAACTGGCGCGCCTGGCCCGTCGGGGGTACGGGCTGTCGGAGATCGCCCTGCCTCTGATGCGGGAGCTGTGCACCGAGGTCGGCGAGACGGTACTGCTGACCCGCCGTGCCGGAGGCGCCGCCATCTGCGTGGAGCGATGCGAGGCGGAGCATCCGGTGAGGATCTCGTACGAACGCGGCAGTGTGCTCCCTGCCAACGCCGGGGCCTCCGCCCTGGTGCTGCTGGCCTGGTTGCCCGAGCAGGAGTGCCGTGAACTGCTGGAGGCCCAGAGACTGCAGCGGTTCACCGCGCGCACGATTACGGACGTCGATGACCTCATGGAACGGCTCGCTCAGATCCGCCAGGACGGGTTCACCGTCAGCCGGGGCGAACTCGACGCCGACATCCTCGGGATCGCCGCCCCGATACGCGGATCGTCCGGGGCCGTGGTGGCCGCGCTGAGCATCGCCGCACTGGAGCACCGGGTCCCGGACCGACGGCTCGACGAGGTGGTCGCGGCGGTCCGCCGTGCCGCTGAACTCATCAGCGGCGAGCTGGCGGTCGTCGGGGACTGACGAGGACATCCTCGCCGGGGGGCAGGCGCCGGCATGAGCGCATGCCGTCACGGTGACTGTGTCACAGGCCGGTTGTGCTCGCGTCGCCGCGCGGCCGGCCAGATCTAGGGTGGACCTGGTGCGGATCGAGTTGTAGCGGGGTGATGTCCGTGAGCCCGCGCTGTCGCCGGCGCCAGGTGAAATCCTCCGGGAGCAGGTCAGGTGCTGTGGGAGCCGGTCATCAGTCCGGCCAGGTCGTCGGGCTTGATGAACGAGGGGGGCGGGGGCGGCCCCCAGTTGAACAGTCCCTTGACGCCCTCGAAGATTTCCGGCTTCCACAGCTGGTCGTCGAGGATGCAGTCCAGGTCCGAGTAGTACTCGGAGAAGTTGCCGGCGGGGTCCTTGAGGTACCAGAAGAAGTTGGAGCCGGCGTGATGGCGGCCCAGACCCCAGACGTGGCGTTCGGGGTGGTCCTCCAGCATGGCCGCGGCACCGCGGCCGACCTCGTCCACGTCGTCGACCTGCCAGGAGGTGTGGTGGAGGAACGCCACCGGCGCGGCGAGCACGAGGACGTTGTGGTGATCGGTGGAGCAGCGCAGGAAGATGCCGACGTCACCCATCAGGTCGGACACCTTGAACCCGAGGCCGTCGCGGAAGAAGCCGCTGGTGGCCTCGAAGTCGGTGGTGCCCAGGACCGCGTGGCCCAGCTTCCGGGGCCGGACCGGGCTCTCGCGCAGCAAGGCCGGGGCGCGGGTTCCGATGCGTTCGGTGCGGCCGGGACCGTTGTAGGGGGTGGGCGGGGTGACCGGCTGTGTGAGGCGGGGTTCCACCGTGAGAACGGCGCGGACGCCGGTGATCTTCTCGTAGGCGGTGAGGGTGCCGCCCTCCCGCTGGGCGGAAACACCCAGCCGGTCCAGCCGGGCAGCGGTGGCGGAGAGGTCTTCGGGGGAGTCGACGCCCACGGTGATCTCGACGAGCCGGCGCGTGGGCGCGTGGACGACCTGGAGCTGGCGTCCTCCGTCACGCGTTCCGAACCAGCCGTCCCTTTCGGGCGTGAGCCCGAAGTCGGTGTAATAGGCGGCGGTCCGGGCGGTGTTGGGGACGCCCATGACGATCGAGGACAGACGGTGCAGGGCCATGTGAACTCCTGAACTCCTGAACGCGGGAATCGCGTGGTCGTGGGTGAGCCGGCTCAGGCGCGGAAGCTCTGGCGGAGCTCGCCGATGCCCTGGACGTGGCTCACGAGAACGTCACCGTCGGTGAGCCAGCGCTGCGGAGTGCGGCCCATGCCGACACCCGCGGGCGTGCCGGTGAAGATGACGTCACCGGGCAGCAGGGGAAGGACGGCCGACAGCCGGGCCACCAGAGCGGGCACGGAGAAGATGAGGTCCCTGGTCCGGCCCTTCTGCACCTCCTCGCCGTTGATCGAGCAGCCCAGTTCGAGGTCGTCGCTGTCGGCCAGAGCATCCGGCGTGACCAGGTACGGCCCCATCGGGGTGAATCCGGGGAAGGACTTGCCCAGGCCGAACTGAGGTGCCGGACCGGTCATCTGGGTGACGCGTTCCGAGATGTCCTGGCCCACGGTGAGGCCCGCGACGTACGACCAGGCGTCGTCCTCACCGACCCTGTGGGCCGGCTCGCCGATGACGGCGACGAGCTCGACCTCCCAGTCCGTGTGGCCCCCTTCGGGGAGCCGGACTTCGCTGACCGGGCCCGTGATGCTGGAGACGTACTTGGTGAACACGGGCGGCAGGGTGGCGGGGACCGCGAAGCCGGATTCATGGGCGTGCGCACGGTAGTTGAGCCCTACGGCGAGCACCTGACGCGGAGCGGGGGAGGGAGAGCCGAGGTCCGTGGCCGCGAAGGGCCGCCCCACGGGCAGCTCGGCGCTCGCGACCCACGTACGGAAGGCGGTCCAGCGCTCATAGACCTCCTGCGGGTCGGGACCGAACCGGCCGTCACTGGCCTGCGCGACGTCGACGGCCATGTCGTCGTCGGTGACGATGACGAGACGGCCGGACAGATTGGCGGTACGCACGTGCTGCTCCTCTGAGGGGGTGGGGGTGTCGTGCGGCTGGTCACACGAGGGGGGTGATCTTCTCGTCGATGCCGAGCAGAGCCTTGCCGTACACCTCGAACGCCACCGTCGGCGCGGCTACCGCGTGCCGGCCCGCGGTGTTGGCGTCGCGCCAGATCCGCTGCAGGGGATTGACGTCGGCGAAGGAGCCGGCGCCGTGCACACTGACGAGGGTGTTGATCGCTTCCAGCACGTTCTGGATGGCCCAGCCGGTGTCCGCCCGCACCCGGGCGCGCTGGGTGAAGCCGAGGTACGTGCCCTGCTGCGCAGCCTGATCGATCTCCGAGGCGGCGCGCCGCGCGTGGAGCGTGGCGGTGTCGATCCGCAGGGCCGCCTCGGCGATCTGCAGCTGCACGGCGACCGACTCGGCCTGCGTCTCGTAGAAGGTGTACGAGATCGGCTTGCGGGAGGCCTTCTCCGTGACGTACTCAAGTGCCGCGCGGCCCAGGCCCAGTTGAGGGCCGGCCAGGACCAGGGCCAGGATGGGCACGAAGGCCGACCGGGAGAGGACCTCGTCCGTGTGCTCTGTCGGATACCGGCCCTCGATGGCGGCAGGCACGGACATGACGCGGTGCTCGGGCACGAAGATGTCCTCGGCGACCAGACAGTTGCTCGCGGTGCCCTTCATCCCCGCGACGAACCAGGTGTCCTCCAGGGTGAGGTCGCTGCGGGGGGCGAGCGCGAGCCCCTGGTCGACGACGGCGCCGGACTCGTCGGTGAGGGGGACACCGAGCACGGCCCAGTCGGAGTGCGAGGAACCCGAGTTGTAGTACCAGCGGCCCGAGACCTGCCATCCGCCGTCGACCCTGGCCGCCGTGGCGGTCGGGCTGAGCACCCCGGTGACCCGGGCGTCCGGGTTGGCGCCGAACACGTCGTCCTGGGCTTTGGAGGGGAAGAGGCTGGTGAGCCAGTTGCAGACGTTGACGAGGGTGACGACCCAGGAGGTGGAGCCGTCGCCCTCGGCCAGGGTGGCCGACACGTCGAGCATGGTGCGCATGGACGTCTGGTGACCGCCGTACCGGCGTGGAGTGGCGAGCTTGAACAGACCGGCGTCGGCAAGGGCGTCGATCACCGGGTCGGGTATCCGACGGCCGGTCTCCGTGGACACCGCGTGTTCACGCAGCAGTGGCCGCAGGGCTGCGGCGCGGGCGACGAAATCCTCATGAGTCGTCATCGGTGTGCGCTCTTTCTGTCATCGGCGGGACAGAGGTCCCTGGTCTGCGGGGGAGGCGGGTCAGCGGGCGCAGGCCGCGACGTGTTCACGGATCGTGCGGCGAGGGCGGTCGGCCAAGGCGGAGTGGGTGCCGAAGGTGCGGTGTCCGTAGACCAGGGGCGCAGCCGGCGTCGTCTCCACGTGCGTGACCGTGCCGAGCACCAGCAGGTGGTCACCGCCCTCCACGGTTTCGGTCACCTCGCACACCAGCCAGCCCGGGGCCGAGCCGAGCTTGGGAAGACCGTGGTCGAAGTGCCAGTCCACGCCGGCGAAGCGATCGGTCCCACGGCGGGCGAAACGCAGGGCGAGGTCGTCCTGGGTCCAGGCGAGGATGTTCACGCCGAAGCGTCCGCTCGTGGTGATCCGGGACAGGACCTTGGACCCGCGGTCGAGAGCCACGGTCACCATGGGCGGCCGCAGTGACAGCGAAGCGAAGGCGCTGACCGTCGTGCCGTGAGGGAGACCGTCTGCCGTGGCCGTGACGATCGTGACCGGGGCACAGACACCGGCCATGAGATCGCGGAATGCCTGCTCACCGAAGGAGGGGATCATCAAGATCTCCATTCGTCATAATGATTATGGTGATGCTGCATCCGGGTTACATGAGACGTCAAGAGGTGGGACTGTATTCGCCATAATGATTCTCGGGATTCTCCGGATTCGGCCGAAGGGTGGAGTGGCTGTGGCGGCGCGTAAGGGAGATGCTCGGCGTGCGGGTGCGGGTGCGGGTGCGGGTGCGGGTGCGGATGCGGATGTGGGCAGGGTGGTCGACCCGCCGGCCTTGCGGCGCGCCGAATGGGGGCAGGCCGGAAGCGCGTCTCGCGCCGAGGTCGCGGCGGACGCGGTGGCCGAACTGGCCGCGCGCGTCACGCCCGGCACGCGTCTGGGTACGAAGGACGAGCTCCGGACCCGTTGCGGGGTGTCCGTCGGGACGTTCAACGAGACGCTGCGCCTGCTGCAGACCCGGGGGGTGGTGACCGTGCAGCGTGGGCCGGGCGGCGGCCTGTTCGCCGCCGAGCAGACCCCGATGGCGCGGCTCGCCCACTCCGTTCTCGCCCTGGACGCCGCCCAGGGAGACGTGGCGGAGGCGCTGCGTATTCGCAACGCCCTTGAGCCGCTGCTGTGGCAGGACGCGCTGTGGCATGCCTCGCCGGCCGACGTCAAAGACCTCCGTGGGTGCCTGGAGGGCATGGCCGCCGCTGCGGCCTCGGGGGACGCGGACGATTTCGTCCTCGCCAACTGGCGGCTGCACGCCAGGGTTGCCGACATCACTCCGAACTCTCTTCTGTGTTCCCTCTATGTGGCCCTCCTGGAGTTGGTGGAACGGCATGCCCTGACGGTCCGGCCGCAGACCGGTGTTTCCCTCTCGGAGCACATCCGTGACCGCTGGAGGCTGCATGCCGCGATGGTCGACGCACTCGACAAACGGGACGAGGAGACGCTCCTGCGGCTCGTTGTCGAGCACGACACGACCGCGGCCGTCGGCGAAGGGTGAGGCGGGGGCGGTATCGGCGACCATGGACAACACCCGACTGCGCTTGCGTGTCTTGCATAGAAGGACCATTGTCCTGCTATCCCGGTCAGGTAGCCAGATGCGGGTAGGTCTTTTCAACTGTCGGAGGTCTCGTGTCGCGCGCCGAGCCGAGCCTGGAGCGGATCGAGGAAGCAGTCACTGATCTGCTTCGTACCGAGGAGATCGCGACGCCGGCAGTGCTGGACGGGCAGGGAGCTCCGTCCGCGTCCGCGATGGACATCGCCGCCGACGGCCTGCGGGTCTACACGCACACCTTCACCCGGACCCGAAGGCGCTCGGAGATGGTCGCGGACGAACGGGTCGGCCACGTCGTGAACCACCTTCCGCCCGGCGGCTACGACGAGCGCTTCAAAACCCGTTCCCTCCAGGTCAAGGGGCGCGCGACCTTGGTGGTCGATCCGGCCGAGATCGCCTCCCTGTGCCCTGTGCAGGTGGTGGCTTTGCCACAAGGTGCAACTGACCCCGGAGCGGCGACTCAGTGGCTTCGGCCCGGGTGCGGCTGGGTCGGCAGCACTCGGACCGGAAGGTCGGGCGGGGACAGCTTGAAGCAACTGACGCTTATATACGAACAGTTGGTCAACAGCAGGATACGGCCGCCTTTGTCGGGCGCGGGGCTCGTACGGTGCCGTCCTGGAGGGTGGCGCGGGTGCGGTGGCGCCGACTTTGATGGCCCGGCGGGCTGCGGGCTGCGGGCTGTGGGCTGCGGATCCGGAGACGCCGGGGCCGTCCTCGGCTGCGGCGTTCAGGTCGGCGACGGTATGGATGGTGGCGCGGGCCGTCTCGACATCGAGGAGGTCACGGATGCCGTTCCGGTTGCGCGCGGCACAACCGGCCGATACGGAAGTCCCCAGATGGCCGTACTGAATCGCGAGAGCGACCAAGCCGCCGGGGCGGCGGGCGATGTGCCAGGCCAGGCTTCTGTGGAACGGGCCTCAAGGCCCAATCCGTCAGCCCGCATGACCTGGCGAGATGCTTGAACCGAGCTACTGGGCAAAGGCAAGCGAACAGCCCTCGGAGCGTGCCTTGTAGGGGAAGTGGCCGAGCTGCCCGAATCGTCACCCGCATGGTCGGGAACCAGTGGGAAGTCTGGCTCAACGCGCAGCCCACGCATACCGGAACTCACACCATGTCTCCTTGCCGCCGCTCTCCCAAGCGTCTGAGATCGCATCGACAAGCCGGAGTACGACTTCTCCCACAGCGCGACCGCGGCGTTGGTGCCAGCCCCGAGACGGCCAGCACAACGACCCCCCGCCACCGGCTCCGAAACACGGCACCGCCGCAGGAACTCCCCGGCTGTCTGCCGCATCTCCCCAACTTTCGAGAGACCAGGGAGAAAGGCCGCCTGGCAGCCATGGGTGCCGCCGGTATGCCTGCCCCCGCCGATTGTGCTGCGCCGGTCATCGTGAACCGACCTCGCACATGACACGCCTGCTGTGGCGGCAAAGCCTGCCGTCCTGCCCCTCCCGCCTTCGCATCGACTCCTCGATCAGGCTGTCGGCATGGTTCCGCGCCTCGGCCAGAAGGCCCCGGAACAGCTGATATCAGGTGGGATAGCAGTGGGACATAACGGAAGTTACCCCGCGCTTCCCCCCCATGGCTCAGATGCAGGCCAGGAAGGGCGCCCGACAGGTGAAATGCCTGTTCAGGCGCCCTTTCTTCGCGTCTAGAAGAAGCCCAGCTTCTTCGGCGAGTACGACACGAGGAGGTTCTTCGTCTGCTGGTGGTACAGCGCTGCCGGGTCTCTGACCTGCAGGGAGCCTTGCGGGAGGGGCAGTGAGCGGCTTCGTGGTCCGCGAATGGTCCGGATCTTGAATCCTCGGCCGCGTCGGAACAAGGGCTCCCATGTCGGGGCCGGAGACATGGCATGCCTCGGTCAATCGGCATATGAGGGAAACGCATTGACCGAGGAGGCCATTCCTGTGTAATCGAGCGGCCGGCAGGTCTCGCCGTGGCGCCGGCGTTCTGGTTGAACGCCAGCCCGACCTCCGTCACTGTCAAACCGTGCCCCGCCCGCGGCCGCACGGCGAACCGGTCGGCCGCGTGCCCGCGAGGCGTGTGGTCCCGCAACTCCGGCCGCTGCGAGACGATTGCGAGGTGATCCGCCCCCCGGTACCCGGTGGCGAACCACACCCGCATCCGGCCTGCGACAGGGCGACGCGGTCGACCAGCCCCTGTGAGCGGAGCTTGGCCAGCCGCCGCCTCGTCTGCTCCGTCCGCACCCCAGGGGCGGTGAGCAGGTGCAGCTGCTTCGTTGTCGCCATCGGTACTGCGCGAGTACCGCCAGCGCCTGCCGGTCCCCGCCGCCCGCGTCCACCTGCCTTTCCCGGGTGTGACTGGCGGTCAACCCGCGCGGAGGGGAACACCCGTAAGTGATCTTTCCATCCGCATGGTGCTGTGACGTGCTGGAGTTGGGTGGTTGCCGTTGGTATCGAGCGGTTGGTGAACCGACGAAGGGATGACGATGAGCAGCACACGTGCCGAGGGTTCCACCTCGCCGATCAGTACGGTTGTGGGGACCGGGGCCGCGGGGCTCAAGGGGGAGAACGAGCCGGCCGTTTCGGCTCAGCTGAACCGCCCCTACGGGATTGCGGTGGACAGCACCGGCATCGTCTACGTCTCCGACCACCGCAACCACCGCAACCACCGGGTCCGCATGGTCACCGGGGACGGGAAGATCACCACAGTCGCCGGCAGGGGCACAGGGGGCTCCGGCGGTCACGGAGCCCTGGCCCTGTCGGCCCAGCTGAACAACCCCATCGGGCTCGCGGTGGTCTGCTTCGGCACCCTCTGCATCGCCGACCACGCCAACAACCGGGTGCGGAAGGTCCCCTCGGCGAAGATGGCCGGGCTGCCAGCCTCAGGGCACAGTAGTCTCCTGGGCCAACACGCGCAGCAGGCTGAGGGTGGGAGTGCCGCGGGAGTCCACGAAGGACGGCGCGACGATCCATCAGTCCCTCGCCGCCCCCAGGTCCCATCAGCAGTGGCGTCTGGTCGTCGCGGGCCAGGACGAGGGCGAGGTCCTGTACCGGATCGAGAACCTGCGTAGCGGCAAGGTCCTGGAGGTTGTCGCAGGAGGGACGGCGGACGGGGCGGTGGTCGCTCAGCGCGCCTACGAGGGAAGCGAAGCGGGTCACCAGCAGTTGAGGCTCATCCCCGCAGGCCTGGTGACCGACACGGTGTACAAGATCGCGAACCGCAACAGCGGCCTGCTTCTGAGTATCGACACCAACGCGCCTTCGGCGATCAAGCAGTACGGGTCGCACCTCGACCACCTCGACCGGCAGTGGCAGCTGCTCCCCGTGTGAGGCACAACAGAAGGAGTCAGGGGCGACGATCGACACTGACCCCTTCGCCATGTGCGCTTACTGGGCGTCCGATGGCTTGTCGGCGGTTGCCTTGGGTGCCTTGGGCGGTTCCTCCGCCTTGGGGGCTGCCGGGGCCTTCGGGGCCTTGAAGTCGCTCCTATTCGACTTCTCCAGGTCCTCGTCCTTCTGCAGGTCGCCGTGTTCGGTCACGGTCGTGCTCGACTCCTGCATGCCGGCGGCGGCCGCTGTGGCGACCGAGCCCGGATCCTGCGCGTAGGCGGCCTGCGCGTCGGCGGATGCCTGAGTGGTCTGGATGAAGGAGCCGATAAAGCCCAGGACGGCTCGCGCTTCGGGTGACTGCTCCTGCACGATCTTCGCCCGGTTCGAAGCGCCGTGAATCGCGCTCGTGAACAGGCTCGTGCTCGTGTCGTCGTCCGCGTCCTCGAAGTCGACACCCGCTCCGGGCTGGTCCTTGTCGCGGTCAGGGATCGCCGAGAAGAGCCCTGCGCCCTTGCCCGCGGAGCCGAGGATGTTGTCGAACACCATGCTTGTCACCTCTCGTCGTCGTAACGGCGGTGCTGCCCGCCGGTCAGGGCTGCTTGTACGGGGCGCGGTCGCTGCCGGTGAGACTCTCGCCGTCGAACATCGTGTGGTGGACCTCCGGAGCGGAAACGACCTCGGCCAGCCCCTTCATCCGGAACCCGCCGCCCGCCAGATCCAGGTCGCCGATGTCGCGGGCGACCAGCAGATCGAGGCCGGGATAGGAGTCCGGTTGCGGGGAGACAGCACGGCCACGGGCACGTCGTACTTCACCGCGAGCAGCCCCGAGAAGATCACCGGGATCTCGTAGGAGTACTGCTTGCGGGCGCGGCGCTGCGTGGCGATGGTCTCCACACGCGAACCCGGCGGGACTGCGCCGGAGATCTGCGATTTCGAGGCCCAGCTGGTGTTCAGGGAACCGCCGACGGAGGCCGCGATGCCCAGCGCCAGCGCGGCGTTGAGCGCCGCGGTGCCGGAGGCGCTGCCCGTGGTGGTGAAATCCACCGAGCCGGCCATGGAGGCCGACGCGGAGTTCGTCGCCCCGTTGGTCACCGACGTGTCCACGGTGTTGGCGTTGTCCACCCCCATGCTGTCCTTGCTGTTCTTGTTCGTCACCGTGTTCGCGTTCTTGTTCGACATCTCGTTCTTCAGCTGCGTCCCCAGCTGCGTCTGCAGGTTCAGACCGAGCTTGCGCTGCAGCTGGAGCTGCGCGCTGAGGCTGCCGCCGAAGGTGAGCTTGGTGTCCCCCGACAGTGACCACGTGGCTCCATTCGACACGGAGAAGTCGACCGCGTCGGTGAACGTCATCGCGGACTGGCTGCGGTTGACGTAGGCGCGTGAGGAGAACGTGTCCGGCGGGGGCCGGGTGATGTTGCGCCGCTCCTCGATCAGCGGTTCCCCGAGGTTCATGTGGGCGAGCCACCCCCGCTGGAACGCCGTTCCGCGGAAGGTGCCGAAGCTCGACTTGTTCACGGAGAACCCGACGGGCTTGTGCTGCCCGCCGTAGTCGTCGACGTAGACCAGGTTGGGGTGCTCCAGGACCGACTGCCAGGTCTGCTCGATGTTGAGTTCCCGCAGGTTCTTCTTCGTCAGCGGCTGGCGCTTGGCCCGTTCCAGGTTGTACGCGTTGGGCGGCAATTTCTGTCCTCGACTGATTCGGCCGAAACCACACTCGATGAAATAGCAGCAGGGATCTGCACACGCTCCGGAAAGCGAAACTAACAGGGACCTATCTCCCGAAAGGGAAACTTCGGACACTCGAACCCCAACGGGTGACGCAATTACGTTTGCATCCATGATCACCCGATCGATGATCATCTGACGTCCCACCTTGGTGTACTGGCCTCGAATGTTTCCACTTTGGGTGCAACTAATTCGATCGCGCATTCACTTGCGAGGCCGCTTCGGTCATGGACTATTGGGCACTCGGATTACGTCGCGTGGTAAACCACTTCACTGAGCACCCGAAGCGTTGTTCTCCACATCGATAACAGGTGAGGTTTCCGTGATGTACACCCAAGAACGCACGGCGATGTCGAATTTGGTGGTCGGTGGCCCGGTGGCGGTGAACAACTACGACAACGCGATCGTGGCGGCCCTGGTCGAGAACCGCCCGGTCATGCTCGTGCATGCCTTCAACGGCGGCTATCTGCGGCCCGCCGAGCTGAAGGAGGAGAGCCACGACAAGGGGGTCAAGCTCGCTACCGCGCTGGACCCGGCCGCCAAGGACGCGCAGGGCCGCCTCTGGTACGTCACCCCGGCCGGTTTCGTCGGGCAGCGGCCGCTGTACGTCATCGAGAGCGCCGCCGGTCAGGTCTCGCCCAAACCCGCCGCTGCGGGCCAAGCCGACGGCGGGCGCGGCGACGACGGTACGCCCAAGCCGCAGCGTCGGCGCATCACCGTCCACCAGGAGGCCCCCAAGAGCACGGCCGCCACTGTCCAGGTCGGCCTTCCCGACAAGGTGGGTGACAAATGGCGCGGGAAGAACGGTGCGATCGAGGACACCCAGCTGTGGGTTGTCAAGGTAACTCCGTGGGGCGGGATCACGTTCGTGCCGATCACTCATCCCGACGCGATCCTCGGGTTCAAGGACCACGCGGTGACGGCCGACAGCGAGGTGCGGCTCACCTGCAACTGGGCGGGGACTTCACCGGGACAGTCACTAACACGTTCTACCCGCGGCTGCCCAACGAGTGGAACGTCCCCTACCACCACGTCTTCACGTGAGCCGCCGCTATCGCACCGCACCCGTCCAGAGTCATCGCCCCCACCACCTGGAAGAGGCACCGCGATGCCCGTGCCCACGCAAGAACTGAAGCTGGAGCAGGCGGGGCACCCTTCGCCTCCGGTGCAGTCGCACCATCTGCAGTGCGGGAGCGCGACCCCGGGGCAGCCCAGGCCGAGGGTGCACGACATGGAGCCGCCCCGTGGTCGGACTGGTGTCCGCCGCACCGCCAGAATTCCGGGGTCGGGGCGGAGCAGCCGCATCCGCCGGTGCAGGTCTTCAGGGGGCCGGCCGGTGCCGGGCGGCTGACCGGGTTATGCGGCCCGATCTGCGCATTGCGTAGCCTCTTGTTCCTTTTGCCCATGCGGTATTCAACGGGCACCCCCGCCAGCGTCCGCGGTGTGGTACATCCGGCAGGCAAGGCCCGTCGGCGAGCTCGGGTTGGCGAACGGGTCGCGGCCGTCGATCAGGCAGGTCGGCGGGCCGGTGAAGCCGGTCCGCTCGGCGTCGGCCTGGTCGGCGACCGGTATCGCCCCGTTCATGGCCCGGTCGACCAGGGCATGGCCCAAGTCCTACGCCAGCGCGAAACGCGTGTTCTGGGTCGTGGACAACGGCTCTTCCCATCGCTGCAAGAAGGCCGCCGACCGGCTGAGAGCCGCCTGCCCGAACGCGGTCCTCGTCCACACCGGGTCCAGGCCTCCTGGTTGAACCAGGTGAAGATCTACTTCTCCGTTGGGCAGCGCAAGGTCGTGATACCCAATGGCCTCACCGACCTCAACGAGGTCGCGGACCGACTCCGAGCCTTCGAAGACCGCTGCAACGCCACGGCACAGCCGTTCCAGTGGAGGTTCACCACCTCCGACCTGGACGATCTCCTGGCCAGGCTCGACCGGCATACCGCCGATCACCCAGAAGAATCCTCCGCCGCCCCGGCAACATGATCAACCTCCGAAGGACTTACGACGCAGACCGCTTGGCGTTACTGGCTGTTCTGTTGGTCTCCAAGGCCGAGCCTGCCGCGAACATCCCTTGCAGGTGCGCCACTTCGGTCTCGGTCAGCGGGTGTCCGATGGCGTGGCGCCAGACGACAGTCATGTGCAGTGCGGTGACGTCAGGCGACGCAGGAAGGGTCCCGGTTCGCGTGAAGTACAGCCCCGCCGACACGAGTATGTCGGCGAGCAGCTCAAGGTTTGCCGGTCGAGAGACGCGAGCGTCGGAATTCCCTTGAAGGCCTCGGAGGATCGGCTCGACATAGAGGTGTCGGAGCCTCGACCTGAGTGGCGCCGCATCCTCCTCGAGCGCTGTCACCTCTGCGAGCAACTGCCACAGGCTGCGCTCGGGTGTGATCAGGGCGAAGAACTCCCGAAGAGTCGTCCAGAGCCCTTCGACGCCGGGCGCGGTGCGCCAGATCTCACGAGCCTGTTGCCTGCCTTCGTCAGCCATGTCCTCGAGGAGGACAGACACGAGATCTCGCTTGTTCTTGAAGTGGAGATAGAAAGTGCCGTGTGCACGGTTGGCTCGCTGGGTGATCTGCGCGACCGAGGTACGGGCGTAACCCACTTCGCGAAGCAGCGAGCTTCCTGCCTCCAGAAGGGCCTGGCGTGTCTGCTCGTTGCGTTCCTTCTGGGTCCGCCGCACCGTTGTGTCTCCCACGCTCGCGTCTTCGTGTGCCGCTCGACGGGTTCTGGACCCGGAAGACTGGGTCGGGCCACCAGGACGGCAACATCGGTGACGTTCACTATAGAGCGCGGCTGAGTACGGCGAGGCGGTCAGCGACTGCCGAGGCGTCCGTCGAGCCTGGCCGGATCTGTTGATTCAGGCCTGGTCCTCCGCCAAGCGGATGATCGCCTTTCCGGTGTTTGCACCGGTCAGCATGCCGGTGAACGCCGTGGGAACTGACTCGATTCCATGAGTGATCGTCTCTGGGTTCATCAGTCGGCCGCTGTCCAGCCATGCTCCCACCTGAGCATCGCAATCCTTCCGAAGGTCTTCATGATCGAATGCGATGAACCCCTGCAGACGGAGCCGTTTGGCCACGACCTTGATGGCGTCCACGGGAACCGCGCGAGGTTCGGCCGCGTTGTAGGTCGAGATGGTTCCACACACCGCCACCCGCCCGTAGTCATTGAGCACGTCGACCGCTGCGGCCAGGTGATCCGACCCCACGTTGTCGAAGTAGACGTCGAGTCCCTCGGGAAACGCGCTCTGCAACTGCTTCAGCACGGGAGCAGCCTTGTAGTTGAACGCCGCGTCGTATCCCAACTGGTCGACAAGGTACTTCACCTTCTCGATGCTCCCTGCGCTCCCGACGACTCGCTTGGCGCCGGACAGCGAGGCGAACTGCCCCACCATGCTGCCGACGGCACCTGCCGCGCCGGAGACGAAGACAGAGTCCCCGGGGCGGAAGCCTGCGACGTGGAAGAGTCCGACGAAGGCTGCGAAGCCGGGCCCTCCCAGGACGCCAAGATAGTAGGAGCTCGGGTACCGACCCTTGTCGACGACGCGAGCCGCCTTGGCGTCCACCACTGCATGCTCTCGCCAGCCGGCTTGATGCACGAGCCAGGAGCCCAGAGGAACATCATCGCTCCGCGTCTCGATGACCTCGCCGACGGCGCCGCCGGTCAGGGCCTCCCCGAGCTCGAACGGGGGGACGTAGGACGGCACGTCATCCATCCGCGGCCGCATGTAGGGGTCGACCGAGAGGACAAGATTTTTCACCAGACACTGACCTGGCTGCAGCGCCGGCAGGTCACGCTCGACCAGCTTGTAGGTTTCGGGAGCAGGGAGCCCGACAGGTCGTTGCATGAAGTGCCACTCGCGTGTCGTCAGAGACATCGTCAGTCCTCTTCTATGTCAGTGAGGCTTGAATCATTTAATGATATCAATGTCAGTATGTTGAGGGGGTGACGTTCTGGCAAGCTCAGCGATGAAGCGCTCCTCGATGTCCGGTCGGGACCTCCCCGGGATCAGCACAGCGACTACGGCGGCGATCGCCTGTGCCGCGGCCAGGGCCATGCATTCGTGCGTGCGACCCGGCTCATGGGGCTAACCGTTCGGGAAGACCGCTGTGGTGACGAAGCTCACCACGACCGCCCATCCGATCGATCCACCGATCCACCGATCCACCGAATGTTGGTGTTCATCCGGCTCGTCGCCCTGTCCGCTCGCGGACGGGACGGCCGCCACGATCAGGTTGGCGATGCAGCCTTACCGCACCTGACGGTGCGCGAAGGCAAGCATCGCCACCGCCAGCGCGGAGATCAGGTTGCCGATCACGACCACCGACTTCGGGCCGATCAGCCGGACGATCGGGCCCGAGAACAGGCCGACGGAAAACATCGTCGCTTTGGTGGGCATTCGCATGACGCCTGCCACGGTGATCGACGCACCGAATCCGTATCAGGCCGATGTTGGGGTCTACGTGAACTGCGGGGCGAAGCCGATGAAGTGCAGATGCCGAACCCGACCAGCAGCGCCACGAGGTTCGTGGTCCACACGGCTCGGCAGTCGCATCATCCTCATGTCGATCAATGGTGATTCGGAGCGCTCCTCGATAGCGACCCAGGTCGCCGCGATGGCCGCCGCAGCACCGAACGGGCCCAGCGTTCGTTCCGACGCCCAGCCTCACCTGCTGCCATCTCTGAGCCACTGGCAGCAGACGCACGAGCCGGGAGGACAGAAGCGCGGCAGGTGCCATGCCGATCTTGCCAGTCGTGCTGGCCAAGACTTCGGCACCACGAAGCATGCCGCGACGGCGGCGATCGCCATGATGATCGCGGGCAACCAGAACAGTCAGTGCCAGAACAGCCAGTGATGGTCGAGCACGCTGACGATCGGGCCTACTGGTTGCCGGATCAGCGTCAAGACCGGCAGCCGCGGTCAATGGCTACGGCGGGTTCTTCGCGGTGAAGGGCGCACCGGAGGCGACGACGCGGCCCAACCGGAGGAGTGGGTCGATCGCGGCGGTGCGCGTCAACGCCGTGGTCACTGGCCCGCATCGACTCCGATCCCACCGAGAGCCTGCACGACATCCACCATCTGCGGCGGGCGTACGTCCGCAAGATCGGCTGGACGGTTCGGTAACCCTGAGGAGGCCGCTCAGCGGCACGGCCATCCGCGAGATGGTGCGTCGCGCCTACGCGTGGTCCGCGGGCGAGGAGGACACCTGGTCGTATCCGAGTGTGAGCGACCAGATCGTGGAGATCTCATTCGCCAACTCATCAGGCGTCCAACTGGGGTCTTCCTGGTAAAGGGCGCGGGTGCTGTCGGAGAGCATGCCAGCGAGGAGCTGCGCAAGAATCTCGGCATCAAGACCCGGCATCAGTGCAGGGGTCCCGGCGGAAGCCATGCCGTGCATGATGCCCGTCGCGAGCTGGTGGAACCATTGGTCGCTCAACTTCTTGAAGGTCGATTCCAGGGTGCTGCGCTGATCGAGGAGCAGCCAAAGATCTCGATCTTCGCCGTACGCTTCGATGAACCTGCGGACGGTCTTGTGCACGCCATACTCGGACTCGTCCCACCGCCACAAGGCCTTGGAATCAAGCGACAACCGAGCCATCGCGTCCTCGAGCAGCGCCTGCAGCACCGCCTCCTTGTTGGTGAAATGCAGGTAGAACGAACCGTGTGCGCGGCTGGCGCGTTTCACGACATCGGCAACGCTGGCATGAGCGTAGCCCTTCTCGGCGAACACCTCCCGGGCTGCGGACAGCAACCGTCGCCGCGTCTCGGCGTTGCGCGCTTTCTGCGTGGGCATGGGGATCAGCGTACTGTCATCGATCCTGCGGTCGGCGGGAGCGAGGCCACATGGCCCGTCACGCCCCGAGCGCAAACCGTGATCGCGTCGGGGACGCACGAGTGGGCGGTGTCCGAGATCCCCGATGTGAACGCTCTCGCGCTCCTCGCCACGGGGCACCGAGGCACGGTAGCCACACTGTCCCGCATGAACTGATGCTGTCGTCAGTATTTGCCGGACGGCCCTTGACACCGATGCCGGGTGCGGGCAAAGTCGCGCCATCACTCGATGACGCGAGCGTCAGTAAGTTATCCGTTGGCTTCCGACGCCCGCGCCGAACGGTCGAGCCCAGGCGATCTCAGCGGTCATCTGGATCAGGTGAGGCGGCGCTTGCGGCGGCCGACACTGGGCCAGATCCCCAAAGGGGCAAGATCATTAACAGACTTTCAATTCGCCACCGCACGGGCGTGTTCGCGGCCGCAGTCGTGGCCCCACTGAGCGCGTGTGGCTCGAGCGGCGACGCAGGATACGAGAACCCCTGCAGCGACGACCGGGAACGCCTCGGAGGGTGACCCGTCGTGGAACTTCCGCACCATCGACCGTGGTCACGACATCATGCTCGACGAACCGCGGCAGCTCGTGGACGCGCTGCTGCGGAACTCATAGCCGCGCGCTCCCTCCATGATGCCTCGCTCACGCGTGGCCGCATGGAGGAGTCAGACGGTGAGGACGAGCTTGCCCTGGAGGTGGCCGCTCTCGAGCGCTCGGTGCGCATCGACGACGCGCTCGAAGGGGAACGTCTCCTGCACGTGGACTCGAAGGCTGCCCTGCTCGACGAGCTCGACAAGACCGCGCAAGCCGACCGGATCGGGGTCGACCACGATGCCGCTGAAGCGCATGCCGGCTGCCTCGCACCGGATGGCGAGCTCCGGATCGTCGTCCTCTACCGCTGTCAGCAGATGACCGCCTGGGCGGAGCACCGCGATCGACCGCTCGACGGTGTGACCACCAATCGTGTCGAGCACGACGTCGATGTCGCGAGCCGCCTCGGCGAAGTCGACGGCCGTGTAGTCGATCACCTCGTCGGCGCCGAGCTCCTCGACGAACTCCCGCTTGCTCCCGCTGGCGGTCGTGATCACGTGCGCGCCGAGTGCCTTCGCGATCTGGATCGCGACGTGGCCGACCCCGCCGCCACCGCCGTGGACCAGGACGCGGTCGCCCGCGGTCACGTCGGCAAGGTCGACGAGGCCCTGCCATGCCGTCAGTCCGACGGACGGCAGCGCCGCGGCTTCGACGTGCGAGAGCGCCGCCGGCTTGTGTGCCAGGTGCAGCGCGGGCGCCGCCACGAGCTCGGCATACCCGCTCACCATCCGCGGGAACAGCGGCATCCCGAACACTTCGTCGCCGGGCTTGAGTCGCCACGTGTGGGGCGCCTTCTCGACGACGCCGCTGATGTCCCAGCCGAGGGTGAACGGCAGCTGCACGGGAAACTCGCCGGCGCGCATGCGCGTGTCCAACGGGTTCAGGCCGATCGCCTTG
Source organism: Streptomyces sp. NPDC017991 (assembly GCF_044328075.1). Taxonomy (NCBI): domain Bacteria; kingdom Bacillati; phylum Actinomycetota; class Actinomycetes; order Kitasatosporales; family Streptomycetaceae; genus Streptomyces; species Streptomyces sp. NPDC017991. Next base: position 113,147 of record NZ_JBIRGP010000008.1, on the reverse strand, counting down.
ACGCGGACGAGGACCTCGGTCGGGATGGGCTGGGGCTCGGGCGCGTCCACGACGGTGAGCACCTCGGGACCGCCGAACTCCTGCTGGGTGATGACTCGCATGACTCTCCCGCAAGTGGAATGGGAAGGGGAGCAGACAGCCTATGTTCGCCACAGGAACTCATAGGTACCTGAGGAACCATGAGCCGTTTTGAACCCGGCGACGGCTTCCTCGCCGACTGCCCGGCGCGTCTGACGGTCGAGCTGCTCGCCGACAAGTGGACCGCGGTCGTGCTCTACGGCCTCAGCGACGGCCGGGTTCGACATGGTGAGCTGGTCGAGCTGATCGGCGGCATTTCGCGCAAGATGCTCACGCAGACGCTCCGGCGGCTGGAGGCGCACGGACTCGTCCGCCGTCACGCCTACGCCGAGGTGCCGCCCCGCGTCGAGTATGAGCTGACACCACTGGGAGCGACGCTGCTCGAACCGATTCACGTGCTGACCGAATGGGCAAAGGCGAACGGCGACGCGGTCCTCGATGCCCTCGACGCTGAACCCGACTCCGTCGGCGACAGCGACTGACGCACGTCGAGCCCCGAGCATCCCGCCCACCGCGCTCGGTCTGCGGGCAGTGGTTGCGTGAGGACGCGGCCGAGGGCGGGCTCGCCTCGTGTGCCTTGACACTCGCGCGGCACCTGGGCATAGTCGTGAGCTACTTAATGATAAAGACGTCAGTAAGTGTCCTCGCGGCCCGCTCGGGTCGTCGATGGACAGGTATCCATCGAAGGAGACCTCATGGCCATCACCCGGAAGGACACACTCCTCACGCCGGAGCTGATTGAGAAGTACACCGCAGCGGGCTACTGGTCGGAGGAGACTTTGGCTGATGCCTTCAGGCGCAACGCTGATCAGTTCCCGGACGAGGTCGCCTATGTTGACGATCACTCGGAGGTGACCTGGGGTGAGGTGTGGCAGATCAGTGGCGAGGTGGCATCGGGTCTGGCCCGGCGGGGTGTCGGGCGGGGAGATGTGCTGGCGGTGCAACTGCCGAACCGGATCGAATTCGTGTTCGTGCTGGCCGCTGTCGTCCGCTTGGGTGCGGTGTTCTGTCAGTTCCCGCCGGACTACCGGGCGCGTGAGATCGAGTTCATCCTCCGGTTCTCCGAAGCACACACCATCGTGGTGCCGGACCGGTTCCGGGGTTTTGACTACACCGAGATGATCGACGGGATCCGCGACCGGCTTCCGGAGTTGGTCAACACGGTGGCGGTGACCACCGGCGAGTCCCCGACCGCACTCGACAAGGACACCTGGGTCAGCCTGGACCAGCTTCGTCGTGACCTGGACCCTGCCGACCCGGCGCCGGATCGGCCTGCCGACGCCAACGACGTCATGCGGATCGCGTTCACCTCGGGAACGACCGGTGAGCCCAAGGCCGTGATGCACACCGCCAACACCACGCTTTACATGACTCGCCGTGAAAGCGAGGAGAGGGGCATCGACGGCGATGCCACCCTCCTCGTTTTCCTCCCCGTAGGCTTGAATGCTGGTTTCGGCACCATCGTTCAGGTGGCGAACGCCGGGGCTCGAGGCGTGTTGATGGAGAAGTTCTCACCGACCGCGCTGCTGGACCTGGTGGAACGCCACCAGGTGACGTCGTTCCTCACCGCGCCGACGGCTCTCCTCGCGATCTTGAGGGACGAGAGCCTCGGCAGCAGGAATCTGTCGTCGCTGCGCTTCGTCCAGACCGGCGGGTCGTCCACACCGGTCGAGGTGCTGAGGGAGGCCAACGAGCAGTTGGGCTGCCCGGTCATCGACCTGTACGGCATGCTCGAGAGCGGTGTCACTTCGTGCACCGATCCCGACGAGCCCTACGGGGAATCGGTCGGCACGGTCGGTCGGCCCTATGAGTTCATGCAGGTCCGCGTCCTTGATTCCGACGATGCAAACGCGCCCACCGGCATCGAGGGCGAGATCGTGAAGAACGGTCCCACCATCTGCGTGGGCTACTACCGCAACCCGGACAAGAACAGGGAGAGCTGGACCACCGACGGCTGGTTTCGCTCTGGCGACCGCGGTCACCTCGACGCCAACGGCAGGCTCACCATCTCGGGTCGGTCCAAGGACATGATCATCCATGGCGGCGCGAATATCTGGCCCCGAGAGCTCGAGGAGATTCTGGTCAGGCACCCCGACGTCGCCGATGCCGCCGTGATCGGCATCCACGACGACTACTTCGGTGAGAACACCTGCGCCTGCGTCATCCCCCGGCCCGGCGCGGAGCCCACCCTGGAGGACCTCATCGCTTTCATGAAGGACGAGGTCGCCAAGTACAAGCTCCCTCAACACCTCGAGCTGTTCGACACCTTCCCCCTCGGTCCCACCGGCAAGGTCCTCAAACGCGACCTCACCGACGAGGTCGAGACACGACGCAAGGCAGCGGCCACCTCCGAAGGAACAGCACGATGACCACACCGCCCCGTCTGATCGACTTCCACTCCCACTGGGGGACCGAGCAAGGCTGGAAGGGCAGCCCTTTCGAGACCAGTGAGACCCGGGAAGCGGTACGTGACTACTTCAAGTGGGACATGACCTTCGTCAGCGAGGAGGAGCAAGCGGCCCAGTTCCGCCAGGCCAACACCAAGGTGATGCTCGACCTCGCGTACACCTACAAGATGGACGTCGGTGCGATGCGGGACCAGCACGACTACGCATTCGACTACACGCGCGCGCACTCCGACGTGGTGCTCGGCAACTGGATCGGGATCGATCCGACACGGCCCGACCATGTCAGGGAGCTGGAGCGTTGCCTCAGTGACGGTCCGGGCCTGGTCGGGATGGGACTTCACCCGTTCTCTGCGGCTGGGACGCCGGACCAGCCGGAGTGGGAGGAGTGCCTGAACCTGTGCGTCGAGGCCAACCGTCCCGTGCTGATGCTCGTGGGCATGTCAGCGAACGGCGCCGGGATGCGTGGCGGCATGGGCCTCGAGCTCGAGAGCTGTCACCCGCGTTACGTCGACCGGATCGCGGCGCGCTATCCGGACCTGAACGTGATCGCGGCGCGGGTGGCGTGGCCGTGGCAGTCGGAGATGATCGCGATCGTGCTGCACAAGGCCAACGTCTGGATGGAGCTGCACGGTTGGTCGCCGCGCTACTACCCCGAGGAGCTCAAGCGCGAGATCGGCAAACGGCTCCGCGAGAAGGTGTTCTTTGCCGCCGACTACCCGATGCTCAGCCATGAAAAGTTGGTCCGGGAGTGGCAGGAGCAGGGCTTCGCGCCGGACGTCCTCGACGACGTCTTCCACGGGAATGCCGAATCGTTCCTGACCTCGATCGGAGTCAACTGATGGACCTTGGGCTGACAGGCAAGGTAGCCATCGTCGGCGGCGGAAGCGACGGGGTGGGCTTCGCGATCGCCGATCGATTGCTCAACGAAGGCGCCTTCGTGACGATCTTCGGACGACGTGCGGAGAAGGCCGCCGCGGCCGCTGAAGAACTTTCTCGCAGGCACGGAGAGGGCAAGGTCCTGGGGCTGGCCGCCGACTGTTCGAATGCGGACGACATCGGCCGGGTCACGGCTTCGACGGTCGCTCGGTTCGGAGAAGCCGTGCACGTCCTCGTCACCAACGACGGTGGGCCGCCCATTCGACCCATCTCGGAGCTGACTGACGACGTCTGGGTGACGGCATTCGAGCGGCACTTCTACTACGTGGTGAGGTCCGTGCGAGCCACGCTGCCCTATATGACCACCGAAGGCGGCAGCATCCTCAACGTCGTCTCTGCGGTCGTTCAACGACCGGCCGTCAACATGGCAGCCCCAGTGACCGTGTGGTCAGCCGTGATCGGCTACGCCCAGACACTGGCCCTCGAAGTCGGGCGACACAACATCAGCGTCAACACCTTGATGGCTGGGCTGTTCGACATACAGCTCGTCGACAAGATGATCGACAGGCAGCCGGAGCTCTCCAAGGATCGACTGGGGAACAGGGTGCCGCTGGGACGCATCGGGGATCCGCGCGAGTTCGCGAACATGGCTGCGACGCTCGTGTCGCCGAACTCACGATTCGTCACGGGGTCGGTGACGCCAGTGGACGGTGGAGCCCTCATCGGGGCGGCCTTCGGCACGCCAAGCCCCCCGGCGTGACTGCCGTCAGGTTTCCTTGAGGTCCTCGGCTCAGTCCTCGTCGACGTGGTGAGGCGTCAGCAGAGTCACGCCATCTGACGACTCACCCAACACCTCAACCCACCACGCCGAAAGCGCTCCCACCCCCGAGTCGTCAAACGCAAAGTCCTGATATGCGCAGCGAAACGCTCCCACCAGTCACGTCGGCCCCAACCCGAACACAGCCCGCACATCACCATCCAAATCCACCGACTGAACGATATTGAGGCTAAGCCGATGGCAACACCACGCAACTCGCGGCATCGTGTCAAGGGCCACGCCGACGGCCCGGAACTGAGCAACAGCTGATGCGCGCCGTCGTCTACACCCAGAGCGGCAACTCCTCCGTGCTCGACCTGGTCGAGCGGGCGGCCGCGGACCCCGGGCCGGGCGAGGTCCGGCTGCGGATCGTCCGCGCCGGGGTCAACCCCACCGACTGGAAGTTTCGCTCCGGCGGTTTTGGCAAGATGACCTTTCCCGAGATCGTGCCCGGCCAGGACGGTGCCGGTGTGGTCGACGCCGTCGGCTCCGGCGTCACCGACATCGCGGTCGGCGATCGGGTCTGGACGATGCTCGCGCAGCACGCCCGTCCAGGGGGCACGGCGCAGGAGCTGGTGGTGCTGCCCGTCGACAACGTCACCACGCTTCCCGACACCTCGTCGTTCGACGTGGGTGCCGCGCTGGGCGTCCCCGCCGTCACCGCTCACCGTGCGCTGACCACGTCCGAGGACGGCCCCGAGCGGCTCGCCCCGGGTACGCTGGCCGGCCTAACCGTGCTCGTCGCGGGGGGAGCCGGCGCGGTCGGCAACGCGGCCATCCAGCTCGCGAGGTGGGCCGGCGCCATCGTGATCAGCACGGTGAGCAGCGACGAGAAGGCCACGCTCGCGAAGGCGGCCGGCGCCCGACACACCGTCAACTACCGCGAGGGCGACCCGGTCACGGCCATCCGTGACCTGGCTCCTGACGGTGTCGACATCGTCGTCGAGGTGGCCCCCGCGCAGAACCTGCGCCTCGACCTCCAGGTGATCCGGCCCCGCGCGACGATCGCGATCTATGCCAGCGAAGGCGGCAGCGAGGTCGCCTTCGGCGTGGGGCAGGCGTTGTCCACCAACGCACGCTTCCAGTGGGTGCTGCTCTACACCGTCGGAGGGTCGGCACTGCGCGCGGCAGCCGAGGACATCACCGCAGCGCTGGCCGACGGCGCCTTCGGTGTCGGCGAGGAGCACGGTCTGCCCGTGCATCACTACCTGCTCGAGCAGACGTCCGAGGCTCACGCCGCCGTCGAGGGCGGCGCCGTCGGCAAGGTGCTGATCGACGTGTGCGAGACGGCGTGGCCGTAGTCCTCCACGTCAGCGAGATGCAAGCGACAGGCACTCATCGAAAGACGCCGCACCCCGCCAGGGCTACCGCGGAGGCCCCCCGTCATCACCGACGACATGCTCCACGCCATGCTCCGGCGCCGCGCGAACGGCGAGACAGTCCAGGACATCCAGCCCGGCCTGCTCATTCCCATCGGCCGCCGCAAGGGGCACAGCCCCAGCCTCTCCAGCGTCTACCCGGCGCTGGCCGAGCACGAGAAGACCCAGGCATACCCCGAGGCCATCGAGACCGCGCACGCCGACTTCGCAGCCCTCAGCAGCACGGCCGCAGCCCTATGTAGTCACTGAGCCTTTTCAGCGTGGCCGCTGATCGGGTCACGGGGCGGTGTGGAGTCGGGGTGCGCAACGGACAGGGCTCCCGTGCCTTTGAGGGAGGTGTTCGACGTCTCAACTCAGCAGCACAGGAGCCCCGTTGCTTCCCTATCCTGCCGCACTCGACCTGCCCCACGCCCTGGTCGAGTGGGTCACCATGCTTATCGTCACCCGCGAGGATGACCGGCGATGCAAACTCCCGCCGCACCGCCGTGCGCCGGTCGCACTCGTGTACCTGCACCGCCACGACACCCTCGCCCGTACCGCCGCGGCTTTCGGGATATCCGTCGGCACTGCCCACGCCTACGTCACCGCGGTCACCGCTCTGCTCGCCGAGCAGGCGCCGGGCCTGCTGAAGACACTGCGCGCACACGACCCGGACTTCGTCCTCCTGGACGGCACGCTCGCAGAGTGCGACCGCGTCGGCGACGGCAGGGACGACTACTTCCCGAAACACAAGCGGCACGGAGTGAACGTGCAGGCCGTCACGGACCCAGCGGGTGAGATTGTGTGGCTGTCGCCGGCGCTGCCAGGACGGACCCACGACCTCACGGCCGCCCGCACTCACAAGATCCTCCGGATCTGCGCAAGCCGGGCTCGGCCCGGAGGGGGCTGCGCGAGAGGCGCCTGACGGGCGAAAGCCCATGTCAGGCGCCTCATGCGTTTAGAAGAAGCCGAGCTTCTTCGGCGAGTACGACACCAGCAGATTCTTCGTCTGCTGGTAGTGCTCCAGCATCATCTTGTGGTTCTCGCGGCCGATACCCGACTGCTTGTAGCCGCCGAACGCCGCGTGCGCCGGGTACGCGTGGTAGCAGTTCGTCCACACCCGGCCCGCCTGTATCGCGCGCCCCGCGCGGTACGCCGTGTTCATGTCCCGTGTCCACACGCCGGCACCGAGTCCGTACAGCGTGTCGTTGGCGAGCTCGATGGCGTCGTCGAAGTCCGTGAACGAGGTGACGGACACGACGGGACCGAAGATCTCTTCCTGGAAGATGCGCATCCTGTTGTCGCCCTGGAAGATCGTCGGCTGTACGTAGTACCCGCCCGCCAACTCGCCGTCGTACTCGATACGGTGACCGCCCGTCAGTACCTTGGCGCCTTCCTGCTGGCCGATGTCCAGGTAGGAGAGGATCTTCTCCAGCTGGTCGTTGGAGGCCTGAGCGCCGATCATCGTCTCGGTGTCGAGCGGATGACCGGGCTTGATCAGCTCGGTCCGGGCGACCGCCGCGTCGAGGAACTCGCTGTAGTGGCCCTGCTGGACGAGCGCCCGGGACGGACAGGTGCACACCTCGCCCTGGTTCAGCGCGAACATCGTGAAACCTTCGAGCGCCTTGTCCCGGAAGTCGTCGTCCCGCGCGCATACGTCGTCGAAGAAGATGTTCGGCGACTTGCCGCCCAGTTCGAGCGTGACCGGTTTGATGTTCTCGGAGGCGTACTGCATGATCAGCCGCCCAGTCGTGGTCTCGCCGGTGAACGCGACCTTCGCCACCCGCGCGCTGGACGCCAGCGGCTTGCCCGCCTCGACACCGAAGCCGTTGACGATGTTCACGACGCCCGGCGGCAGCAGGTCCGAGATCAGGCTCATCAAGTAGTGGATGGACGCCGGGGTCTGCTCGGCGGGCTTGATCACGACGGCGTTGCCCGCCGCGAGTGCCGGCGCCAGCTTCCACACCGCCATGAGGATCGGGAAGTTCCACGGAATGATCTGCGCCACGACGCCCAGCGGCTCATGGAAGTGGTACGCCACCGTGTCGTCGTCGATTTCGCCGAGTGACCCCTCCTGCGCACGGATCGCCCCCGCGAAGTAGCGGAAGTGGTCGATGGCGAGGGGGATGTCGGCGGCCAGGGTCTCCCGGACCGGTTTGCCGTTCTCCCAGCTCTCCGCGACCGCGAGCTTCTCCAGGTTCGTTTCCATCCGGTCCGCGACCTTGAGCAGGATGTCGGCCCGCGCGGTCACCGACGTGCGGCCCCAGGCGGGTGCGGCGGCGTGCGCCGCGTCCAGGGCCCGCTCCACGTCCTCGGCCGTGCCCCGCGCGATCTCCGTGAACGGCTGCCCGTTCACCGGACTCGGGTTCTCGAAGTACCGTCCACGAGCGGGCTCCACGTACTCGCCGCCGATGAAGTGGTCGTACCGCGACTGGTAGGAGACGATCGCGCCTTCGGTGCCGGGCGCCGCGTAACGGGTCATGTGCTCTGCCTCCCGAGGAAGGGCCGCCTGCCGTTGGACAGCTCTCGCGGCGAGCGTAGGGACGGGGAGGTTGCAGATACGTTGCGTGGCTGACCTGGTCGTGATCGTCAGTGCCGTGCCCGCCACGGGTACGCGGACTGCTCCGCCTCCAGTTCTGCCAGTCGCGTCCGTATCGGAGCCGTCGGGCGGACGGCGGCAAGCGCCCTCCATACATCCAGGTCGTCCTCACCCCACGACGCTCGGGCCCAGCACGCCAGCAGGTCGGGGTCACCACCGGAGACGAGGGCCGCGCGCAGTCCGTCCGCGAGCCGTCGGCGCAGCCGCACCACCGCCGGGGCCTGGGAACCGGGTAGCAACGGACCGGCGTACGCCGCCGCAGCCGCCGTGATCGCGCCGACGGTGAGTCTGCGCTCCACGACCGCGACATCGGACTCGACCGGAACGGCGAGCCGGTAGGGCCGTGAACCGAGGACCCCGGCCCCGAGCAGCCGACGCAGGCGGGCCAGTTCCGCGCGGAGCGTCACCGGTGTCACCGACTCGTCCTCGTACAGGGCGCACAGCAGCTCGTCGCCCGTCAGGCCGTCCGGATGCCGGGACAGCAGCACCAGGAGCTCGCTGTGCCGGCGGCTCAGGCGCAGTTTGCGGCCGCCCGTCACGAGGAGGGCCTCGTCCCGGCCCAGAGCGGTCAGTTGCAGGGCGTCGGTGGCGACCGGTACCGGGGTGAGCAGCGCCAGCTGGGACTCGGCGGCGCGCGCGACGGCCTGCACGAACCCCAGGCTGTGCGGATGCGCCAGCCCGTCCCCGCCGGTGATGTCGACGGCGCCGAGCAGCCGTCCCGTGCGCGGATCGTGCACCGGAGCCGCCGCGCACGTCCACAGCTGGACGCGCCGGGTGAAGTGCTCCGCCGCGAACACCTGCACCGGCCGGTCGAGCGCGACCGCCGTACCCGGGGCGTTCGTGCCCATGGCGGACTCCGCCCACCGCGCACCTGGTACGAAGTTCATACCGTCCGCCTTCTGCCGGGTGCCGGGATGGCCCTCCACCCACAGGAGTCTGCCCTGCGCGTCGCAGACCGCGAGGAGGTGCTCGCCGTCCGACGCGAACGTGCCCATGAGTTCACGGAACAGCGGCATCACCGCCGCCAACGGGTGCTCGGCCCGATACGACCCGAGGTCTCCGTCGGTGAGGTCCACACGCGCGGAGCCGTCCGGTCCGACGCCGGCCCGTGCCGAACGCCGCCACGAGTCGGCGACCACGGACCGCACCGGTCGCGAGACCGTACCCGCCTCGGTGAACGTCTCGTGGGCGCGGCGCAACACGCGAACCCGCTCGACAGGGTCGGCGCCCGGACTCAGGGCCACCCATGGATCGGTCAACCCGGCCTCCCGTAAAGCGATGGGACTGGACGTGACGCGGCTGGTGACATCGTCACTCGGGCGGCGGACACGGACAAGCGTCGCGGTCCGTCCGAACGCCCACGCCCACGCCAACGTTCACGTGCACATTTACATGCAGGCTCCACTCGTGCACGTCTCCCTTCCCTCAGGCGAAGTTGACGAGTCTGATGTAGCGCGTCCAGTCCCAGTGCGGGCCCGGGTCGGTGTGGTCGCTGCCCGGTACCTCGTAGTGCGCGAGGATGTGTGAGCGGTCCTTGGGGATCGCGTACTTGGTGCAGATCGCCGCGGTGAGTCTCGCCGACTCCTCGTACAGGGCGTTGGTGAAGTACTCCGGCTTGTCCACCCAGCCTTCGTGCTCGATCCCGATGCTGCGCGTGTTGTAGTCCCAGTTCCCCGCGTGCCAGGCGATGTCGCGTTCGCGCACCATCTGAGCGATGTGGCCGTCGGCGGACCTGACGACATAGTGCGCGGACACCTGCTTCTTCGGGTTCTGGAAGATGGCGAGGGTGTCCGAGTACGTCGCCTGGGTCACGTGGATGACGACGAAGTCGACGGGGTGGCTCGTCGGACGGTTGGCCACCGTGTAGTTGGACGTGCTCGCCGGGGACCACTCGGACTGCGGGTAGTCGAGGCCCCGCGGCGCCGCGCCCGCCCGCATGGTGGGGAGCAGTGCGGTGGAGAGCGTGGCGAGGGCCGCACTCTGGAGCAGGCGCCGCCGGCTGGGCAGGGTGGCTGGCAGGTACGTGGCTCGGTCCACAGGTTTCCTCTCGGAGGGACGATGTGCTCGGCGGGGCGGGACACGCACGAGCCTCGGGACGGCGGTTGGAACGGACGGCGGCTGCGGTTCGGACGTCGGATGCGGTTCAGACGGTGGATGCGGTTCAGACGGTGGATGCGGTCAAGACGGCGGATGCTGTTCAAGCCGTGGGGACAGGGCTCAACGAGCCAGGGCTGCGCCGGTTTCGTGCGGAGACCCGTAGTCGCGCGTCCTCACGTGAAACACGGTACGGGTCTTGCCGGTTGGGGAGGAGAGGCCCGCCCGGGTCCGTGGACAGCACTGTGACTGTGGACAACTCGGCCACCCGGAAGGGTGATTACAGTAACGTCGGCTTCTCGCCCACTTGTCGCTCGTCGTCCGCTTGTGGGGGCGCCTACGCCCCGCGCCCCACCGCCGCCGGATCGTCGAGCACAGCCCGCACGACGGAGTGCGCGGCGCCCAGCAGCGGGCCCTCCGGGCCGAGTCGGGAGATCGACACCGGGCAGGCGGGACCCGCCGTCCTGCGGGCCAGCTCCCGCTCCAGCGAGGGCAGCAACCAGGGCGCCAGCCCGGACAGTGCCCCGCCCAGCACGACGGCCTGCGGGTCCAGCAGATTGACCGCGCCCGTCAGCGCGATGCCCAGCGCGGTACCGGCGTCGCGCAGGGCCCGCCGTACGTTCTTGTCGCCTCCCGCGGCGTGCTCGGCCAGCAGCCCGACCCGGTCCTCGCCCGGTTCCAGGCCGGCCGCGCGCAGCACGGCCTCCTCACCGGCGTACTGCTCCAGACAGCCGCGCCCGCCGCACGCGCACGCGGGTCCCTCGGGCCGCACCGGCACATGCCCCAACTCGCCCGCGAAGCCACGCGTCCCGCGCAGCAGCCGCCCGTCCACGACCACGGCTCCGCCGATGCCGATCTCCGCTGAGACGTGCAGAAAGTCGCGCGGTGCGTCCTCGTTGAGCCAGAGTTCGGCCAGCCCGCCGAAGTTCGCCTCGTTGTCGACAGTCAGCGGCAGTACGTCCGGCAGCAGGGGTGCGAGGTCCGTGTCGAGCCAGCCGAGGTTCGGGGCGCGCACCACGGTGCGGGCGTCGCGCGCCACCAGACCGGGCACGGCGACGGCGAGACCTGCAGGCCACAGCCCCTCCTGGTCGGCCTCGGCGACGATCCGGCGTACCAGCACGGTCAGTTCACTCAGCACGGGTTCGGGCGCACGGCCGCGGTTGGTGCAGTGCCGCACGACCCGCGCACGCACCTTGCCACGCAGATCGACCGCGCACACGGCGAGGTGGTCGACGCCGATCTCCGCACCGATCCCCGCCGGGCCGCGTCCGCTCAGGGCCAGCGCCGAACCGGGCCGCCCCACCCTCCCCGGCCGCTCGGGGCCCAGCTCGTCGAGGAGCCCGGAACGGATCAGCTCGTCCACGAGGGTCGAGACGGCCGCCCGCGTCAGGCCGATGCGCGAGGCGACGGCGGCGCGGGAGAGCGGCCCGTCGGCGTTCACGGTGTGCAGTACCCGTGAGAGGTTGCGGCGGCGCATGCCCTGTTGCGTATCGGGCAGCCGTCGGCCGGGACTACTGGGGTGGGCCTCGTGGAGCGGTGCGGTCATGTGCCTGAGTCGGTCCTCGTCCGGCCGGTCCCCTGGGGGCTGTCCTGTCCGTGCTGGCGCCCCGGGGAGCCGGTGGCAACCGGCCCCGCTCCCCGGAGGCGAAGCCGTCAGCGTTGATCGGCCTCCCGCTCCAGCAGCGGGGCCGCGTCGGAGATTACCCCGGCTATCCGCGCGAGCGCCGCCTCGTCCCGTTCCCCGGCCTCAAGGACCGGCCCGCGTGCCGTGTTCCAGCGCCGGGCCACCGCCGCCGGATCCTCGCCGGTCAGTACTCCCGCGGCCTGCGCCGCGGCGCCGAGCGCGACCAGTTCCTTGGCTTCGGGCACCTGAACAGCACGCCCCGAAAGCCGTCGTACGGTCTGCTGCCATGCCCTGCCCCGGGCGCCCCCGCCGATGAGCAGGAGCGGCGCGGAACGGTCCGCGTCCTCGTCGAGCACCAGGTCGAGAGCGCCGAGCAGCGAGTGGACCGCCCCGTCGTACGCGGCCTGGAGCAGTTGCCCCGCCGTCGTGTCGTGCCGCAGCCCGTGCAGCAGGCCCGAGGCGTGCGGCAGGGCCGGGGTGCGCTCTCCGTCCAGGTAGGGGAGCAGCGTCACGCTCGTACCGGGCTCGACGGCCTCGCGGTCGATACCGAGGAGGGCGGCGACGCGGTCCACGGCGAGGGTGCAGTTGAGGGTGCAGGCCAGCGGCAGCCAGTCGCCCCGTGCGTCGGCGAAACCCGCCACGGTTCCGGTGGGGTCGGCGGGCCGCCGGGTCGACACCGCGTACACGGTGCCGGACGTGCCGAGGCTGAGCACCGCGGTGCCCGGGCGCAGCCCCAGGCCCAGCGCGGCGGCGGCGTTGTCACCGGTGCCGGGAGCGACCAGCGTGCCCTTCGAGAAGGGCAGATCGGCGGAGTCGCGGACGGTTCCGGCGACCTCGCCGGGCCGGACCACCCGGGGCAGCAGGGCAGGGTCGAGCCCCACGTGGCCGAGGACCTCCTCGTCGTACGCCTCCGTCCCGGACGCCCACCAGCCCGTACCGGAGGCGTCGCCCCGGTCGGTCGTGCCCAGCCCGGTGAGAAGCTCGGTGAGGTAGTCGTGGGGCAGGCGCACGGACGCGGTGGCGCGGACGGACTCGGGCTCGTGCTCGGCGAGCCACGCCCATTTGGTGACGGTGATGGACGGACCCGGCACGCTGCCGGTGCGCTCGGCCCACGCCTTCGGCCCGCCCAGCTCCTCCACGAGACGGCGGGCCTGCGGAGCCGACCGCACGTCGTTCCACAGCAGCGCGGGACGCACCGGAGCGCCCTGGGCGTCGAGTGTGACGAGACCGTGCTGCTGGCCGGCGACGGAGACGGCCGCGGCTTCACGGGCCGCGTCCCCGCACTGGCGCAGCGCCTCGCGCAGCGCGTCCCACCACTGGAGCGGGTCGCTCTCGCGGCCCGCCCCGGAGGACACGGTGTGCGGCGCCTGACCGCTGGCCACCACCTTGCCGGTGGCCACGTCCACCACCAGAACCTTGGTGGATTGGGTGGACGTGTCCACGCCAACGACGAGCGGACCCTCGGATGCTGACATCGAGCTCTCCCTCTTCCGCGGCTCCGCGGGGTCTGACCTGGTGTTTTCGGGTTTTGTCCAGGGTGGCACAGCCCGGATTCCGCCCGCTGCCCCTCTTCCGGGACATCTTGTCTCTTCCCAGGGATGCCTCCGCATACTAATTTGTTAAGCGCCATGACGAAATAGTCGGAGCAAGCAAGGAGCCGCGGCATGAACTACCAGCCCACCCCCGAGGACAGGTTCACCTTCGGCCTGTGGACCGTCGGCTGGCAGGGAAGGGACCCGTTCGGCGACGCCACCCGGGCCGCCCTCGACCCGGTCGAGTCGGTGCAGCGCCTGTCGGAACTCGGCGCCCACGGAGTGACCTTCCACGACGACGACCTGATCCCCTTCGGGTCCTCGGAGACCGAGCGCGAATCGCACATCAAGCGCTTCCGGCAGGCTCTCGACACGACCGGTATGACCGTGCCGATGGCCACCACGAATCTCTTCACGCACCCCGTCTTCAAGGACGGCGCCTTCACCGCCAACGACCGGGACGTGCGCCGCTACGCGCTGCGCAAGACGATCCGCAACATCGACCTGGCGGTCGAGCTGGGCGCCCAGATCTATGTGGCGTGGGGCGGCCGTGAGGGCGCCGAGTCCGGCGCCGCGAAGGACGTACGGGTCGCACTGGACCGCATGAAGGAGGCTTTCGACCTCCTCGGTGAGTACGTGACCTCCCAGGGCTACGATCTGCGCTTCGCGATCGAGCCCAAGCCGAACGAGCCCCGCGGCGACATCCTCCTGCCGACGGTCGGTCACGCGCTGGCCTTCATCGAGCGCCTGGAGCGGCCGGAGCTGTACGGCGTCAACCCCGAAGTGGGCCACGAGCAGATGGCCGGGCTGAACTTCACGCACGGCATCGCCCAGGCCCTGTGGGCGGGCAAGCTCTTCCACATCGACCTCAACGGCCAGTCCGGCATCAAGTACGACCAGGACCTGCGTTTCGGAGCGGGCGATCTGCGCTCCGCCTTCTGGCTGGTCGACCTCCTGGAGACGGCCGGTTACGCGGGCCCGAGGCACTTCGACTTCAAGCCGCCGCGGACCGAGGACTACGACGGCGTGTGGGACTCGGCCGCGGGCTGCATGCGCAACTACCTGATCCTGAAGGAGCGGACCGCAGCCTTCCGGGCCGACCCCGAGGTCCAGGAAGCCCTGCGGGTCTCGCGCCTGGACGAACTGGCGCAGCCCACCGCCTCGGACGGCCTCCAGGCGCTGCTCGCGGACCGTGCCTCCTTCGAGGGCTTCGACGCCGAGGCGGCCGCCGCGCGCGGTATGGCGTTCGAGCGTCTCGACCAGCTGGCCATGGACCACTTGCTGGGGGCTCGTGGCTGACCGCGTACCGGGCCGACGAACGACCTCTGCGCGGAAGCGTCCGGAAACATGCGGTCCACGCCATGCGTCCGTGACAAGTTACGCAGTAAGTTCCGCATGAAGTTCCGCGCAGGGGTCGCTTCGTGACCGGTTCGAGGCGACTCTTGATGGTATGGCCACGCCGCCCTTACCGCCCGAGCCTCCTCGGCCGCCGGACAACACGCCGCCCTACCGTGGTGGCGGGTACGCGCCCCCGCCCGGCGGCTTCGGCCCTCCTCCTGACGGTTACGGACCGCCCCCCGGAGGTGGTGGTCCGCCGTGGAACGGCGGGGGAGGGGGAGGCCGTCAGCAGCCTCCCCCGTCTTCGCCGCCACCCGGACCGCCGGGCGGCTCCGGTGGGCGCCGCAGGACGCTCCTGTTCCTGCTGGCCGTGATCCTGGGGATCGGCGCGGTGTCCGCGGTGGCCCTGGTAATGACCAGTGATGACGGCTCGTCGGACAAGAAGCCGCCGACGGAGCGCAGCTCCACCAAGGACCGGTCGCCGTCGCCCTCGCTGAGTGTTCCGTCGCGGCTCCCGAGCGAGCTGCCGTCCTCCCTGCCCTCCGGTGTGCCGTCCGAGCTGCCCAGCGGTGTGGAGTCGCTCCTCCCGTCCCTCGCGAGCGATGAGGTGCCGTACTACATGCTGCGGGCCGGTGACTGCTTCGACATCGACGGCGGTCGGCCGGGCCAGGCGGTGAAGCGTCCGTGCGACCAGAAGCACGACGCCGAGGTCGTGACGGTGGCCGAACTGGAAGGCGCGTACACGACCGATGCCGCCCTCAAGAAGGCGGCATCGGGCCTCTGCCGGGACGCCTTGGACAGCAAGGCGGCCAAGCAGCCCGCCGGCACCGTCCGCGGCACGCTGGTGCAGTACCCCGACCCTGCGGGCTTCGAGGTCGGCATCGACAATGTCGCGTGCAGCCTGGCCGCCGACGGAGCCGAGGGGAACCGCAAGCTCACCAAGCCGCTGAGGTGAGCCACGCGCGCGGCAGGAGTCGGTCCGGAGTGCTTCACGCACGCGTGGAGGGCGAAAACGCCGAGCGAAGCCGTCCGTTCAGATCCCGCGCGGCAGGCGTACGTACGTCACAGTGGTCTCGATCCCGCTGTCCACCAGGCGTCCCTGGGCGTCGAAGGCCTCTGTCCCGTCCGTCATCCCGAAGTCGTTGTCGTTGATCAGCGCGAGCGTGTCACGGTCCACGCGCGCGACGCCCTCGATCTTCCCGGGTACCCCGTTCACCTTTCCGAGGTCGACGACAAGGCGCTTGCGCAGCACGGGAACACCGGCTGCGGCGGGATCCTCCAACTGCTCCAGGGAGGGCGACGTCGTGCTGTCGTCCCACTTGTCCCCGAGGATGTCGGCACCGTGGCTCAGCTTCACCACCTGCAGCCGGGCGGCCTTGTCGGTGCGCTCCTCCACCAGCAGCTCGTCGCGGCCCACGGCCACCACGGACGAGATCTTCAGCTCGGAGGTGTCGTCCTCACCCGGATCGACCGTGCCCACCGGGTCGAACCGGTACGCGTACTCGGCGGTGACGGCCCGCTTCTTCGGTGAGAAGCGCAGCAGACGCGCGGTCAAGGACTCATCGCCCGCATCCGTGTCCGGCAGGGACAGCGGGCTCTGCACGGCCAGCACCAGGTCGCCGTCCGGGAGCTGGGCGAGCCCTTCGAAGCCGCGGTTGATCTTCCGGTGCAGCAGGACCGCGGGCAGCGCCTCGACCACCGGATAGCCCGCGCCGGTCAGGTTCAGCCCCTTCGGGACGTACCGGGTGAGTACCTTCCCGCGCGCGGAGACGTGGACCAACGAGGGCCCGTACTCGTCGACGAGCCAGAAACTACCGTCCTTGGAGCGCACGATCCCTTCGGTGTCCAGACCGTTCGGGTCGTACGAGAGCGGGGTCTTCGCGTCGTAGGAGTACGGAGCCTCGTCGCGTACCTTCTGATTGGGCAGGCCGGTGACGGGCTTGCCCGAACCGGTGGTGATCGCAATCGCGTCCAGTATCTTCACCGAGTCACCGGACACCCGGATCTTCACGATCGCCGGGTCGAAGCCGGGCACGGGAAACGTACGGCGCTTCACGCCGTCCACCTTGATCTGGCCGTTGGGGCCACGGTCGGTGACGGTCCAGAACTCTCCCTTGCGGCCTGCCGGGTAGATGTCGCTCCCGATGCCACCGAGGTCCACACCCCGGTCCTCGGCCACGGTGCCCGTCAGCAGCCCGTTGCTGAACGCCCCGAGAGGGATGTCGCCGAGCGTCGCGGAGCCCGTGACCCGCGCGTCCCCCGAGGGCGCGCCGACCGCGGGACCCGCCACCACGAGAGCGGCCAGCACGGCGAGCGGCACGCCCGTGGCGACGGAACGGTGGACACGGCGCCGGCCTGCGGCGTACGGGGACATGGGGCCTCCTGGTGCACAAGTTCGATGACTGTCGCCAGATTTCGCCCTCGCACCGAACGCCGTACGTCCGCTGGATGAACGCCGGGCGTCCAGCGCTCATCCGGTGGACGTGGGCCAGGTCCTGCCTGTCCCGCGGACCTGTGCCCCGCCGTCCCGCGACCCGGTGCCCCTCCCGTCCGTCGGTCTGGTGTCACTCCCGCCCGTCGGCCAGGGCCAGTGCCGTCGCCGGGTCCTGGGAGGCCGGGCCGACGGGAGCCCAGCGGCCCCGTTCCTTGCGGTAGGGCCACCAGCGGCCGTCCGGCCCCAGCCGGAGCTGGGTCTGTCCGCCGACGACGGTCCAGCGGCCGCGGGACGCGCGCAGGACGGGCCGTTCGTGCTCCTCCCAGGCCGACTCCAGGGCCGCACGCGCGCGTGCGAGCGTTTCCCCCTCCGCCGGCCGGTCCGTCTCAAGTACGTCGAGTGCGGACGCACCCCCGTAGTCCCAGGAGCGAACCGCGAGCGCCAGGCTTTCGCGGTCGCGCCCCGACCCTTCCGCGAGCCGAGTGGCCACCGAGACCTCGGGCCTGCCCGAGGCCAGCCGTACGGCATCCTGCGCAGGCGTCAGTCCGGCCTCCGCGGGGCGCTGTTCGTGGCCCGCCCTGAGCGCGTCGACGAGCAGCCGGTGCGCCTCACGGGCGGCCTGCGCCGCCAGGAACTCCAGGGCGGACGGATCGACCCCGGGCGCGGGATCGGTCTCCGTGTCCAGCGACGGCGGCTGGCCCGGTTCCGCGGGCACGGCGGGCGGCTCGGGCAGCGGCGGCAGGATCTCCCCCCCGGCGTAGGCCTCGGCGGCGTCCACGCCCGCGTACGTCTCCTGTCGCACCGCGACGGTCCCGGCCTGGGGGACGCTGCGCAGCTGCAACTCGTCGAGCAGTTCTCGCTCACCGCGCCCGCGCAGGAGAAGCAGCACGAAAGGATCCTGGTCCAGCAGTCGCGCCACCTGGTAGCAGAGCGCGGCGGTGTGACCGCAGTGGTCCCACGCGTCACAGTCGCACTCCGCCTCCAGATCGCCCAGCCCCGGCAGGAGTTCGACCCCGGCGGTCGCCGCGTCCTCGACCAGATGCGGCGGCATCTCGCGGTCGAGCAGTGCCGCGATGTGCCCCGCCCGTTCGACCGCCATGCCCAGGAACCGGTCCCACTGCTCCTCGGACAGCTCCTGGAGCAGGACGTCCGCGCGATGAGCCGTGTGGTCCCGGTCGTTGACCACCGCGGTGACGCGCCCGGGGCGGACCGACACGGCGCCCACGGCTCCCGCGCGCGCGAGCCGACGGCCCGTCTTCAGCTGCTTCAGGTCCAGCGTGGCGTCCTCCAGCGCCTTGAGCCAGGCCTGTCCCCACCAGCTCCGGGCGAAGCCCTGGCCCTGCGCGGGCGGCAGGGCGGCGAAAACGCGCTCCGGAGTGTTCTCGTACGGATCGCTCATCGGGCGCCTCCTCGCAGTTCCACCAGGTCGGCCAGTTGCGCGTCGGTGAGTTCGGTGAGGGCCGACTCCCCGGATCCGAGCACCGCGTCCGCCAACTCCCGCTTGCGCACCAGCATGTCCGCGATGCGGTCCTCGATCGTCCCCTCGGCGATCAACCGGTGCACCTGCACCGGCCGCGTCTGGCCGATGCGGTACGCGCGGTCGGTGGCCTGGGCCTCGACGGCCGGGTTCCACCAGCGGTCGTAGTGCACGACATGCTCGGCCCGCGTCAGGTTCAGGCCCGTGCCCGCTGCCTTCAACGACAACAGGAAGACGGGCACTTCGCCCTCCTGGAAGCGCTCGACCATGGCCTCGCGCTCAGGAACGGGTGTACCTCCGTGCAGGAACTGCGAGTGCACACCGCGCGCGTTCAGATGGCGCTCGATCAGGCGGGCCATACGCACGTACTGCGTGAAGACCAGAACGCATGCCCCCTCGGAGAGGATGGTGTCGAGCAGTTCGTCCAGCAGCTCCAGCTTTCCGGAGCGCCCGGCGATCTTCGGCCGGTCCTCCTTGAGGTACTGCGCGGGGTGGTTGCAGATCTGCTTCAGCCCGGTGAGCAGCTTCACGATCAGTCCGCGCCGCGCCATGCTGTCGGCGCCCGCGATCTCCGCGAGGGTCTCGCGGACCACGGCCTCGTACAGACCCGCCTGTTCCTTGGAGAGGGACACGGCCCGGTCGGTCTCCGTCTTCGGCGGGAGCTCCGGCGCGATGCCGGGATCGGATTTGCGGCGACGCAGGAGGAACGGCCGCACGAGCTGGGAGAGCCGGTCCGCCGCCCCAGGATCCTGCCCTCCCTCGACGGCCTTCGCGTACTGGTTGCGGAACGTGCCGAGCCTGCCCAGCAGACCCGGTGTCGTCCAGTCGAGGATCGCCCAAAGTTCGGAGAGGTTGTTCTCCACCGGGGTGCCGGTGAGCGCCACACGCGCGCGTGCGTCGATCTTCCGCAGTTGCCGGGCCGTGTCCGAGTACGGGTTCTTCACGTGCTGTGCCTCGTCCGCGACGACCATGCCCCAGGAAGCGTCCGCCAGGCGGGCCGAGTCGAGGCGCATGGTGCCGTAGGTCGTGAGGACGAACTCGCCGTCGGCCAGGTCCTCCAGGCTCCGCCGGGCCCCGTGGAAGCGGCGGACGGGCGTGCCGGGGGCGAACCTCTCGATCTCGCGCTGCCAGTTGCCCATGAGGGACGTCGGGCAGACGACGAGTGTGGGGCCCGCCGCCGACTCGTCGGTCTGCCGGTGCAGATGCAGCGCGATGAGCGTGATCGTCTTGCCGAGGCCCATGTCGTCCGCCAGACAGCCCCCCAGCCCCAACGACGTCATCCGGGCCAGCCAGTTGAGCCCGCGGAGCTGGTAGTCGCGCAGGGTCGCGGCCAGCGCGGGCGGCTGTCCGACCGGCTCCTGCCCCTCCGGGTCCGACAAATGGTCCCGCAGCGTCGCCAGCCACCCCGTGGGCCGTACGTCGACCTTGCGGCCGTCGACCTCCGTGGAACCCGTGAGAACGGCGCTCAGCGCGTCGACGGGCGTCAGTTTGCGGTCCTGCTGGGTATGGGCGCGGCGTACCTCTTGCGGATCGACGAGGACCCACTGGTCACGCAGCCGCACCATGGGGCGGTTCGCCTCGGCGAGCTGGTCCAGTTCCTGGCGCGTCAACCGCTGGTCACCCAGTGCGAACCACCAGGAGAACGTCAGAAGCGCGTCGGCCGACAGGAAAGAGGGCGTGTCCGAGGCCGGTCCGCCACCGGCCTGCTCGTCGTCCGGGGGGCCGATGACCGCGCGGGCTGTCAGCTTGTGCGCCAGTTCCCTGGGCCAGTGCACCTCCACGCCGGCGGCGGTGAGCGATCGTGCCCCCTCGCCCAGAAGTTCGGTGACCTCCTCGTCGGCGAGTTCGATCGAGTCGGGCACGGTCGCCGACAGCAGGGGTGCGAGTGGCGCCCAGGCCCGGGCGGCGCGGCGCAGCGCGAGCAGGGCGTCCATCCGCGCGCGCGGGCCGAAGGCCGGACTGGACCCGCTCCACACCTCGGCCGCGTCCGCCAGCAGGGCAGGATCGCTGACACTGTGCAGTTGCAGCACCGCACGGAACGGCAACCGGTTCTCGTCCGACACGGCCGACGCGAGGCCCGGTACCTCGACGCGCAGCGAGATCCGTACGCCGGCGTCGTGGCCCGCCGCGACATCGGCCGCCCACGCGCGATGCTCGGGCACATGCTGCGGTTCGGTGGCGGCGAAAGCCGGGCCGCCTGCGGCGAGTGCCGCCGCGGGGGAGCGGGGGAGGGTGTCGGCGACGGCGTCGAGGAAGGCGCGCAGCAGCCACTCCGGATCGGGCAGTCGCAGCGGTTCGGTCTCCTCGACGGGCACCGCGTGGGCGTGCGGCGGCATCGCGGCGGCCAGCTCACGGATCCGCTCCAGGTCCCGCGAGCCCAGGGGGCCCGCGCGCCACGCGTCGTGGTCACCGGAGCTCAGGCCGGGCAACAGCAGGCCGCGCGCGGCGAATTGCAGCGCCAGTACGGCCGCGGCACCCCAGAAGGCGGTCGAACCGTGGGTCCCCGCGGCGGCACGCGCGCGCGTGAGGACCGGGAGCGCCAGCCGCACCGGCAGGACGACGGCCGGCACCCTCACCAACTCGACCCCGCCCTCGCAGGGAAGGGCGACGGACAGCTCCTCCACGGAGCCGCGACCGAAGCCGGAATAGGAGCCGGAGCCGAAGCCGGAGTCGGAGTCGGAGTCGGAGTCGGGATCGGACCCGTGAGCGGAGTCGGATCCGTAAGCGAAGCCGGATCCGTGATCAGTGCCGGAACCGATGGCCGGAGGCTCCTCGCCGTCGGGCAGCCAGAAGGCGACGCTGCCCGTGCGGGCGGGGTCGGCGGGGACGAAGACAGCGCAGCAGCGTGCCAGTTCGGCGATTTCGGAGGGGGTGGGGGCAGGAATCCTCTGCACAGGGATGAGCGTGTTCCTCAATTTTGACTACCGGGGGCGGAGGTCGCCGAGGGTACAGCGCGACAAGGGGCGGGCCAAGTGTTCGACCTGTGATGCCAGTCACTTCTTGCTCCGGGGTGGTGTCAGGTCCACCCCACGGTCCAGCTTTCCCCCGCCCGGACCCGGGTGGTGGCGTCATGGTCCCCGACGGTCGCTGATCCGTACGTTTCTACAGGTCAGGCCTCGCTGCTTCCCGCCTGGCCCGCTCCCTCCAGAGATCCGGAGTCCAGCCATGCCCGAAATAGCCACAGTCGTGGCGGAGCCGCCTTCCAGGCCCACTGCCGCCAGCGAGTTCACCCCACTCCTGCGCACGGTCAAAGGGCGGGGGCTCCTGAACCGTCGACAGGGCTGGTACGCGCTCACCATCGCCGGTAACGCGCTCGCCCTGGCAGCCGTCGTCGCGGGCATCGTCCTGATCGGCCACTCCTGGTGGGTGCTGCTCCTGGCACCGCTGCTCGCCGTACTGTGCGCCCGTACCGCCTTCATAGGCCACGACGCCGGCCACTCGCAGATCACCGGCAACCGTTCGACGGGCCGAGCGATCGGCCTGGTCCATGCGAATCTGCTGCTGGGGCTGAGCTATGGCTGGTGGAACGACAAACACAACAGGCATCACGCCAACCCCAACCACATCGACAAGGATCCCGACGTCAAAGCCGACGTGCTGGTCTTCACCAGCGGGCAGACAGTGGACCGCACGGGCTTCCGGCGATGGCTCACCCGCCATCAGGCGTGGCTCTTCTTTCCGCTCACGCTCCTGGAAGGCGTCGCACTGAAGATCCACGGCTTCCAGGACCTGCGGCGGCGGCCTCCTCGTGAACGTCCGGTCGAGGCCGCCCTGCTGATCGCGCACCTCGCCGCGTACGCGACCCTGCTGTTGAGCACCATGCCGCTGGGCACGGCGCTCGTCTTCGCCGCGATCCACCAGGCGCTCTTCGGGCTGCACCTGGGCATGGCCTTCGCGCCGAACCACAAGGGGATGGAGATGCCCGATCCCGACGGTGAGGGGTGGGGGCACCTCCGCCGTCAGGTGCTCACCTCACGCAACGTCCGCGGAGGACCCCTGACGGACTGGTTCCTCGGCGGTCTCAACTACCAGATCGAGCACCATCTGTTCCCGAGCATGCCCCGCCCGCATCTCAGGCTCGTCCAGCCCCTGGTGCGCGCCCACTGCCGGGAGTTGGGTATCTCTTACGCCGAGACGGGGCTCGTGGACTCCTACCGTCAGGCTCTGAGGCACATGTACGAGGTCGGAGAACCCCTCAGGGTCGAGTAGGGGGCGCACCTCAGGGTCGTATCAGGGTCGTGGTCCGGAACCGTTGGGAGCGCGGGTCCGTTCTCAGGACAGAGAGCGGCAGTGGCCGCTAAGGAGGCTACGCACATGTCAAGGAACGCGAAGATAGCTGTAGGCGGTGTCGCGGTCGGCATCGTCCTGCTTTTCTGGCTGCCCTGGTGGGTCGCCCTACTGATCGTCCTCGGAGTTCCCGCGGCGGCGTATCTGACGCTGGACCCCTCACAGCGGCGCAGGCTGCGCCGCGTCGGCCGCAAGGAACTCGGCCGCTGAGACACCCGCTCGATCGGTTCCTCTTCGGACACTTCCTCCTCGGACGCTTCCTCTTGGTCAGTTCCTCCGCGGAGCGCAGGAACTGACCTCGTCTCCGCTCGTGGGCCTGCCGACGGTGTGGCCCACGGGTGGCGACGGCTCCGACGGCGCACGGTTTCGGCCCGCCGGGTTCAGTTCGGGCGTACGGCTATTTTGTCCAGAGCCTCCAGAAGGCCGGGCAATGCGGGCCCGCGGCCGACCGGAAGGATCTCGCCGGGCCTCTCGTCGAGCAGTACGAAGGCGATGTCGTCGGTCCGTGCCACCAACGACCAGCCAGGACCGTCGGCGCGCAGCGTTCGGGCGTCCCCCGGAGCGAAGGACGAGCGCACACGGCCGAGCGGCGGAGGAGTGTCCACGTACGAGTGCGCTTCGGAGAGAACGCGCTGGACGCCGGTGAGCGGCACCGACCCGCCGTCCTCGTCGGCACCGTCTTCGTCCTCACGGTTCTCGCCGGTCCGGGCGGTGCCGTCACCGGGAGCGGCCTTCTCGTCCGTCGAAGCGGCGAATTCGGTCTCGTCGATCTGTTCACGCCAGGCGGCCCACTGCAGTGCGATCTCGTCCGCACCCAGGCGCCGCTGGGCCGCACCCCAGGCGGACGCGTCCGGCGGACACAGCGGCGCCTGCTCCGCCACGTCGGGTGCGGGATCGTGCGGGGCGGGCACACCGGGCGCCGCGACGGCCACGGCCAGCGGCCACCCGGGCAGCGCGGCGACCATCGAGCGGTCGTCCGGCGACAGGTCGTACTCCATGCCGCAGTCCCAGGAAGCGATGGCGACGGCCACCAGCGAGACGTCGTCGATGACGACGGTCCACCGCGCGCCGTCGCCGTCCTGTCCCAGCACCAGCCCGTACCCGTCGGCGAGGGGTGCGAGGCCGAGTGCCGCGCAGGCCTCCGGATAGTCGTCGCCCAGCACGCTGGGGAACTGCGCCGGCGTCAAGAGCACCGCCGTCAGCACATACAGTGCGTCATCGTCCCCGGTGGCGACGGCCTCATCGTCCGTCCCGGCCATCCCGGCCATCCCGGCCTCCCCTCGCTACATCCGTCGGCGCACCCTAATGCGCGCCGAGGCCGTTGTCACGGGGCCGGAACACGCGGGGACCTGCCCCGTAGCTCAAGAACGCGGGCGGAACGACCACCTGCGGTCGCGCTGATTCCGCTTTCGCCCCGGCCCCTATCGCCCCGCTCCTCGCTGTTAGGCGACCGGCAGGCCGAGGAGCGTCCGGGCCACCGCGGTGGGCGACTCGTCGCGTTCTCGTGCGAGCGCGATGACGGCCCGGCACGCCAACTCGTTCACACCGAACGAGAGAGCTTCCGGTGACACCCAGGCCGCGGCCTCGTCGACCCTGTCCTGGTCGTCCTCGACACCCGCCGCCACGTAGGCCGCAGCGGCTTCGAACAGGTTGTGCGTCTGCTTCTTCGGACGAGGCACGGCCGATCGCGCGGGGCGCCCGGACTCGGCAGTCCGTGGGCGCGAAAAGAGCTTCCGGAATCGAGCCATCGTGCCGGACATTCGGGCCACCTTCCCCCGCGTACTGCGTTTTCGGTCATCGCCCATCTGTCTCTGTTCAACGTAGAGTTGAAACTTCGACACCAAAAGGGGGCGGTGTCGTGAACCCTTGCCGAACGCCCTCGTCGAGCGTGCCGATCGTGGATCGCGGCCACGCAGGCTCGGCACACCGCAGTCCGCCTCCGGCCGGCTCGCGAACCGGACGGTCCTGGGCGGCGTTTCAAGGCCGGCGCGCGGCCAGAGCGAGGAAACGAGCGTCCTCGTCCACGTAAGCCGTCATGCGCCAGCCGGAGGCGGACAGGAGCGGGCCGAGGTTGCCCTCCGCGCGCAGGTCGTCCGGGGTGGTCCGCCGCCCCTGGCGTGTCGCGAGGGCCGCCCTGCCGATCGGGTGGAAAAGCGCCAGGACCCCGCCGGGCCGTACGACCCGCGCCAACTCCCGCAGATTCTCGGCGGGGTTCGGGAGATGCGCGATGAGCCCGGCCGCGAAGACGGCATGGAGCGACTCCGCGCGCAGCGGCAACCGTGACACGTCGGCGAGGAGCAACTGCCCCGCCCGGTCACGCCCTGCGCGTACCGCCGCCTCCAGCATGGCCGGCGTCACATCCGCGCCGAGGACCGCCCCGGAGGGCCCCACGGCGTCTCTGAGGGCCGGCAGAGCCCGTCCCGTGCCGCAACCCGCGTCGAGCACGTGATCGCCCTCCCGGAGCCCCAGCTCGGAGACGGCCGCCGCGTACGCCGGACCGTCGTCGGGGAACCGGTCGTCCCAGCCGGCCGCGCGGGCCGAGAAGAACTCCTGGACATGCGTATGGTCGTCGCTCATGCACCGCATGATCTCGCATCGCACGGTGAGCGACACGATCGAACGGCGACGCGAAACACGAGGCGGCGCACACGTCCGAGCGGGACGCGATCGTTCCCCCGCACCTCTACGTCATATTCCAACAGTTTTGTCGCTCTACCTGTTCGGAACGCCGGGACAGGACAGATTCTGGTCCCTGTGGGACGAACTGGCGCAAGGCGCCCTCGGTGCTGTCGTCCTTGAGGACACCCGCCGGCTTGAGGACTGCTTCCCGGCGGTGGACTACTTCGAACACCGGCACATCCCCGTCGTGGTGGCGGTCAACTGCTTCGCGGACGCGCGCACGTACGGCGCCCACGAAGTGGCGCGGGCCCTCGACCTCGGCCGGGGGACCCCCGTCGTGCTCTGCGACGCCCGCGACCGCGACCGCGACTCGGGAAACGAGGTGCTGGTACGTCTCGTCGAGGGCCGGGCGGATGCACACCGCCCGGCTCCTCGACTCCGTCGGCTGAAGGTTTTGCTCGGCTCGGGGACTTGATCGGCTGGAGGACTTGGTCGGCTGACGCGCGGCCGACCGAGCGCTCAGCCCGCGCGACTCGACCTGTCCCGGCGGTCAGTCGGAGACCGAACCCTCCGCGAGAACCTTCTCGATCCGCACGCGTACGACGAGTTCGCCGGGTACGCCGTTTCTCGCCGCGAACTCCTCGGCGCGCTCCTCGCCCATGTACCGGCTGCCGATCCGTCCCGCCCAGAGCCGGACGTCGTCGAGGTCCTCCGAGATCCGGGCCCGCCCCTGTACGACGACGTACGCGAACGGAGGCCGGTCGTCGTCCACGCACAGAGCCACCCGGCCGTCCCGAGCCAGATTCCGCCCCTTGACGGTGTCCTTCCCCGTGTTGAAGACCAGGTCGTCGCCGTCGAGCACGAACCAGATCGGTGCCACATGCGGGCGGCCGTCGGCCCGGACGGTCGACAACTTGCCGGTGCGGGTTCCGTGCGAGACGAACGCCCGCCATTCCTCATCGGTCATCTTGTGTGCCATGCCCCTATCCTCCTTGCCCGGACGGCGACGGTGGGGAAGGCTGGTCGATCGGATCCTCCGGCCCGGGGGAGCCACACATCACGGGGAGACGGATCATGGCGGAGAACCGGGGACTCGACTGGCTGCTCGACGACCTGACCCAGCGTGTCGAGCACATACGCCACGCACTCGTGCTGTCCAACGACGGGCTGGTGACCGGTGCGAGCACAGGTCTGAGGCGGGAGGACGCCGAGCATCTCGCCGCCGTCTCATCCGGCCTGCACAGCCTGGCCAAGGGCTCGGGCAGGCACTTCGGCGCCGGCCGCGTCCGCCAGACCATGATCGAATTCGATGACGCGGTGCTCTTCGTCACGGCGGCAGGCACCGGCAGCTGTCTGTGCGTGCTCAGCGCGGCCGAAGCCGACATCGGTCAGGTCGCGTACGAGATGACTCTGCTCGTCAATCGCGTCGGCGAGCATCTCCACGTCGATGCCCGACATCCGGAACACTCGCCCTCCATAGACATCTGACCTGCGCAGTCGCCATCGCGATCGAAGTTATCCACAGGCTCGGCGCGAGGCGCGGTGAACCGGCTACGGTTTTCCCGAAGCAAGCGCACGCAAAGCGCACACCGCTGCACGGGGGAGAACCACCATGTCCGGCAACGCCATCACGCAGTCCGTCACACAGTCCGCCACACAGCCCGTTACGTCCAGTCCGATCGCGCCTGTCGGAGTGACCCCGACACAGGCCTCGACACTCGCGCTGAGCCGCGCCGCGCGTGAGTTGGGGTTCAAGCGGGGCGAGTTCGACCTCGCCGTACGACTCGGGCGCATCCGCACAGTGCCTGACGAAGGCGGCGGGGGCCATCGCGTCAGCCGTGCGGAGATCGACAGGGTGCGGGCCGAGGAAGGCTTCCCCGAGACGCTGCGGGAACGCGTCAAAGTAGTCGGCACCTCGGAGGGTGCGGCCCTCATGGACGTCACGACCGCCCGGTTCACGCGCTTCGCCCGCCTTGGTCTCGTCGTTCCCGTCAAGTTCTACCTGAACCGCTACCGCGCCGTGGTGTGGCTGTATCTAGCCGAGGAACTGCGGCAGTTCGCCGACGACAAGAAGCACGCGCCGCTGCTGAACGGCCGTGTGCCCGAGACCCTGCGCGATCAGCTGAAGACGGGACTGGACCTGCGGGCCCGGAACTGGCGCGGTCGGCACCTCGGGTTCCTGCTTCGGCAGAACGAGGACCCGTGGGCTCGTGCCGCAGTCGTGGCGTCGCTGCTCGACCCCGTCCAGGTCGCCGAGATCGTCCCCGATCCGTACGAGCGTGCCTACCTGGACCGGTACCGGCCCGAACAGATCACCCACGGTGCGCCCGACACGCCCGCCGCCCACATCACGGACCGGATCACGACAGCGACTGATCCGGACGAGATCAGCTGGCTCCGGGCCGACCTGGCGAACGGACTGGAGGAGGCACGCGACCGCAGGGCCGCCCCGCGGCCGACGACGGAGACCGGGACTCCGGAGGTGGGGTACGACCGATCGACGCCTGTCGGGGGACACCGCACGCCGTACGACCACCGGCAGCCCGTCGAGCTGCGGGAGGCCACCAAGCTGCGGCGCCCGGCCGGAGTGGGACGTCCGGCCGGGCAACGGCGCCCGGGAGAGCAGCGGCGTCCGGCCGAAGGGCGGCATCATGTGGTCGGACGGCGTCCGGTCCAGGGACGGCATCCGGCCGGAGCACTGCATCCGGCCGCAGAGCCACACCCGGCCGTGGCACGACATCCTGCTGTGCCACGACACCCGGCAGCAGAGCGATACCCGGCCGAAGTGCGGCAGTTGACCGACGCGCGGCAGGTGACCGACGCCCGACAGGTGGCTGACGCGCGATCTCAAGCAGGAGCACGACGACAGGCAGGCGTACGACGGTCTGCCGAGGAGCGACCCGCGATCGATGAACCGGGACGCCCCGGGCGCCTCCTCGGCTGGCTGCGGCGCAGAAACCTCTGACCCGGCCCGGTGTCCGGTCAGCCCTCCAGCTTACGGAACAGTCCTTCCTGGACGACGGAAACGAGCAGGCGCCCCTCCTGGTCGTAGATCCGCCCCCGGGCCAGCCCCCGGCCACCCGTCGCGATCGGGGACTCCTGGTCGTAGAGGAACCACTCGTCGGCGCGGAACGGCCGGTGGAACCACATGGCGTGGTCCAGGGAGGCCATGTCGAAACCGCGCCGGCCCCAGAGGGGTTCCACCGGGATACGGACGGCGTCCAGGAGAGTCATGTCGCTCGCATAGGTGAGCGCGCAGGTGTGGACCAGCGGGTCGTCCCCCAGAGGTCCGACGGCGCGCATCCATACGGCGCTGCGCGGCTCGGCGTGCTCGATCTCCTCGGGTGTCCAGCGCAACCGGTCCGCGTAGCGGATGTCGAAGGGCTGGCGCCGGGCCATGCGCTCCAGCGTCTCGGGGAGCGCGCCCAGATGTTCCTTGATCTCCTGAGTGACGCTCGGGAGCGACTCGGGGTCCGGGACCTCACGGGCCGGCGGCAGCTGGTGCTCGAAGCTCCCTTCTTCAGGCTTGTGAAAGGAGGCGGTCAGATTGAAGATCGTGCGGCCCTGCTGCACCGCGGTGACACGACGCGTCGTGAACGACCGTCCGTCCCGTACCCGCTCCACCTGGTACACGATGGGCACGCCCGGCCGGCCCGGACGCAGAAAGTACGCGTGCAGTGAGTGCACCGGCCGTTCCGAATCCGTGGTGCGGCCGGCGGCGACGAGGGCCTGGCCCGCCACCTGCCCGCCGAAGACCCGCTGCAGGGATTCCTGCGGACTGCGGCCACGGAAGATGTTGACCTCGATCTGCTCCAGGTCGAGCAGATCGACGAGTCCTTCCGCTGGGTTCGTCATGTGTCGCGTTCTCCTGTGCTCACAGCTGACCGACGGCGGTGACCTTGACGATGGCACGTCCCTCGGCATCGGAGGCCACGAGGTCGATCTCCGCGCTGATGCCCCAGTCGTGGTCGCCGTTCGGGTCGGCGAACGTCTGCCGGACCCGCCACAGACCGTTCTCCGGCTGCTCGTCGATGAGCAGGAGCTTCGGGCCGCGTGCGTCGGGGCCGGTGCCGAGGTCGTCGTACTCGTCCCAGTAGTCGTCCATGGCCTCGCCCCAGGCATCGGCGTCCCAGCCCGCCTCGGAGTCGAGCTCCCCGAGTTCGGCGACCTTGTCGAGGGCGGCGAGTTCGACGCGCCGGAACATGGCGTTGCGGACAAGGACCCGGAAGGCGCGCCCGTTGGCCGTGACCGGCTTGACCTGGTCGGCCCTCTCCTGGGCCTCCTCGGCCGTCATCACCTCGGGGTTGGCGAGCTGCTCCCACTCGTCGAGGAGGCTGGAGTCGACCTGGCGCACCATCTCGCCGAGCCAGGCGATCAGGTCCTCCAGGTCCTCCGACTTCAGGTCGTCCGGGACGGTGTGGTCAAGGGCCTTGTAGGCGCTCGCCAGGTAGCGGAGCACGATGCCCTCGGTGCGGGCGAGTTCGTAGTGGGACACGAACTCGGTGAAGGTCATGGCCCGCTCGTACATGTCGCGGATGACGGACTTCGGGGAGAGCGGATGGTCGCCCACCCACGGGTGGCTCTTGCGGTAGGTGTCGTACCCGTGGAAGAGCAACTCCTCCAGCGGCTTGGGGTACGAGACGTCCTGGAGCCGCTCCATGCGCTCCTCGTACTCGACACCGTCCGCCTTCATCGCCCCCACGGCCTCTCCGCGGGCCTTGTTCTGCTGAGCGGCCAGAATCTGCCGCGGGTCGTCCAGCGTGGACTCCACGACGGACACCATGTCCAGGGCGTACGAAGGCGATTCCGGGTCCAGGAGGTCGAAGGCGGCAAGAGCGAAGGTCGACAGCGGCTGGTTGAGAGCGAAGTTCTGCTGCAGGTCGACGGTGAGGCGCACGATGCGTCCTTCTGCGTCCGGCGTGTCGAGTTTCTCCACGACTCCGCCGTCGAGGAGCGACCGGTAGATGGCGATCGCCCGCCTGATGTGCCGCAGTTGCTGCTTGCGCGGCTCGTGGTTGTCCTCCAGCAGATGACGCATCGCGGCGAAGGCGTTGCCGGGCCGTGCGATCACGGACAGAAGCATCGTGTGGGTGACCCGGAAACGCGAGGTCAGCGGCTCCGGCGCGGACGAGATCAGCTTCTCGAACGTGGTGTCCGTCCAGCCCACAAACCCCTCCGGGGCCTTCTTGCGCACCACCTTGCGACGCTTCTTCGGGTCGTCGCCGGCCTTGGCAAGGGCCTTCTCGTTCTCCACGACGTGCTCGGGAGCCTGCGCCACGACGAAGCCCGCCGTGTCGAAGCCTGCCCGGCCGGCCCGGCCCGCGATCTGGTGGAACTCCCGCGCGCGCAGGGTCCGTACGCGCGTGCCGTCGTACTTCGCCAGAGCGGTGAACAGCACGGTGCGAATGGGCACGTTGACGCCGACACCGAGGGTGTCCGTGCCGCAGATGACCTTCAGGAGACCGGCCTGCGCCAGCTTCTCGACCAGGCGGCGGTACTTGGGCAGCATGCCGGCGTGGTGCACTCCGATGCCGTGCCGTACGTAGCGGGAGAGGTTGCGGCCGAACTTGGTGGTGAACCGGAAGTTGCCGATCAGGGCGGCGATCTGGTCCTTCTCCTCGCGCGTGCACATGTTGATGCTCATCAGCGCCTGTGCCCGCTCCACGGCCTGCGCCTGGGTGAAGTGCACGATGTAGACGGGCGCCTGCCTCGTCTCCAGGAGCTCGGTGAGCGTCTCGGTGAGCGGCGTCAGTTTGTACTCGTAGGAGAGAGGGACGGGACGGGTCGCCGAGCGGACCACCGAGGTGGGACGGCCGGTCCGCCGGGTCAGGTCCTCCTCGAACATGGAGACGTCGCCGAGTGTCGCCGACATCAGGATGAACTGGGCCTGAGGCAGTTCGAGGATCGGGATCTGCCAGGCCCAGCCGCGGTCGGCCTCGGCGTAGAAGTGGAACTCGTCCATCACGACCTGGCCGACGTCGGCACGCTTGCCGTCGCGCAGGGCGATCGAGGCAAGGACCTCGGCGGTGCAGCAGATGACCGGGGCGTCGGAGTTCACGGACGCGTCACCGGTCAGCATGCCGACGTTCTCGGTGCCGAACATCTTGCACAGCTCGAAGAACTTCTCCGAGACGAGCGCCTTGATCGGCGCGGTGTAGAAGGTGACCTCGTCACGGGCGAGCGCCGCGAAGTGCGCCCCCGCCGCGATCATGCTCTTGCCGGACCCGGTGGGGGTCGACACGATCACGTTCGCACCCGAGACCACCTCGATCAGCGCCTCCTCCTGGTGGGGATAGAGCGTGAGACCGCGTTCCCGGGCCCACGACTCGAAGGCTTCGTAGAGGGCGTCGGGATCTGCGGACTGCGGCAGCTGATCGATAAGGGTCACACACCCATCTTGCCTGTCATCCGACCCGATGAGGGAATCGGATGCGAGGCCGAAGATCACGAACGCTACGCTGTGTCGCCGACCAGGTGTCAGCTCACGGGGACAACTGGCGGTCAGCACAAGAGGAATGGGGCGGGGCACGGCCATGATGGGACCAGCACACTCACTCTCCGGGGCGGCGGCCTGGCTGGGCGTCGGAGCGGCGGCGGCCGCCTCCGGTCACACGATGCCGTGGCCGGTGCTCCTGACCGGGGCGTTGATCTGCGCGGGCGCCGCCCTCGCCCCGGATCTGGACCACAAGGCCGCCACCATCTCGCGGGCCTTCGGGCCGGTGTCACGGGGCCTGTGCGAGATCGTCGACAAGCTCTCGTACGCCGTCTACAAGGGGACGAGGAAGCCCGGCGACCCGCGGCGCTCGGGTGGGCACCGGACGCTGACACACACCTGGCTGTGGGCTGTGCTGATCGGTGCCGGAGCGTCGGTCGCCGCGATCACGGGAGGCCGCTGGGCGGTTCTGGCTCTTCTGTTCGTGCACATGGTGCTCGCCATCGAGGGGCTGCTCTGGCGGGCGACGCGTGGTTCGAGCGCCGACGTCCTGGTCTGGCTGCTGGCCGCGACGAGTGCGTGGATCGTCGCGGGTGTGCTGGACAAGCCCGGCAACGGAGCCGACTGGCTCTTCACCGAGCCCGGCCAGGAGTACCTGTGGCTCGGACTGCCGATCGTCCTCGGTGCGCTGGTGCACGACATCGGGGACGCGTTGACGGTGTCGGGCTGCCCGATACTGTGGCCGATCCCGGTCGGCCGCAAGCGCTGGTACCCGATCGGGCCGCCCAAGGCGCTGCGGTTCCGGGCGGGCAGCTGGGTGGAGCTGAAGGTGCTGATGCCGGCGTTCATGGTGCTGGGCGGAGTGGGCGGCGCGGCCGCGCTCAACTTCATCTGAAGTCGGCGCGGCCGAGCGACCGCGCCAGGGGATCGAGGGGTGCGGCCG
The DNA here is from genome assembly GCF_044328075.1 of Streptomyces sp. NPDC017991. NCBI lineage: Bacteria > Bacillati > Actinomycetota > Actinomycetes > Kitasatosporales > Streptomycetaceae > Streptomyces > Streptomyces sp. NPDC017991. The sequence continues at coordinate 80,230 of NZ_JBIRGP010000008.1, read as the reverse complement.
GCGGACAGGGCGCAGCTGTCACCCGCCGCCGGGGCACACCCGTTCCGGCGGGGTCAGGACGCGTCGCCGCCGCCCGACGTCTTGTCCTGGCCTCCGCCGCCGTACCGCTTCTCGAAGCGGGCGACCCGCCCCTCGGTGTCCACGGTCCTGGCCGTGCCCGTGTAGAAGGGGTGGCTCTCCGAGGAGATCTCCACATCCACCACGGGGTACGTCCGGCCGTCGTCCCACTCGATGGTCTGGTCGCTGGCAGCGGTGGACCGGGTCAGGAAGGCGTATCCGGCAGCGCGGTCACGGAAGACGACGGAGTGGTAGTCGGGGTGCTTGTCCTGCTGCATGAGTGCTCCTTGCGTGGGGGAGGGGCGCGCGGACAGGGCGGCGAGGGAGGCGTGGTCAGCCGGACAGGGAGTCCTCGTCGACGATGTGCATGGCGGCCTCCTCCGCGGAGGCAGCCGCTCCGTCTATGCCCACGTCGGTGGCGATCAGCCCGCTCTCTCCGTCCTCGTGCGCTCCTTCCCCGGGGGCCACGAGACGTCCGGAGCGGACGTCGCCCACTTCGTTGTCCAGGGGTTCGCCGTCCGAGTCGGGGCAGTCCCCGATGCCGTCGCCGTCGGGTGCCGCTATGTCCGGGAGTTCTTCCGCGAGACGTTCGTCGAGGGTTTCGCCGCGGTGGCGCTCGGCCGCTGTCACGTCTTTGCGTTCCACCGCCCAGGGGCGTTCCGGAGGAGACCAGCCGCGGTCCAGAGGGTCGCTCACACCGTCGGTTTCGAGTGTGTCCTCGGCGTCGAGCAGTCCGGCGTCGTCCTGAACCTCGGATCCGTCGGGCTGGTAGACATCGTCTCCCCAGCCGTCGGCGCTGTCCACGGGTACCTCCAGGTGGTGCGGGCCGGCCTGTTGTCACCGAGTTCGGCGGCGGGTACGCGGACCGCCCGGCCCAGGCCTCGCCCGTACGGAACACGTGGAACCGGGCGGTTCCCGGGCGCTCCCCGAGCCGGTGCCGACCTCCACACTTCCACCCACCTGCGACACCGCGCAACGCCACGGAGCCCGGCCGGGCGCGTCGGCCCGCTCAGGGAAGTGCGGGGGAGGGCCGGTCAGACCCGGCCGGCGTCGGTCCGCAGGCCCGGTCGGTCCGCCCACGGTCGGTCCGCCCACGGGCGGAGCGATCACGGACGGACCGTCCGGGCGGCCGGTCACCCGTGCCAGGACCGCCACAGCGCCGCGTACGCGCCGTCCGCGGTGACCAGCTGGTCGTGGCTGCCGAGTTCGCTGATGCGGCCGTTCTCCACGACGGCGATGACGTCCGCGTCGTGGGCGGTGTGCAGCCGGTGGGCGATGGCGACCACGGTGCGGCCGTCGAGGACCCGGGCCAGGGAGCGCTCCAGGTGCCGGGCCGCCCGCGGGTCGAGGAGCGAGGTGGCCTCGTCCAGGACCAGCGTGTGCGGGTCCGCGAGCACCAGGCGTGCGAGCGCGATCTGCTGGGCCTGGGCCGGCGTGAGCGCGACCCCGCCCGAGCCGACCTCGGTGTCGAGGCCGTCGGCCAGCGCCCGCGCCCACCCGTCGGCGTCGACCGCGCCGAGGGCGGCCCACAGCTCGGCGTCGCCGGCACTTGTACGGGCGAGGAGCAGGTTGTCGCGCAGGGCGCCCACGAACACGTGGTGCTCCTGGTTGACGAGGGCCACATGGGAGCGGACCCGTTCCGCGGACATCCGGGACAGTTCGGCACCGCCCAGGGTGACCTGGCCCGTGCGGGGCGCGTAGATCCCGGCGAGCAGCCTGCCCAGCGTGGACTTGCCCGCGCCGGACGGGCCGACCAGGGCCAGCCGGGTGCCGGGCGCGACCTCCAGGGAGACCTTGCGCAGCACGTCGACGCCCTCCCGGTAGCCGAAGTGCACCTCGTCGGCGTGCACGTCACGCCCGTCGGGGGCCAGAGCCCCGTCACCCGCGTCCGGCTCGATCTCGCGGACGCCCACCAGTCGTGCCAGCGACACATGGGCCACCTGCAGCTCGTCGTACCAGCGCAGGATCAGGCCCACCGGGTCGACGAGCATCTGCGCGATGAGGGCGCCCGTCGTCAGCTGGCCGACGTCGATCCAGCCCTGGAGGACGAAGTACCCGCCGATCATCAGGACCGAGCCGAGGACCGTGGTGTGCGTGACGTTGATGACCGGGAAGAGCACCGACCGCAGCCAGAGGGTGTACCGCTCCCAGGCGGTCCATTCCTTGACCCGCTGGTCCGACAGGCCGATGCGGCGCTCGCCCAGGCGGTGCGCCTCGACGGTGCGCCCGGCGTCCACGGTCTCGGCGAGCACGGCGGCCACGGCCGCGTAGCCTGCGGCCTCGGAGCGGTAGCCGGACGCCGCGCGCTTGAAGTACCAGCGGCAGCCGACCAGCAGGATCGGGACGGCGACCAGCACCGCGGGAGCGAGCGGCGGGGCGGTGACGACCAGGCCGCCGAGCAGCAGCGCCACCCACACCACGGCGATGGCCAGCTGGGGCACGGCCTCACGCATGGCGTTGGCCAGCCGGTCGATGTCGGTGGTGATCCGGGAGAGCAGATCGCCCGTGCCGGCCCGCTCCAGGACGCCGGGCGGCAGCCCCACGGCCCGTACGAGGAAGTCCTCGCGCAGGTCGGCCAGCATCCGCTCGCCGAGCATGGCCCCCCGCAGTTGCACCTGGTGCACGAACACGGCCTGCACGACCAGGGCGACGGCGAACAGCGCGGCGGTGCGCTCCAGGTGCAGCTCGCGTGCGGCGGTCGCGCCTTCGGAGACGTGCTGGACCAGGGAGCCCAGCAGATAGGGGCCCACCATCGAGGAGACGACGGCGACCGTGTTGACGGTGACGAGCACCAGGAAGGTCCGGCGATGTCGTTGGAACAGTTCGGTCACGTAGGCACGTACGGTCGCGGGGGCGCCGACGGGCAGGGTCTCTGCTGTCGTCGGGGCCGCCGGATCGTAGGCCGGGGGCGCCACGCCGATCATGCCGTCTCCTCGATCTCTGCCAGTTCCTGCAGTTGGTTCAGTTCCTGTTCGGCGGCCTCGTCGTCGGTCTCACGGGTCACCACGGCGCGGTATCGCGTGTCGCTGTGCAGCAGTTCGCGGTGCACGCCGACCGCCGCCACCTCGCCCTCGTGGACGAGCACGACCCGGTCCGCGTGGTCCAGGAGCAGCGGCGAGGAGGTGAAGACCACCGTCGTGCGTCCCTCGCGGAGGGAGCGGATCCCTTCGGCGATCCGCGCCTCGGTGTGCGAGTCGACCGCGGACGTCGGTTCGTCCAGGACCAGGACGCCCGGAGCCGTGACCAGCGACCGCGCCAGTGCGAGACGCTGGCGCTGGCCGCCGGACAGGGACCGGCCGCGTTCGGTGATCCGGGCGTCCATCGGGTCATCGGCGTCCAGCGAACCCTGGGCGAGCGCGTCCAGGACGTCGCCGCACTGGGCCGCGGACAGCGCCTCCTCGGGACTGACGTCTCCCGAGGAGGGCACGTCGAGCAGTTCGCGCAGCGTTCCGGAGAGCAGGACCGGATCCTTGTCCTGGACGAGGACGGCACTGCGGGCGGAGCCGAGGGGCAGCTCGTCGAGCGGTACCCCTCCGACCAGCGCCGACGGCAGTTCCGAGGACTCCGCCGTATGACCGCCGAGCCGTTCGGCCAGTTCGCCCGCGGCGTCCGGGTCACCGCACACCACAGCGGTGAGCCGTCCCGCGGGCGCGAGCAGCCCGGTCGCGGGGTCGTACAGGTCCCCGGTCGGCACGACGGCCTCGCGCGATCCCTCGCCGTCCGTGGCCCGTTCGAGCGACAGCACCCGCGCCGCGCGCCTGGCGGACGGCCGGGAGAAGGAGTAGGCCATCGCGATCTCGGTGAAGTGTCGCAAAGGGTAGGTGAGGATCATGACCGCGCTGTAGACGGTGACCATCTCGCCGACGGTGATCCGGCCCTCGCGGGCCAGGTGGACGCCCTGCCAGACGACCACGATCAGCAGCAGACCGGGCAGGAAGACCTGGATCGCGTGGATCAGCGCCCACATGCGGGCGCTGCGCACGGCGGCGTGCCGGACCTCCTGGGAGGCACGGCGGTAGCGGTCGAGGAACAGTTCCTCGCCGCCGATCCCGCGCAGCACGCGCAGGCCCGCGACGGTGTCCGAGGCCAGTTCGGTGGCGCGTCCCGCCTTCTCGCGCTGGAAGTCGGCGCGGCGGGTGGCCCGGGGCAGCAGCGGCAGCACCGACAGCGCCAGGACGGGCAGGCCCACGGCGACGACGACGCCGAGTGCCGGCTGGTAGACGACGAGGGCGACACAGACGAGCACGACCGTCACCGCGGCCGCGGTGAACCGCGACACGGCTTCCACGAACCAGCCGATCTTCTCGACGTCGCCTGTCGAAACCGCCACGATCTCGCCGGCCGCGACGCGGCGGGTCAGCGCGGAGCCCAGCAGGGCGGTCCTGCGTGCCAGCAGCTGCTGCACGCGCGCGGCCGCGGTGATCCAGTTGGTGACCGCGGCCCGGTGCAGCATGGTGTCGCCCAGCGCGATACCGAAGCCGCACAGGGCGAGCAGCCCGCCCGCGAGGCCCAGTCGGGCCCCGGAGCGGTCCACGACGGCCTGGACGGCGAAGCCGACGCAGAAGGGCAGTGCGGACACGGACAGGAAGTGCAGCAGCCCCCAGACCAGGGCCTTCATCTGTCCACCGAGCTGATTCCGGCCGAGCCATACCAGGAATCTGGGCCCCGAGCGTGCGTCCGGCACACCCGGGTCGGGATACGGAAGGTCTTGAATCTGCATGACGTCCCAAAGGGCTCGTAGTACGGAGGTGGCGAGGCAACAAACCGTGCAAGGTTCGCGTCGCAGCGTGTCCGCAGGCAAACGCTTTTCCGTCGTGGGGCAAAGATTCGGCCCGGACCGCCCGGATATGACCGGTAAGCCGCGGGGGTGGGCACGGTCGCCCGCGTCGTGGTGCGACGATGGACGGATGCACATACGCGGAGGGATGCGCACGACGGCCGTGGCCGCGGTCCTGGGCGCCCTGGTCATGCCACTGGCGGCCTGCGGCGGTTCGGACGGCGGAAGCGGGAAGAAGAGCGACGGGCAGGCGGGGGACGGGTCCCGGCCCGAGCAGGCGCGCACGGTCGACCTCAAGCGCATCCCCGACGTGGGGAACAAGCTGCAGAAGCAGATCCCCGCGAACTCCCGGCAGGTCGTCGCGGTCTACGGACAGGGCAAGGACTCGGCGAAGTCCACCATCGTCCTTTACACCAAGTCCGGCGCCACCTGGGACAAGACCCGCAGCTGGGAAGGGCACAACGGCAAGAAGGGCTGGACGACCGACCACAACGAGGGCGACAAGCGCAGCCCTGTCGGCGTGTTCACGCTCAGCGACTCGGGCGGTGTCCTCGACGACCCCGGCGCCAAGCTCCCGTACACGCAGTCCTCGGGCTTCCAGGCCCCGCACTACTGGGCCAAGTCGCACTGGAACGACTTCGACTACGTCATCGCCATCGACTACAACCGCGTCAAGGGCACTTCGCCGAACGACCCGACCCGCCCTCAGGGGCAGTCCAAGGGCGGCAGTATCTGGCTGCACATGGACCACGGCAGCGGTACGTCGGCCTGCGTGAGCCTGTCCAAGTCGGGCATGAAATACCTGCTGCGCACGCTCGACCCGGACCGGCACCCGGTCGTGGTGATGGGCGACAGGGCGGACCTCAAGGCCTGACCGCCCCTCACCACCGGCCCTCACCACCAGGTCTCCGTTCCCCGCCTCGTCCGCGTTGTCCACGCGCGCGGCCTGTCGGCAGCCGGTGAAGTACCGCTCCGTGCCGCCCGCGTCCTCCTGACGGAGGACGAGCACCGGTCCGTCCATCGAGTCGGGCGGCGGACCCCGGTCGGCGTAGCCCATACGGCCCGGGCCGACCCCGGCAACGGCAGTCGGCAGATCGCCAGCCACGCCGGCAGCTCGAAGCCGGCCGTCGACGGCCGGTGCCCGACCGCTAACAGCCGGTGCCAGACCGCCATCGGCTGGGCGGACACCCGTCACGACCCGAGGCAGCATTGCGGGCCGGGCCGACTCCCCGTAGAACACCGCTCATGAGAAGACGGTTCATCATGTCCATGCTCGCCGGAGCGACCCTCGTGGCGAGCACCCTCCTCGGAGCGGGACCGGCCCAGGCCGCCCGGCCGACGGAAGCCCCGCCGACGGAATCCCCGACGGCCACCCGGCTCGCCGACCCGCCCGCCGAGTTCGGCACCGACTGGCACGACCCGCTGACCGCCGCCCCGCCCGTCACCAGGCCGGCCGGCGCGTCCTGCGAAGTGACGGTCGCCGAGGCGCAGTTCCGCGACTTCACGCCGTACAAGGGCACGTACGCGCCTCCGCGCGGCTGCGGCGACCGCTGGGGCAAGGTCGTGCTGCGCCTCGACGGCAAGGTCAAGGGGCGACAGTACGACCGGCTCGGGTATCTGCACATCGGCGGTGTCGAGGTGTTCCGTACGTCCACTCCGCAGCCCTCGCCCGACGGCATCGAGTGGTCCGTGGAGAAGGACGTCACGCGCTACAGCGACACGTTCCGCGACAGTCACGACGTCGAGATGCTGATCGGGAACGTCGTCGACGACACCTACACCGGAATCATCGACGTCAAGGTGACTCTGGCCTTCTACCCGGCGAACCCTGCGGACCCGGCAGACCTGGCAGCCCCGGCCGATCCGGCCGAGAAGCGGGCCGCCGGCAAGGCCACCGCGGTCCCCGACCGCGTCCTCACCCTCCAGGACGGCACCCTCACCACACCCCGCAACAGCGAACGCATAGTCGCCGAGGTGTACGCCACGGGGTCGGGCGGCGGCTGCGAGGAGTACTGGTATCTGACCGTCCCCGACGCCGCTCCATACTCCTGCAAGGCCGGTGACGGCCCCTACCGCGAGGTGCGGATCGAGGTCGACGGCAAACTGGCGGGCATCGCCGCGCCGTTCCCCACCGTATGGACCGGAGGCTGGTCCAACCCCTTCCTCTGGTACGTGATCCCGGGCCCGCGCGCCTTCGACATCAAGCCCGTCGAGTACGACCTGACCCCGTTCGCGGGACTGCTCAACGACGGCCGTCCGCACCGGATCGACGTCTCCGTAGTGGGCGTTCCCGAGGGACAGAGCGGCTGGAGCACCCCGGTGAACGTCCTCGTCTGGCAGGACGCGAAGAGCACCCGGGTCACCGGGAAGCTCACGGCCCACCAGGCCGGCGACCTCACGAACTCGTCGACGTACACGCCCGGTTCCGAGCACCGGCTGGACAGCGATGCCGGGCACCGGCTGACCGTGTCCGGGTACGTCGACACCTCGCACGGCCGTGTCGCGACCACGATCGACCGTGAGCTGACCGGTACCTCCGTGCACCGCTGGACCGACGGCGAGAACACGGACGCGCTCGACGGCACCTGGACCGACGACGAGAAGGTCACCGTGGACGGGCGCGGGCCCGCGGTGACCACCCGTACGGACCGCACGTACACCATGGACGGCACCACGACGCTCGGTGCGGGGGACCGACTGCGGACCGTGCTGTCCCTGGGGGACCGGGCGTCCGTCGTGGAGACCCGCGGTGGCCGGCGCACCGCATGGTCCCGGCTCGACGACAGCTACACGGGCGACGCGACCTACACCGCGAACGTGCCGCGCGACCAGCGGCATGCCGTTGCCACCACGAGCGAGCGCTACCGGCTGTACGGCTCGGACGGGTGCTACGACCGGCGCCTGACGACCGTGCAGGGCGTGCTCACCAGCCGCGCAGGCCTCACCAGCCGCACCGCCGTCACCCGCCCTGCGGCTGATCGCCCAGCGGTTACCCGTCCCCCCGTCACCCGTCCCCCCGTCACCCGTCCCGCCGTCAGTCGTCCTGCGGCTTCGGAGAGTCCATGCCAGGCCGTTCCTTCCTCCACAGACCGCGGGTGAAGTCCGGGATCGCCTGCGGTGCCCCGTGCGCCTTGATCGAGGCGTGGCTCAGCGGCACCGGAGCGGTCCAGGTGGCGGCGTCGTAGACGTCGAAGTCCGGTACGAGCCCGAGCCGGATGGACTGCATCAGCCGGAACAGCATGATGTAGTCCATCCCGCCGTGTCCGCCCGGCGGGTCGGAGTGCTCCTTCCACAGCCAGTGGTCCCACTCCGCGTACGCAGAGAAGTCGCCCCACGCGTCGTCCGTGTGGTCCGGCTCTATATAGATCCGCTCCGGGTAGTCCTCGAAGACACCCTTCGTGCCGCCGAGGCTGTTGATCCGCGAGTACGGATGTGGCGTCGACACATCGTGTTCGAGCCGGATCACCCGCCCCTTGGCGGTCTGCACGAGGCTGATGGTCCGGTCGCTCTCGATGTACGTCTCCTTCCAGCTCGGGTCGCCCGGCGGCATGTGCTCGGCGCGGTACTCGGCGAGACCGAGCGAGGGTGTGCCGAAGCTGGAGATGCGGGTGACGCGGTCACCGCGGTTGACGTCCATGTAGTTGGCGACCGGGCCGAAGCCGTGGTTCGGGTAGAGATCGCCGCGCAGCCGGGTGTGCCACAGCCGCCGCCAGGGACCTTCGTAGTAGTCCGGGTCGAACATCAGGCCGCGCAGATCGTGGTTGTAGGCCCCGGCGCCGTGCAGCAGCCGGCCGAACTTCCCCGCGTGCGCCATGCGCAGGACCCGCATCTCGTTGCGTCCGTAGCAGCAGTTCTCCAGCTGCATGCAGTGTCTGCGGGTGCGTTCGGAGAGGTCGACCAGCTCCCAGAGCTGGTCGAGCCGCATCGCGATCGGACACTCCACACCGACGTGCTTGCCGCTCAGCATGGCCGTGCGCGCCATCTCGAAATGCAGGTCCCAGGGCGTCGCCACGTACACGAAGTCCAGGTCACCGCGCGCGCAGAGATCGACGAAGTCGTGCTCGCCCTTCGTGTACGTCGCCGGGGCGGGCTGGCCCGCGGCCACCACCTTGGCCGCGGCTCGCGCGGTCTTGTCCTTGACCGGATCGCACAGCGCGACGACCCGGACGCCGTCGAGGGCCAGGAACAGGTCGATCATGCCGCCGCCGCGGTTGCCGAGTCCGATGATCCCGACCCGCACGGTGCCGCGCCGCTCGAACGGCACGCCGATCATGGTTCGGCCCTGCGCGGCGGGTGCGGCCGGTTCGCCGTCCGGGGCGCTTTCCGCCGGCGCCCCGGACGCGGCGGCGTGCGCGGTGCCGCCACCCGCGAACGCGCCGAGGCCCACCCCCAGGCCCAGTCCCGTTCCGGTGACGCCCGCCGTGCGCAGGACCGAGCGCCGGGAGTGGCCTTCAGGGTTCTTCTCGTCGGGTTCCGGTGTCGCGTTCTCGTCGTGCATCGGACCTCCTCGGTGGGGGAGCGCGGGTTCGCCGCGCTGTCACCCTCCTAGGGGTCGGACCGGGGGACAAGGGGCGGAAGTGGCCAGGGGGTTGGACTTCCGGCACCGGACCTGTGGACTTCCGTGCCCGTCTGGACCGACGTCGTCAGGACGCCTTCTCGGGGTGGGGGACAGGCAGGGTGACGGGCTCTCAGCAGTCGCGCCCCGGCCCCCGGACGGCTTCGACCCCGTCGGGCGGGGCGGGGGTACCGTCGACCAGCGTGTCCAGCAGTCCGCCCAGCACCGCGCGCTGTTCGTCCGTGAGGGGCTCCAGGATGTCCTCCGCGGCCTCCCGGCGTGCGCCGTGCAGCTCCCGCAGCACCCGCACCCCGTCCTCCGTCAGCTCGATGCGGATGACCCGCCGGTTGGTGGGGTCCGGTACGCGCCGTACCTTGCCGCTCGCCTCCAGCCCGTCGACCAGGGTGGTCACGGCCCGCGGCACCACCTCAAGCCGCTCGGCCAGATCGGCCATGCGCGGCGGCGAGCCGTAGTGGGCGAGGGTACGCAGCAGCCGGGACTGGGCCGGGGTGACGCCGAGCCCCCGCGACTGGAGATGGCGCTTCTGGATGCGGTGCACACGGCGGGTCAACCGCAGCAGTTGCTCGGCGAGCAGGCCGTCGGCGTCGGGGGTGTCCATGACGGGAACAATATCAGGATGTAGTTCATTGTGAGTATAGGTAACAATGAGCTATGCTCCGCCAGTCCTCTTCTTCTGACATCCCGTAGGAGCCCATGCCCCGCGACGACATCAACTGGACGCCGCCACCCGTCGAGGCAGGACAGCCCCGGCAGGTGCGCCGCATCCTCACGCTCTTCCGTCCCTACCGCGGCAGGCTGGCCGTCGTCGGCCTGCTCGTCGGCGCCGCGTCCCTGGTCTCGGTCGCCACGCCCTTCCTGCTCAAGGAGATCCTGGACACCGCCATCCCGCAGGGCCGCACCGGCCTGCTGAGCCTGCTCGCGCTGGGCATGATCCTCAGCGCCGTGCTCGGCGGTGTCTTCGGTGTCCTGCAGACCCTGATCTCCACCACGGTCGGCCAGCGCGTCATGCACGACCTGCGCACGGCCGTCTACGACCGGCTGCAGCGCATGTCGCTCGCCTTCTTCACCAGGACACGTACCGGCGAGGTCCAGTCGCGCATCGCGAACGACATCGGCGGGATGCAGGCCACGGTCACCTCGACCGCCACCTCCCTGGTCTCCAACCTCACCAGCGTCGTCGCCACGATCGTCGCGATGGTCGCCCTCGACTGGCGGCTGACCGTCGTCTCGCTGCTCCTGCTGCCGGTGTTCGTGTGGATCAGCCGTCGCGTCGGCAACGAACGCAAGAAGATCACCACCCAGCGCCAGAAGCAGATGGCGGTCATGGCCGCCACGGTCACCGAGTCGCTCTCTGTGAGCGGCATCGTGCTCGGCCGCACGATGGGCCGCTCCGACTCCCTCACCCGCACCTTCGCGGAGGAGTCCGAGAGCCTCGTCGACCTGGAGGTCCGGTCGAACATGGCCGGACGCTGGCGGATGGCCGTCATCGGCATCGTCATGTCCGCCATGCCGGCCGTCATCTACTGGGCCGCGGGAATGGCACTCCAGCTCGGCGGCCCCTCGGTCTCCATCGGCACCCTGGTGGCGTTCGTCTCGCTCCAGCAGGGCCTGTTCCGCCCGGCCGTCAGCCTGCTGTCCACCGGCGTCCAGATCCAGGCCTCGCTCGCCCTGTTCCAGCGCATCTTCGAGTACCTCGACCTGCCCATCGACATCACCGAGCCCGAGCGTCCGGTCCACCTCGACCGGGTCAAGGGCGAAGTGCGCTTCGAGGGCGTCGAGTTCCGGTACGACGACAAGAGCGGCCCGATCCTCGACGGCATCGACGTCACCGTGCCCGCCGGCAGCAGCCTCGCCGTCGTCGGCCGGACCGGCGCCGGAAAATCCACGCTCGGCCACCTCGTCCCGCGTCTGTACGACGTCACGGGCGGGCGCGTCACCCTCGACGGGGTGGATGTGCGCGACCTCGACTTCGACACCCTCGCGCGCGGGATCGGCGTCGTCTCCCAGGAGACGTACCTCTTCCACGCCACGGTCGCCGACAATCTGCGGTTCGCCAAGCCCGACGCCACGGACGAGGAGCTGCGCGCCGCCGCGAAGGCCGCGCAGATCGACGACCACATCACGTCCCTGCCCGACGGTTACGACACGGTGGTGGGGGAGCGGGGGCACCGGTTCTCCGGCGGTGAGAAGCAGCGCCTCGCCATTGCCCGCACCATCCTCCGCGATCCGCCGGTCCTGATCCTCGACGAGGCGACCAGCGCCCTGGACACCCGCACCGAGCGAGCCGTCCAGGAGGCCATCGACGCCCTGTCCGCCAACCGGACGACCATCACCGTCGCGCACCGGCTGTCCACCATTAGGGGCGCCGACCAGATCGTGGTCCTCGACCGCGGGCGTACCGCCGAACAGGGCACGCACGAGGAGCTGTTGGAGCGGGACGGGCGTTACGCCGCCCTGGTCCGCCGGGACGCCCAACTGGAGCCAACAAGATGAAGATATGTCGAGTTTAGGACGATATGCGGGTTAACGTGCCCGCATGCAGAACTACACTCCGCCCACTCCGCCACGGAGAACGATCCGACTGACGCGCCGGGGCCGGACCGCCCTCATCGCGACCGGCGCCGTCGTGGCGGCCACCGCCGTGGCGGTGCCGCTGCTGAGCACGGACGACAAGAAGGAACCCCGGGCCCTGGTGATCCCGGAGGGCTGGCGCACCGGCCAGGTCTACGCGGCCATGGACAAGGCCCTCGCCCTGCCCGCGGGCTCCAGCAAGAAGTCCCTGGACAAGGCCCGCCTCAAGTTGCCGAACGACGCGAGCGGCAACCCCGAGGGCTACCTCTTCCCGGCGACCTATCCCCTCGACAAGAAGTCGACCCCCGCCTCCCTGCTCTCGTACATGGTCGACACGGCGAACAAGAAGTTCGGCGGCGGCACGGTCACGGCCGGGGCCGAGCGCAACGCGATGAACGTCTACCAGACGGTCACCGTCGCGAGCATCGTGCAGGCGGAGGCCGCCACCGAGGCGGACATGGGCAAGGTGGCCCGGGTGATCTACAACCGGCTCGACCGGGGCATGCCGCTGCAGATGGACTCCACCATCAACTACGCGCTCAACCGCAGCACCCTGCGGACCAGCGAGAACGACACGCAGCTCGAAAGCCCGTACAACACGTACGCGCGGATGGGGCTGCCGCCGACACCGATCGCGAATCCCGGTGAGGAGGCCATGCGTGCCGCGGTCGCACCGACCCAGGGCGACTGGCTGTACTTCGTCACCGTCAAGCGGGGCGACACGCGCTTCACGGCCGACTACGAGGAGCACAAGAAGAACGTCGCCGAGTTCAACCGCGCCGGCAAGGGCGCCTCGGCGTCCTCGGGCTGAGCCGGGCCGCGACCACGGCGTGGGAGGCGCTCCCGGGGCCCGCCGCGCCCCTCCGGGGGCGCGGGAAGTCATCACACCGGTGGGCGCGGACCCGCACGGGCGCGACCCACGCAGGTATCCCGCACCCCGAATCCCGCCGGTCAGCCGGCGGCCTCCACGGCGACCGGGGTGACCGGCGCGACAGGGCCGGCCTCGGTGACCCGGGGAGCGTCCGCCAGCAGCCGCCTGATGTCCCGTACCGCCGCCCGGCCGGCACGGTTGGCGCCGATGGTGCTCGCCGACGGCCCGTACCCGACCAGATGGATGCGTGGATCGGCGGCCACCCGGGTCCCTTCGATACGGATGCCTCCGCCGGGCTCGCGCAGCCGCAGCGGAGCCAGATGGTCGACCGCCGCGCGGAAACCGGTCGCCCACAGGATGACGTCCGCTGCCACGCGACGCCCGTCGTCCCACTCCACGCCGTCCGGAGTGATCCGGTCGAACATCGGCAGCCGGTCCAGGACCCCGTCCGCGAGGCCCTGCCGGATCGCGTCGTTGAGCGGCAGCCCGGTCACCGACACGACACTCCTCGGCGGCAGCCCCTGACGGACCCGCTCCTCCACCAGGGCGACGGCCTCCCGGCCCACGTCCTCACTGAACGGCCCCTCCCGGAAGACCGGCGGCCGACGCGTCACCCAGGTGGTCCCGGCCGCGTACGGGGCGATCTCCAGCAGGTGCTGCGTACCGGACGCGCCGCCGCCCACCACGACGACGCGCTGCCCGGCGAAGTCCTGCGGGCCGGCGTACCGGGCCGTGTGCAGCTGCCGCCCCCGGAAGGTCTCCTGACCGGGATAGCGCGGCCAGAACGGCCGGTCCCAGGTGCCGGTCGCGTTGATCAGCGCCCGCGTCGACCACGTACCGTCCGACGTCTCGACGAGCAGTCGGCCCGCGTCGCCCTCACGTACGGCCTTGACGTCGACCGGCCGCCGTACGCGCAGGTCGAAGGCGTGCTCATAGGCGTCGAAGTACTCGGCGACGACCTCGGAGGAGGGCCGGTCGGGATCCGCGTCCGTCAGCTCCATGCCGGGCAGCGCGTGCATGCCGTGCACCTTGCCATACGTCAGGGACGGCCACCGGAACTGCCAGGCGCCGCCCGGCCGCGGCGCGTGGTCCAGGACCACGAAGTCCCGCTCCGGCTCGAAGCCGGTGCGCCGCAGGTGATAGGCGCTGGACAGGCCTGCCTGGCCGGCGCCCACCACGACCACATCGACTTCCCGTACCCGCGCTCCGATGTTGTTCACGCTTCTACCAACTGTGCGGGCGGCGCGGATCTTCCCGGGCGGGCCGGTTCAGGCGGCCGGTTCGGTGCCGAGGTGCTCCCGCAGTGCGGCGCACAGCTCGGCGAACCGTGGGCCGGTGCGATCACGCGGCCGGTCCAGTTCGACCGCGGCCTCGTACGCGATGGCACCCTTGTCCATCACGAGGACACGGTCGGCGAGCAGCACGGCCTCCTCCACGTCGGGCGTGGCCAGCAGTACGGCACAGCCGCGGCGCTGCCACAGTTCGCCGACGAGTCGCTGTGCCCTGACCCGGGCCGGCACGTCCAGGGCGCCGAACGGATCGTCCAGCAGCAGAAGATCGGGCTCGCGTGCCAACACGTCTGTCAGCGAGACCCGTTGGACCTCATCGCCGGCGAATGCCCCGGGCCCGCAACCGGGACTGCTGAGGAGACCGACCTCGGTCGGTGTCCGTTCGGCGGCGGCACGTCGGAATCTGCCGGGCCGTCCGAGCAGTACGGTGCGCCACACCTTCCGCCACGGCGTCGGCGGAGGTGCCCGGAAGGCGACAGCCCTGCGACGCGGTACGAGCACGGTGCCCTCGATGTGGCGGTCGAGCCCGGCAAGGACGCGCAGGAGGGTGGACTTGCCACAACCACTGCGACCCAGGAGCACCACGAACTCGCCGGTGCCGACGGAGAGTTGCAGGTTGTCGATGATCGCGCGGCCGTCGAAGGCGCGGGTCAGCCCTGCCACGCGTACGGCCGGGACGGGTGCCGTCGGCCGGTGTTTCCGGTTGCCCGCCCGGGCGCTGTCGGAGCCGGCGGGAGCACGCTGCGGGCCCTCCGGCCGGTGAACGTCGGTCGCCATCGCGGCAACAGCCTTTCGAGAGAGCACGAGAGAGCACGAGAGAGCCGGGGGAGCACGAGAAGAGCCGAGGGAGCGGGGCCGGGCCGTCAGGAGCGGTGAGGCCGCGCTTCAGCGGCCGGACTTCCGGCCCGGGTTGGGCGGGCGTACGGAAGCGGGGACATGCTGTGGCGCGGCGGGGAAAGCGGTGGGACGGCGTCAGCGGCCGGTGCGACACGCGGCGGAGGCCACCCGCAGCAGGTCGATGTGACCGCGCGTGGTGAGCAGAGCTGAACGCAACATGCCGTCGAACGTAGTCAGCTCGGCCTCGTACGGTCAATGCCGTCTCGCGGAGTGGCGTCGAGTACGACGGGGTCGGCCGGCGGAGGCGGCGCGGAGCGGGCCGACGGGCGACGGGCGACGGGCGACGGGCGACGGGCGACGGGCGACGGGCGACGGGCGACGGGCGACGGAGATCGGATCGAGGGGTGCGGGGCCGTCGCGGGTGTGGAGCCCGGTGTATGGGTCAGGATTGGTTCATGTCCGATGCCTTCACCACCCGTGTCCTGAACATCACCTCCGGATCCAGGGAAACGGTCGTCGACCTCACCCGTGAGTGCGAGGCCTTCCTGCGGGAGGCGGCGGGCGGCCGCGACGGCCTGCTCAATGTCTTCGTGCCCCACGCGACCGCCGGCGTGGCCGTCCTGGAGACGGGAGCGGGCAGCGACGAGGATCTGCTCGCCGCCCTCCACACCCTCCTCCCGGCGGACGACCGCTGGCAGCACTGCCACGGGAGCCCCGGCCACGGCCGCGACCACGTCCTTCCGGCGCTCGTCCCTCCGCACGCCACGCTGCCGGTACTCGCCGGCCGGCTGGAACTGGGGACGTGGCAGTCGGTGTGCCTGGTCGACACCAACAAGGACAACCCCGACCGCACGGTCCGGCTGAGCTTCCTGGGGTGAGCGGGATCGCCCTCGGGGTGGCCGGCACGACAGGCTCCGGGGCCCCTCGGTGCCGGGCTCCGTGTCAGGGGCGCGTCGCGAGTGAGCGGAAGCCGTCTCAGGAGTGTCTCAGGGCTGTCATGGGGTGAGGGGTGTCGTGAGGGCAGTCCGTGTTGTGGGTGACGGACCGCGAAACAGCCGCGGTCGCAGCACGGGGAAGGGCATGACTGCCATGAAGAACAAGCGCTTTGGAATGATCGCCGTATCCGCCGTCGCGGGTGCGCTCCTGCTGACCGCCTGCAACGGGGAAGACGGCGCGAGCGGCGCCGGCTCCGCCGCGAGCGCCGAGTCCGGCGGCCCTGCCACCGGTGGGCACGCGTCATCCGGTACGGAGCACGCCGGTGCGCGGGGCGTCGGCCGGTGGGAGAAGAACGAGGCGGACGCGGCCTTCTTCGGTTCGGTCCTCACCGGTGCCGACGAGGTCCCGGTCGAGGGCGGTCCCGCGGTGGGGGACAAGGACGGGCACGCGCTCGCCCTGATGCGGATCCAGGGCGACCAGGTCTCCTACGCGTTCACCTTCACCGGGACCGGGACTCCGACCCTGGGCCACCTCCACAAGGGCGTCAAGGGTGTCAACGGCGATGTGAAGATCCCCTTCTTCACGAAGAAGCTGGAGGACGGCAAGAAGTTCGTCTTCGGCACGGTCACCGTCGACGACGAGGACTTGCTGGAGGGCATCAGGGCCAACCCCGGCAACTGGTACTTCAACCTCCACACCGGTGAGTTCCCGGGCGGGGCCGTCCGCGGCCAGGCCTACAAGCTCCCCTCCGGTGTCGACGTTCCCGACACCATGAACGAGGACACGCTCACCGCCGTCGTCAAGGACGTCGAGTAGTCGGGGGCGGGGTCCCGGGCGTCCTGCGGGGTCCCGGGCCCCCGCCGACCGGGCACGGCGGGCGCCGACATCGCGTCCCGCGCGGTGTGTGTCCCGGAAGGCCGGGCAGGGGAGAATGGGTCGGCACGCAACGGACTCGACGGTCGACCTTGCCTGAGGCTTAAGGAGCGGGACATGCAGGACGCGCGAGCGGGGCAGGTGGCCGGACCCGGTGACCTCGTCGATGTGGCACGCCTGGTCACGGCGTACTACGCGCTGCACCCCGACCCGGGCGAGCCCGGGCAGCGGGTCGCGTTCGGTACCTCGGGGCACCGCGGCTCGTCGCTCGCGACGGCGTTCAACGAGGACCACATCGCGGCCACCAGCCAGGCCATCTGCGAGTACCGCACCGCCCAGGGCACCGACGGCCCCCTCTTCCTGGGCGCCGACACCCATGCCCTGTCCGAGCCCGCGCGGGTCACGGCCCTTGAGGTGTTCGCCGCCAACGACGTGAGCGTCCTCATCGACCAGGGCGACGGCTACACGCCCACCCCCGCGGTCTCGCACGCCATCCTCACCCACAACCGGGGCCGCACCTCCGGCCTCGCCGACGGGGTGGTGGTCACCCCCTCGCACAACC
Source organism: Streptomyces sp. NPDC017991 (assembly GCF_044328075.1). Taxonomy (NCBI): domain Bacteria; kingdom Bacillati; phylum Actinomycetota; class Actinomycetes; order Kitasatosporales; family Streptomycetaceae; genus Streptomyces; species Streptomyces sp. NPDC017991. Next base: position 62,881 of record NZ_JBIRGP010000008.1, on the reverse strand, counting down.
CGCCCGCCGACGGCGGCTTCAAGTACAACCCCCCGAACGGCGGCCCGGCGGGCTCAGAGGCGACCTCCTGGATCCAGGACCGCGCCAACGAGATCATCACCGCGGGCATGAAGGACGTACGCCGCATCCCCTACACCCGCGCCCTGACCGCACCCGGCACCGGCCGCCACGACTTCCTCGGCACCTACGTCGCCGACCTGCCGAGCGTGCTGGACCTGGACGCGATCCGGGGCGCCGGCGTGCGCATCGGCGCCGATCCGCTGGGCGGTGCCTCGGTCGCCTACTGGGGCCGGATCGCCGAGCAGCACCGGCTGGACCTGACGGTGGTCAACCCGCTCGCCGACCCCACCTGGCGTTTCATGACGCTGGACTGGGACGGCAAGATCCGGATGGACTGCTCCTCGCCGTACGCCATGGCGTCGCTCATCGAGCAGCGCGACCGGTTCGACATCGCCACCGGCAACGACGCCGACGCCGACCGGCACGGCATCGTCACCCCCGACGGGGGCCTGCTCAACCCCAACCACTACCTCGCCGTGGCGATCTCCTATCTGTTCTCGCACCGCGAGGAGTGGCCCGCCGGGGCCGGGATCGGCAAGACCCTCGTATCGTCCGGGATGATCGACCGGGTCGCGGCGGACGTCGGCCGGACCCTGGTCGAAGTCCCGGTCGGATTCAAGTGGTTCGTGGACGGCCTGTCCGACGGGACGCTCGGCTTCGGCGGCGAGGAATCGGCCGGCGCGTCCTTCCTGCGCCGCGACGGCTCGGTGTGGACCACCGACAAGGACGGCATCATCCTGGCCCTGCTCGCCTCCGAGATCACGGCCGTCACCGGCGAGACGCCCTCCCAGCACTACGCGCGGCTCACCGAGCGCTTCGGTGCCCCCGCCTACGCGCGCATCGACGCCCCGGCCTCCCGCGAGGAGAAGGCGCTGCTCGCGAAGCTGTCCCCGCGCCAGGTCACCGCCGACACCCTCGCGGGCGAGCCGGTCACCTCGGTGCTCACCGAGGCCCCCGGCAACGGCGCCGCCCTCGGCGGGGTCAAGGTGTCCACCGCCAACGCCTGGTTCGCGGCCCGACCTTCCGGCACCGAGGACGTCTACAAGATCTACGCGGAGTCCTTCTCCGGCCCGGAGCACCTGCAGCAGATCCAGGAGGAGGCCAGGTCCATGGTGCTCGCGGCCCTGAACACCTGACACCGGCTCCGGCTGCCCGACTCCTCGCGGATGCCGTCGCACCACCGCCAGGACAGGGGCAGATCTCCGAGGCCGCGAGGCCGCGGTGCCGGCCGCCGTCACGCCACTCACCCGGCCGCCGGCGCCGCGGCGCGTTCACTCCCAGACCACGATGTTCCGCCGCACCGGCACGGACGACGCGTCGGTGGCGAACAGCTCGGGTGAGTGCGCGCGGATGCGCTCGATGTCGTCGAAGACGGCTCGCAGATGCGTACGCATGGCCGTGCGGGCGAGCGGGAGGTTCCCGTCGGCGATCGCGTCGAAGATCTCCCGGTGCTGGGTGACGAACACGGCCGGCGACACGTTCTCGTGGAGGCCGAGGCGGCGGGCCCGGTCCAGGTGGCTCTTGGCCGCGGCGACGGTCGTCCAGACGTTCCCGTGCCCGCTCAGCCGCATCAGGCCCTGATGGAACGCCTCGTCCAGAGCGAAGAACTCCTCCAGGCCGAGGTCCGCCCGCCGCTGCCGGTCGAGGTTGTCCCGCAGCGCCCCGACGGCCGCCGGGTCGAGTTCCGCCGGAAGATCGTCCAGCGAGGCGAGTTCCACCGCCTCCCGGAGGAACTGCGCGTCGGCCACCTGCCCGGGGTCGACCCGGGACACGAACGACCCGATCTTGGGGAAGACCTGCACCAGGCCCTCCTGGGCCAGCAGGATCAGGCTCTCCCGCACCGGCGTGCGGCTGACGCCCATCGACGCGGCGAGTTCGTTCTCCGAGAGGGCGGCGCCCGGAGCGAGTTCGAGGGTCAGGACCATCTGGCGCAGTTTCAGATAGATGTCGCGCCGGTTCGTCCGCCCGTTCGTTTGAGCCATGCGCCCATCGTACGTAGAACTGCGCCACAAGTATTGCCGTGCTGCACGACAGATGCTTGTATACAAGCACTTCACGACAGTACCGAGGAGCGCCTGTGAGCAGGATCGAAAGCGTCGAGGTCTTTGTCGCCTCCCCCGGCCGGACCTTCGTCACGCTGCGGATCACCACCACGGACGGGGTGACCGGCCTCGGCGACGCCACGCTCAACGGCCGGGAACTGGCCGTCGCGAGCTATCTGCGCGACCACGTGGTGCCGCTGCTGATCGGCAGGGACCCGTCCCGTATCGAGGACATGTGGCAGTACCTCTACAAGGGCGCCTACTGGCGGCGCGGGCCCGTCACCATGACCGCGATCGCCGCCGTCGACACCGCCCTGTGGGACATCCTGGGCAAGACCGCCGGACTGCCCGTGTACAAGCTGCTCGGCGGCCGGTCCCGCGACGGTGTGCTCGTCTACTCGCACGCCAGCGGCACCGACGTGCCCTCGCTCCTCGACGACGTCCAGCGCTATCTGGAGCTGGGCTACAAGGCCGTACGCGCCCAGGCCGCCGTGCCCGATGTCGGGGGCACGTACGGGGTGCGCAAGGGCAAGGTCTACGAGCCCGCCGCGACCGCGCTGCCGGACGAGCAGCCCTGGGACACCGAGGCCTATCTCGACTTCGCGCCCAGGTATCTGGAGGCGGTACGGGAGCGCTTCGGCTTCGGCTTCCATCTCCTGCACGACGTGCACCACCGGCTCACCCCGAACGAGGCGGCCCGGTTCGGCAAGAGCGTCGAGGCCTCCCGGCTGTTCTGGATGGAGGACCCGACCCCGGCCGAGAACCAGGAGTCCTTCCGGCTGATCCGGCAGCACACCACGACACCCATCGCGGTCGGCGAGGTGATGAACTCGATCTGGGACGTCCAGCACCTCATCACCGAGCAGCTCATCGACTACGTACGCACCACCGTCGTCCACGCGGGCGGCATCACGCATCTGCGCCGGATCTTCGACCTCGCGGCGCTCCACCAGGTGCGGACCGGCTCCCACGGGGCAACCGATCTCTCGCCGGTGAGCATGGCCGCCGCCGTGCACCTCGACATCGCCGTGCCGAACTTCGGCATCCAGGAGCACATGGGCCACCCCGACGAGGCCGCCGAGGTGTTCCGAACGGGGGTGACGTTCGCCGACGGCATGCTCCACCCCTCCGACGAGCCCGGCCTCGGCGTCGAGTACGACGAGAAGGCGGCCGAGCGCTTCCCCTACCAGCGGCGCTACCTCCCGGTCGCCCGCCAGCTCGACGGGTCGGTGCACGACTGGTGAGCACCGACGACCAGTTGAGCCGTGCGGCACTGCTCCGGCTCGCGCCCGGACTGCGGCCCGCCGTCGACCCGGCCGAACTGCGCACCCGTGTCGTCCACTTCGGCCTCGGCGCCTTCCACCGGGCCCACCAGGCCGTGTACACCGAGCACGCCGCCGCCCGTTCCGGGGAGCCCTGGGGCATCACCGCGGTCGCGCCCCGCTCGGCCGGGACCGTGCGCGCCCTGCGGGACCAGGACTGCCTGTACTCGCTCACCGAACGCCGTCCGGACGGACACCTCACACGGGTCGTGGGCTCGGTCGTCGGCGCGCTGGCCATGGGGCCCGACGCCGAGGCCGTCGACGCCCTGCTCGCCGACCCCGAGGTGACGGTCGTGACGCTGACCGTGACGGAGAAGGGCTATCACCGATCGACGTCGACCGGTGGTCTCGACCTCACGGCGGGGCCCGTCGCCGCCGACCTCGCCGCCGCCCCCGACGGCCCGCTCACCACGGTGGTCGGGCGGCTCGCCGCCGGCCTGGCCGCCCGGATGCGGGCGGGCGCGCCCCCGATCTCCGTCGTGTCCTGCGACAACATGGCGGGCAACGGCGCCGCACTGGCCCGGGTCGTCCACGACTTCGTCCGTGCGTCGGCCTGGCCGGACCGCTCGGAGATCCTGGACCGGATGGCCGGGGCCGTCGCCTTCCCCGCGACCGTCGTGGACCGGATCGTGCCCGCCACCGGAGAAGCCGACCGGGCGACGGCCGCCGCCGCGCTCGGCGTACGGGACGCGCTCGCCGTGACGGCCGAGCCGTACCGGCAGTGGGTCCTTGAGGACTCCTTCTCCGCGCCCCGGCCGCCCTGGGAGCTCGACGGCGCCCTGTTCGTCCCGGACGTGACCCCCTACCAGCTCACCAAACTGCGGCTGCTGAACGGCTCCCACTCCGCCCTCGCCCACCTCGGCCTGGCCGCCGGACTCGGCACGATCGCCGAGACCATGGCGACGGACTGGGGCGAGCGTCTCGTACGGGCGCTGTGCGCGGAGATGGCACCCACCCTCCCCGCGGGCGGCCCGGACCCCGTCGCGTACGCCGAAGACCTCGTCGTACGTTTCCGCAACCCCGCCATGCGTCATCTGCTGCGGCAGATCGGCTCCGACGGATCGCTGAAGATCATGGAGCGCTGGCTGCCCACCCTGCGCGAACTGCGCGCCCGCGGCGCGAGCCCTTCGGCGATCCCGGTGACCCCGGTGACCCCGGTGCTGGAACTCGCCCTCGCCGGCTGGGCGCACGGCATCCGCCGGGCCGACGCCTCCTCCGGTGCCGGTGCTCCCGCCCGTTCCGGCGCGCCTTCCGATCCCGCCGCCGAGGCGCTCGCCGCCTGCTGGGGGACCGCGATGCGCCCCGCCGAGACGGTACGCGCGCTGCTGCGCGTCCTGGGCGCGGCGGATCTGGCGGACGACGACGCCCTCACGGCAGCTGTCGCGGACCGGCTCCCCGCCCTGGACGCCGGACGCGTCGAGCTCTGACCCCGCATCAGGCCGCCGCGTCCGGCCCCCTACCTGGCCGCCCCCTACCTGGCCCCGTACCTGACCCCTCCTGCCCCCGTCCCCCACAGCTTCCTCGGTCACGAACAACGGAGTTCACGATGAAGGACAGCGTCATAGCCGCCCAGCAGACGCCTTCCGCCCAGCGCAGCACCCGCGACCTGACCCGCGCCGCCGTCTCGGGCTGGCTCGGTACGGCCATGGAGTTCATGGACTTCCAGCTCTACTCGCTGGCCGCCGCGATCGTCTTCAACAAGATCTTCTTCCCGGACGTCAGCCCGGCCATCGGACTGATCGCCGCAATGGCCACCTACGGCGTCGGGTACGTCGCCCGGCTCGCCGGGGCCGTCTACTTCGGGCGGATGGGCGACCGGCTCGGCCGCAAGAAGGTCCTGTACATCACCATCCTGCTGATGGGCGCCTCCACCACCCTGATCGGCGCCCTGCCCACGTACGCCACCATCGGCATCCTCGCGCCGATCCTGCTCGTCGCACTGCGGCTGGTACAGGGCTTCGGCGCGGGCGCCGAGATCGCCGGGGCCACCGTCATGCTGGCCGAGTACGCGCCCGTCAAGCGGCGCGGCCTGATCTCCTCGCTGGTCTCGCTCGGCACGAACTCCGGGACGCTCGCCGCGTCGGGCCTGTGGGCCATCCTGCTCGCCGTGCTCAGCGAGGACCAACTGCTCTCCTGGGGCTGGCGGTTGCCCTTCCTGCTCAGCTTCGGCCTGATGATCTTCGCGGTCTGGGTGCGGCGCAGCCTCAAGGAGAGCCCGGTCTTCGAGGAGCGTCCCGACGTCGTCGACGGTGTGGCGCTGGCGCGTGACGAGGTCGAGTCCGTGATCGCCACCGCCGACGAGCACGAGGGCAGCGTCCTGGCGGCGGGCATCCGGCAGCGCAAGGGCAAGGCGTTCTTCCTGGCGCTGGGCCTGCGTTTCGGCCAGGCCGGCAACTCCGGGCTGATGCAGACGTTCCTCGTCGGCTACATCGCCACCAACCTCGCGGTCGGCAGGTCCGTGCCGACGGACGCGATCGTGTACGGCTCACTGGCCGGCTTCGCCACCGTGCCACTGATCGGCCTGCTGGGCGACCGCTTCGGACGCCGCTCGATCTACCTCGCCCTCTCCGCGCTGACCGTCGTCCTCGCCTTCCCGGTGATGCTGCTCATCACCTCCGGATCGACCCCGGGCGTGATGCTCGGCATGGTCCTCGGCCTGAACGTCGGAGTCCTCGGGCTGTTCTCGCTCGAAAGCGTCACGATGGCCGAACTCTTCGGCTCCCGCACCCGGTTCACCCAGCTCGCGCTCTCCAAGGAGATCGGCGGCATCCTCGCCACCGCGATCGGCCCGGTTCTCGCGGCCACGCTCACCGCCGTCACCGACAGCTGGTGGCCCATCGCCGCCATGCTCATCGTCTACTCCCTCATCACCTTCGTCAGCGCGTACCTCGCCCCCGAGACACGCGGACGCGACCTGGTCCGGCTGGAGGACGCCGTATGAACACGCTCACCCCTCAGACGCTCACCCCCCCGACGCTCACCCCCCGCATGAGGGCGGTCGTGGTGCACGGCCCCGGCGACGTACGCGTCGACGAGCGGGCCCGGCCCGCACCCGGCGCCGGCGAGGTGCTGCTGGCCGTGGAGTGGGGCGGGATCTGCGGATCCGACGTCGCGTACTGGAGGAAGGGGGCGTCCGGCACCGCTTCGCTCACGCATCCGCTGGTGCTCGGCCACGAGTTCGCGGGCCGGATCACCGAACTCGGCTCCGGCGTCACCGGTCTCGACGTGGGACAGGCGGTCACCGTCCATCCGGCCAGCCTGGTCGGCGACGGCGTCCTGCCCGAGCGGCTCGCCGGACGGACGAACCTCTACCCGCGCGTCCGCTACTTCGGCTCCGCGGCCTTCGAACCGCACACCGACGGCGGGTTCAGCGAGTACCGGACGGTCGACGCGGCCCAGATCCGGCCGCTGCCGGACGGCGTGACCACCGAACAGGGCGCCCTCGCCGAGCCGTTGGCCGTCGCACTGCACGCCGTCGGGCGGGTCCCCGAACTGCGCGGCCGTACGGTCCTGGTCAACGGCTGCGGCCCGATCGGCTCCCTGGTCGTCGCCGCCGCCCGGTACCGCGGTGCGGGCCGAGTGATCGCCGCGGACCTGTCGTCGTCCTCGCTCGCCGTCGCCCGCGCCATGGGTGCCGACGAGACACGCGACCTCTCGGCCGGCGAGGGGCTGCCCGAGGACGTGGACGTGGTTGTCGAGGCGTCCGGCGCCCCGGCCGCGCTCGGACCGGTGCTGCGGGCCACCGCGCGGGGCGGCACCCTCGTCCAGGTCGGCAACCTGCCCGGTACGGCCGTGGCGGCGGCCCTCGGCGACCTGGTGACCCGGGAGATCACCTGGATCGGCTCGTACCGCTTCGTCGAGGAGATCGACGACGCGCTGCACGCACTCGGGGACGGCCTGGACGTGACCCCGCTGATCACTCACCGCTTCCCGCTGGAACGGGCCGAGGAGGCGCTCGCCGTCGCCGCCGACCCGGGCAGCGGAAGCAGCAAGGTCATGCTGAGGCTGCGCTCCGTCTGAACCTTGGGCCCCGTCCGCCGCAGCCGATCACCCCCAGGCTCGTTCACCCCTTCCGCCAGGAGAAGCCCGTGTCCCTGCCGTCCCCTGCCCGCGCCGCCGACAGTCACGACCGGGCGGCCGACGTCGTGTGCGTCGGCGAGACGATGGCCGTTCTCGGACCGCCGGACGACGGCCCGCTCGCCGAGCAGTCCGTGCTGAGCATGGCCATCGGCGGTGCCGAGTCCAACGTCGCCTGCGGGCTCGCCGGACTCGGGCACCGGGCCGCCTGGCTGAGCAGGCTGGGCGACGACCCGTTCGGCCGTCGCGTGCTGGCCGAACTGACGGCGCGCGGGGTGGACGTGAGCGCCGTGGAGACCGATCCGGAGCGCCCGACCGGCGTCTACTTCAAGGACCCGGCGCCGGACCCCGGAGCCGGCCCCGGCCACACCCGCACGTACTACTACCGAGGCGGGTCCGCGGCGTCCGCGATGGGGCCGGAGCTGGCCCGGCATCCCGCGCTCCGCCGGGCCCGGATCCTGCATCTGTCGGGGGTCGCCGCGGCCCTCTCCGACAGCTGCGCGCGTCTGCTGGAGACACTGCTCGTCGGTCGGGGCGGCCACGCCACGCCCGGCCCCCTCGTCTCCTTCGACGTGAACCACCGCCCGGCCCTCTGGCGCCATGAACGCCATGAACGTCATGGGCGCCATGAAGGTACGGACGCCGCACGCAGTCTGCTCGCACTCGCCCGGGCCGCGGACATCGTGTTCGTCGGCCGCGACGAGGCCGAGGAGCTGTGGGGCACCGCCCGTCCGGACGACATCGCGGAACTGCTCGCGCCGGCGCCCATCGTGGTCGTCAAGGACGCCGAGCACGGGGCGACCTCGTACGCCGGTGGTCTGCGGACGTTCGTGCCCTCGCTGCCCACCAAGGTGGTCGAACCGGTCGGCGCGGGGGACGCGTTCGCGGCCGGCTATCTGACGGGAGTGCTGGAGGACCGCGACGAACGCTCCCGGCTGCGCCTCGGCCACCTGGCGGCTGCCGCCGCGCTGCGGACCAGGGACGACGTGCCCGAAATGCCGTCGCGTACGGAGACCGATCGCTGCCTCGCCCTGGACGAGGACGCGTGGGCCGCCACCGCGCGCCGCTGAGAGGACTCCGGTCACAGCGGCGGCACAGTCGGGGCACAGAGTCGCGGGGCACCCTCGGGGCACACGACGCGCCGAGGCTGAGACAAGACGGCAATCGAGCCAACGAGTGGCCGAACAGGGTGTGTTGGGGGCCGGTGTCGCACACGGGCCGAGTGGTGAGGAATAACGTGGGCGCCCACGACCGGCGTTCGACGGTTCCGTGGTCCTCAACCACCCACGCATACGCACGCACAGGAGCGTCCATGACTGACGAGGCAGAGAACTCCGAGCCGGAGGCGCTCTCCAGGATCGACACCTCCGTGCCGCAGTCGGCCCGGATCTGGAACTACTGGCTGGGCGGGAAGGACAACTACGAAGTCGACCGGATGGCCGGTGACGCGTTCCGCGCCGTCTTCCCCGCCATCGAGACCGGAGCGCGTGCCGCCCGGTACTTCCTCGCCCGCGCCGTCCGTCAGCTGGCCGCCGAGGAGGGCATCCGGCAGTTCCTGGACATCGGCACCGGGCTGCCCAACGTGGACAACACCCATCAGATCGCCCAGCGGGTGGCCCCCGAGAGCCGGATCGTCTACGTCGACAACGACCAACTGGTGCTGGCACACGCCCGCGCGCTGCTCACCAGCACCCCGGAAGGCGTCACCAACTACGTCGACGCCGACCTGCGCGATCCGGACACGATCATGCGGGAAGCCGCCAAGACCCTCGACTTCGACCAGCCGGTCGCTCTGATGCTGATGGGCATCCTGGGCCACATCGAGGACTACGACGAGGCACGCTCGATCGTGCGGCAGCTGGTGGACGCGCTGCCGCCCGGCAGCTACCTCGTGCAGTACGACAGCACCGACACCAGCAAGGCGTACGTCGAGGCCATCCAGCAGTACAACGACGGCGGCTCGATCCCGTACATCCTGCGCAGCCCCGAGCAGATCGAGGGCTTCTTCGAGGGTCTGGAACTGCTCGAACCGGGTGTGGCGTCGTGCTCGCGCTGGCGTCCCGACACCGAGGCCCTGGGCCTGCCCGCCGAGGTGCACCAGTACGGCGGCGTCGGCGTCAAGCGCTGAGGCGGCCCGTCGGCCGGTGAGCGCCGGCCGACGGCTCACCGCGCCGGCCGACGGCTCACCTCCGGGGTCAGGTCTCCTGGAGGACGCGGTGGAGGATCGTGGGCGTCTCCTCCGGTGACTCGGCTTCGAGCCCCAGGCGGTTCATGACATCCCAGTAGCGCTCGATCTCGGCCGGCTTGTCGGGATAGAGGGCGGTGGCCAGCTGTTCGAGACAGACCACGTCGGGCAGCTGACCGCCGGGCAGGCGCAGGATGGTGACCGGACCGCCCTCGGCCGCGTAGCCGCCGGCGAGGAACGGGATGATCTGGACGGTGACCTGCGGGAGCCGGCAGAGCTCGATGAGATGCCTGAGCTGGGCGCGCATCGTGTCGACGCCCCCCACCGGGCGCCGGAGCGCCGCCTCGTCGATCACGGCCCACAGTTGGGCGGGCGGATCCCGGTGCAGAATCCGCCGGCGCTCCATACGCAGCGTGACGCGCCGCTCGATCTCCTGAGCGTCGGCGTTCGGATGGCCGAGCCGGACGGAGGCGCGCGCGTAGGCGGGGGTCTGCAGAAGGGCGGGTACGCGCTGGACCTCGAAGCAGCGGATGACGCTCGCCGCCTGTTCGGCGCCCAGATAGGTGTGCATCCAGGCGGGCACCACATCGCTGTAGTACTGCCACCAGGCAGGGGTGTTGGTCTCGTCGGCCAGCACCAGCAAGGTGGCGCGCTCGGCCTCGTCCGTGACTCCGTAGTGCGTGAGCAGATCGGCCACGTCACGCGGCTTGCACCCGTGCCGGCCGGCCTCCAGGCGGCTGATCTTGGACCGGGAGGCGCGGATGACATGCCCCGCGGCTTCACGGGAGATCCCTCTCTCCTCCCGCAGCGCGCGCAACCGTGCGCCCAGCACCAGACGCGGCAGCACGGGACCGGCCGACTGGCCGTCCAGAACTCTGCGGTCGGAGACACTGCTGTCCAACGGTGAACCTACGGCCTCTGTCGTGCCCATGGCAGTCTCCTTGCGGTGAACGCAACTCCGCGCGCATCCGAACACTGTGCCCGGCCATCCTAGGGGCTGTCCTGTACATGATCTTCAACTCAGGAGCCGGCCCCAGCTCCGCGCACGCCTGCCAGGAGGTCCGGTCCGACGGTGTGGCCCAGCAGGTGCAGGGGGCCCGCTGTCACCCCCGCGCGTTCGGTGGCCTGCCAGTAGGCGAGGGCCGCCGCCTCGTCCACCAAGCCTCGTACCAACGGCAGTTGCGGTTCCGCCGCGTGCAGGAGGGATTCCGTTCGGCAGGACGCGAGGGTTCCTGCCGGCCATGACTGGGCGAGGTATCCGGCCGCCGCCGCTGCCGGCAGCCCCTCGGCGATCTCGCGGTCGAGGTCGCCGAGGTGCAGGAGTCCGCCGCCCAGGACGAGTACGTCCCGGCGTTCCCGCATCCGGGCCAGCGCCCGCCCGCTGTCGAAGCAGTGCGGGAAGGAGTCGTCGACCACGATGGTGCCGGGCGTCAGCCGGTCGACGTCCAGGAGCGTGTGGGTGCTGCTCACCGCCGTCACCAAAAGGTCGGCCCCGTACACGGCATCGGGCAGTGCGGGCCGGGATTCCGCCACCGCCACCTCGTCGGCCCGGCCGCGTTCCCTCAGTCGTCGTGCGAGTTGCCGCAGCCGTGGTCCGCTGCCGGGCGCGTCGCAGAGCAGCAGCCGCCGTGGCGGCCGGAGGGCCCGGGTGAGCAGCAGGTCCAGGGAGGCCGTGCCGATCGATCCCAGCCCGACGAAAGCGACGTCGAGGTCCGCCAGGTCCCTTCCGGTGGCGGCGAGTGCCGCGTGCACCGTCCGGACCACGGAGACGACGGTCGCCGCGTGCCCGGTCGTGACGGCTGCCGGGCCCAGGTCCGCGGACCGCAGTACGTCGAAGCCGTAACCGGTCAGCGAGGGGATCATGCCGGCCAGGGAGACGCACCGGGCTCCGAGCGAGGAGGCGAGCGACACCGCGCGGGCGGTGTGCGCGACGAGTTCGGGGTCCCGGCCGAGTTCGTCGGAGAACAGGGGCACGCAGACGAAGCCCGACCTACCGAGCGGTGTGCGGACCGTCTCCAGCAGGCGTGGCGCGCCGTCGGGGAACAGCGTCGCGCGCAGGTCCTCCCGTCGCAGGGCGTCCTCGGGCAGGCCTGCCAGCCGGGCCAGGTGGCCGGGGGCGGGCAGGTAGCCGACCAGGGCGGCGTCCATCGTCTGCCGGGGTGGACTCGACGGGCGGTTCCTGTCGCGTGGGCGCACGGCACGCGTGAGCCGTTCCCGCAGCGCCCGGGCGAAGCCGTCCAGCGCCGACGGGGAGAAGGCCGCGGCCGATCCTCGTACCGTCAGGCGCAGTCCTGTGCCCTCCGGGCGTGCGGCCAGGAACACGTCCGTCGCCGACGACGGCGGCGCGAACGCGCTGTCCCCGTCGTCCCACGACGCGGTCAGCGACTGCCCGTGCGGAGCGGCGAGGACGGAGAAGTCGAGGTAGGTGAAGAAGAACTGCGAGGTCAGGGGCAGTCCGTCGGCATTGCGGGGCACGATGTCCTCATGCCTGCGCGCTTGTTCGGCCTCGGCCACGATCCGCCGCAGGGCAGCAGCGAAGTCCTCCGTCCGTCCGTCCGCCCGTGCGACCGTCGGCCGTAGGGGAACTGCGGTGGCGAACGGGCCGAAAACACGGTGTGCGTCGAGCGTCAGGCCCCGGTCGCGACCGCTCACCGCCAGGCCGACGATCAGGTCCGCCTGACCCGTGAGCCGCGTCAACTGCTGGTGGTACGCGGTCAACAGCGGCGCGTACAGGGTGGCCCCCGCCTTCGCCGCGAGCGCCCGCAGCGACGCGGTGCACGCGGCATCGAGTACGAATCCCGCCGACAGGAACTCCGCTCCGTCGTCCTGGCCGGTGGTGCGCAACGGGGGTTGCCGGTAGGGGGCGTCGACCCGGGCCCGGCGCTCCGCCGCACCCGGCGCGGTGTCCGGCCGCGCCTCGGCCGACAGCAGGGCGTGGTCACGGAAGGTGGCGCGGGACGCGGGCGGTTCGGGGGTGCGGCCCGCGGCCAGCCGGTCGTAGACCGCCGTCAGTTCCTGTACGAGGAGTGCGGCGCTGTAGCCGTCGCCGATGAGGTGGTGTGCGTGGACGAGGAGGACGTGCTCGTGCTCTGCGAGCGTGAGGACCCGGAGCCGGAGCAGCGGCCAGGCCCACGGTTCGAAGCGCCGTTCCGCCTCGGCCGCCGCGCGTCCGTCCACCTCGGTGGGGTCGGTACAGGTCTCGAAGGCGACCGGCAGGCGCAGGGAGGGCGGGAGTTCCTGCTGGACGGGCGGTCGGGCGCCGGCGGGGAAGACGGTACGCAGCATGCCGTGGCGTTCCACCAGCAGGTCCACCGCCGCTTGGAACACCTCCGGGTCCAGTGGGCCGGACAACCGCAGCCGCGCGGGCCAGGAACCGCCTCCGCCCGGCGAGAGGGCTTCGGCGAGGAGGAAACCGCGCTGGGCCGGCGTGACGGGGAAGGGAGCCGCGTGGTCCGTGGACGCGGTTGCCGCCGGCGTTGGACGCCCTTCCGCGGCGGTCGCGTCCACGGCGGCGGCCAACTTCGCGAGGGTGCGGTTGTCGTAGATCACCGTCGGGCGGGGCAGATCCGTCCCGGTTTCGCTCAGCCGGGCGAACACCTGGAGGACGAGCAGCGAATCGCCTCCCAGGTCGAAGAAGTCGTCCTCCCGGAAGACGGCGTCGACCTCCAGCAACTCGGACCAGACGGAGGCCAGTTGGCGCTCGGTGGCCGTGGCAGGGAGAGCCTTCCCGCCGGTGGCCGCCACCGGGGTCGAGGGAGAATCCCCGAGCGCACGGCGGTCGATCTTGCCGGTGCCGCTGAGCGGCAGCCGGTCCAGCACCGTGATCCGCGCCGGAATCATGTACGGCGGCAGGAGACCGGCCACATGGCGGCGCACGTCCGGCGGCTCCGGTTGCCCGGAACCCGGCCGGGCGGTGACGAACGCCAGCAGCCGCCCCTCGCGTGCGACCACCGACGCCTGTGCGATCCCGGGATGCGTCAGCAGGGCTGCCTCGACCTCTCCCGTCTCCACCCGGTTCCCGCGGATCTTCACCTGGTCGTCGATCCGCCCGAGGAACTCCAGAACTCCGTCCGCGCGGAGCCGGACCCGGTCGCCGCTGCGATACCAGCGCCGACCGTCCCGCACGGTGAACGCTTCCGCGGTCAGCTCGGGCTGCCTCAGATAGCCGGGGGTCAGGCCGACTCCCGCGATCAGGAGTTCGCCCGGTTCCTCCGGGCGGCAGGGCGCGCCGTGGGCGTCGACCACCGCCAGGTCGGTGCCGGAGACCGGCCGTCCGATCGGCAGGGTCCGTACGCCGTCGGCCGGACACGTCGTGATGATGTGGCAGGTGGCGTTGACGGTCGTCTCGGTGGGGCCGTACAGGTTGGTGATCCGCTGCCGGTCGCCGAAGAGGCCGAACCACCGGCGCACGTGCGCGGCGGACAGGGCTTCCCCGCCCACGTGCACCCAGCGCAGCGCCGACAGGTCCGGGCGGCCCGCTCCCCGGCGTACGCGCTCCTCGGCGGCCGACAGCAGTTGCTCCCACAGCGTCGGGACGGAACTCCACACAGTGATCCGGGTCCGCTCCGCGTACGCCAGCAGCAGCTCGGGATCGCGCAGCAGCTCCCGCGGTACGGTCACCACGGTGCCGCCGACCAGCAGGGGCGCGAGCAGCTGGCGTACCGAGGCGTCGAAGCACGGCGACGCCGTCTGCGCCAGGCGGTCACCGGCGTCGTAGCCGAACGTCCCGATGGCCCAGTCGAGGTAGTTCCCCATCGCCCGGTGCGTGATCGGGACCGCCTTGGGGCGGCCGGTGGAACCCGAGGTGAAGATGACGTACGCGATCGCGTCGGGCGCCGAGGTCGCATCGGGTACGGGCGACGCGGTGCCGGCCCGCGGGTCCGGCGAGCCGTCGGCGCGTACCGCACGCACTCCATCCTTGCCGAACAACTCCGCGACAGGCGCGGTCGGTTCATGGCACACCACGGTGGAGACGTCCGCGCGCCTCAGCTGGTCCGTCAGCCGGGCGGGCGGGTACGTCGCGTCCAGCGGGACCCAGCCCGCCCCGGCGCGCAGGATGCCGACGACGCCGATCACGGTGTCCGCGCCGGGCTCGGTGAGCAGCCCGACCAGGTCACCCGCACGTACGCCTGCCGCGTGCAACCGCGTCGCCAGGAGCTGCGAGGCGCGGTCGAGTGCCGCGTAGGTGAGGGCCGTTCCGTCGGCCTCCACGGCGGTGGCGTCGGGCGTGGCACGGAACCGGCGGAGCAGTCGGCCGACCACTCCGCGCGGTTCGTCGGTCTCCCGGGGAGACTCGGGGAACGGCGTGCACAGAGCGGCCAGTTCGGCGCGGTACTCCCCGTCCAGACGCGTCACCGTGCGCGGGTCGAACAGAGGCAACGGGAAGTTCCACGACATGCGCAGCGTCGACCCGTCCGCCCAGCACAGCAGGCTCAGCCGGGTCGCGGCCGATCCGGTGCCGGCCGCGTCGGCCCGTACCTCGACCGGGCAGTCGGCCGCCACGTGTGCCGGGAAGCGGGCGAAACTGAAGCCCGCCGGGCTCGCCGTCCGGGGACCACCGCCGGGCAGGAGACCGGCCAGCTCCAGGCTGCTCAGCCCGGCGTGCCGTTCGCTCTCCAGCCAGCCGCGGCGCAGCCGTTGCGCCAGCGCGACGACCGGTTCGTCGGGTTCGGTCGCGCAGAGCAGGGGGAGGGTGTCGGCGAGCGGGCCGACGAGCCGGTCCACGCCGGGGAAGCGTTCCTCGCGGCGGGCCCGGGCCACGTTGACCGCGATGTCCCGCCGGCCGGTCCACCGTGACAGGCAGCGCACATACGCGGCGAGCAGCAGATGGAACAGGGACACGTCGTGTGCGGCGGCCAGCCGTTCCAGACCGGCGGTGAGGGTCGCGTCGAGGGAACCGTAGTGCTGCACGAGCGGGCCCGACGGAGGTGCGTCGGGATCGCCGTCGTAGGGCAGCCGCAGCGGTTCGCCGCGCCCGGCCCGGTGTTCGGCCAGCCGCTCGGTCCAGTAGCGGCGGTCGGCGTCCGAGGCGGTGGTGCCGGAGGAGCGAGTGGTGCGGACGTACTGCGCGAAGCTCGGCGCGTCCGGCGTCGGCTGCGGGTGTTCTCCCCGCCACAGCGCGGTGTAGGCGGACCACAGCTCACCGGCCAGGACGTTCAGGCTGTATCCGTCCGCCGCCGCGTGGTGGACCACCAGCAACAGGTGCGCGACGCCCGCTTCCTGCCGGAGCAGCACAGCCCGTACGGGCGGTTCGGCCGTCAGGTCGAAGGGCTGGTTGCAGAGAGCCGTTTCGAGGTCGGCGACCTGCTCGGCCCCGCACTCGCGGACCTCGTACCAGGTCGACAGCGGAGCTGGCGGGGCCAGCCGTTGCGCGGGGCCGGCGCCGGAATCGTCGATCCGCAGGCGCAGCATGCCGTGCCGTTCGGCCAGGCCTGCCAGTGCCTGCCCCAGGACATGGGTGTCCAGGGGGCCGCGGACCGTCATCCGCAGATGACCGCGTGCCGGGACGCCGGGATGCAGCCGACTGCTGGTGTGCAGGGCCAGTTGTACGGGGGTGAGGGCGAAGGGGGCCGGGTCCGTGGCGGGTACGGGAGCGGACGCCTCCGCCCCCGCCGCTGCGGGGGAGCTGTCCGCGTCCAGGTGGGCGGACAGTTCCCGTACGGTCCGGTACTCGAAGAAGAGCGTGGCGGGCAGGGACCGACCCGACCTGCGTTCGAGTCGCTTGACCAGGTCGACCGCACCCAGCGAGTCCAGGCCCAGGGAGAGGAACGGCGCGTCGTCGTCGACGGTGGACGCCGGGACGCCCAGCGACTGTGCCAGCAGTTCCCGCAGCACCGCGGCGGTGCCGGACAGGGGCGTGGTCGTGCGGACCGCGGGCCGTGGCTCGCGCGTGCTGGGCAGGGGGGTGCGGGTGCGGGACCGGTTCGGCCGGTCTGTCGGCCGGTCGGCGAGGACCAGTTGGGCCTGGCCGGTGCCGCACGCGGTCCGCAGTGCCGCCAACGCCGGTGCGGTCGCCAGGAGTCGGCCTCCGCCGTCGGGGAGGGCGTCGGCGGCGAACGCGGCGGTGAGACCCGTCCCGGCGAACGGCCCGAAGTTCACCGACAGCCACGGCCGCCCCGCCTGCCGCTCGGCGCCCGCGAACGAGTCGAGGAAGGAGTTGGCCGCCGCGTAGGCACCAAGTGCCCCGGCCAGTCCCGGCAGCACCGAGGAGACGGAGGAGAACGCCACACACACGTCGGGAGTGCGGCCGTGCCGGGTCAGCGCCTCGGCCAGCAACACGGTGCCGAGCGTCTTCGCGCCCAGCAACTCCATCGTCTCCTCCACCTTCGTCCCGCGCAGACTGCCGGGACGTACGACTCCGGCCGCGTGGAGGACGGCGTCCGGCGCGGGCAGTTCGGCGATCAGCGCCTCCACGTCGTCCCGCGAGGTGAGGTCGGCCCGGTGGTAGCGGGCGTCGGCACCGAGACCGGTGAGTTCCGCCAGCAGACCGGTGGGCGGTTGCGGAGAACGGCCCGTGAGCAGCAGTACCGGTCTGCCACGCCCGGCGAGTTCCCGGGCCAGGGCGGAGCCGAGGCCCCCGGCGCCGCCCGTGATGAGGAAGGTGCCGTCGGCGGGCAGCCTGTCCTGGACGCCGGACGGATCCGCCGACCGCGGGGCGACGGTCCGTACCAGCCGCTGTCCGTTCCGATAGGCGACGGCACCCGCCGCCCGGGGTGCGGCCACCTCGGTGAGGACGGCTCGCAACCGCTGCTCGGCGTCGTCGAGGGAGGACAGGTCGACCCAGTCGGCCACCGCTCCGGCGGACTCCGACGGCACGGCGAGTGTCAGCCCGCCCAGTACCGCCTGGACCGGATTCGGCCGTTCCCGGCCGTGCCCGGTGGCGTGCGCGTCCTCGGTCACGACGAGCAGACGACCGGCCCCGGTCAGGTCGAACAGGGTCAGCGCCTCGTGGAACGCCGTGACCAGGTCACGCTGGATACGCTCGATCTCGGCCGACGTGCCACGGGCGGCGGGCCCGGCCAGCAGGATCACCGCCTGCGGACGGGCTTCGGGGGCCGCGCCCGTCTGCACGCCGTGGTCCGCGAGGCGCTGGGTGAGGTCGTACACGGCCGTCGGGTCCGGGCCGGTCACCAGCACCGGACCGCACGTGTTCGGCGCCAGGGGTGTTTCCTGCCAGGTGACGTGGTGCAGCAGGCCGGGTTCCCCGGCATCGGGCCAGTGGCGGCGCCGCTGGTAGGGGTAGGGCGGCAGTGGAACCCGCCGACGGCTCCCGTCGCGTTCTGTACGGTCCAGTGCCGTACCGCGTGCCCACAGGTGTGCCACGGTCTCCAGCAACTCGCCCGCTCCGCCCGGCGCGTCCTCCTGCGGAGCCCCGGAACGCTCCGGCCCCACGGGCGCGGAGATCACGAGGACGTCCCTGCCGGAGCCGGTCCTGTCCGCCGGCTCCCGCGCGGCGGCGGTCGCCCGGACGAGACCTGCGAGGCTCTCGGGCGACCCCAGTTCCACGAACCTGTCGTAGCCCTCGTCGAGCAGCCGGGTCACCGCCTGCCCGAACAGCACCGGTCGCAGGGCGTGTTCGCGCAGATGGTCCGGGTCCAGGCGCGGCTGCCACTCGGCTGTGAGCGTGCTCAGCAACGGAAGGCCGGGATCCGTAAACCTCAACCGGCCTGCTGCGGCGGTCAGTTCGTGGGCGATCGGCTCCATCAGTGGCGAGTGGAAGGCACGCGACACCTCCAGCGCGCGTACGGAAGCGCCTCGCGCGGAGAGTTCCCGCGTCGCCCGCCCGACCGCGTCGGGACTGCCGGAGAGCACCAGCCTGCCGGGGCCGTTGCGGGCGGCGACCGCGAGTTCCCGGGGGGCCGCCGCCACCAGGGCCGCGACCTGTTCCTCGTCGGCCCCGCGCACCGCCGCCATCGCGCCCGGTGGGGTCGACGCTCCCATGAGGCGTCCGCGTTCCGCCGCGAACGCCAGCGTGTCGGCGAACGACAGTGTTCCGCCGACGCAGGCGGCGGTCAGCTCTCCGACGCTGTGCCCGACGACCGCGTCCGCCCGTACGCCCCAGGCCCGCAACTGCCGGGCGAGCGCGACCCCGTGGGCCACCAGCAGCGGCTGGGCGATCTCCGTCGCGGCCTGCGCCTGTGCGTCCACCCCGGGGTCGACGCACCAGGCCGTCAACTCCCGTCCGTGCACCGCGCCGACGTGGGCCGACGCCTCGTCGAGCGTCTCGCGGTACACCGGCGCCGTCGCGTACAGCGCGCGGCCCTGTCCCGGTCGCAGCGAGCCCTGGCCCGGGAACACGAAGACGGTCCGCGGCCGGTTCGTCACCGTCCCGGCAGCCACGCCCGGCCGTCGGTCGCCGCCCGGAGCCGTGGCAGCGGTCAGGCGTTCGCGCAGGTCGCCGTCGGCCACGACGGCGAGGCGGTACGGGCCCTCGTCGCGGGCCGTGGCCGCCGCCCGGCACACGTCGCCCTCGTCCAACTCCGGGTGCGCGCGCAGATGGCCGAGGAGACGGGACGCCCACGCGTCCAGCCCGGCCGCGCTGTTCGCCGACAGGGTCAACAGGTGCGGGCCACTGTCGCCGGCCCGTTCGTGTGCCGTGGGCGGCGGTGCCTGTTCCAGCACGGCGTGCGCGTTGGTGCCGCCGAAGCCGAAGGCGTTGACACCGGCCCTGTGGGGGCCGGACGGGTCGGCCGACGGCCAGTCGCCCGCCTCGGTGACCGGCGCGAATCCGGACCGTTCGACGGCGGGCGAGGGCGGCGAGTGGTGCAGGGAGGCGGGCAGCCGGCCGTGCCGCAGAGCCAGGACCACCTTCACGAGCGAGGGCAGGGCGGCCGCGTTCAGCAGGTGTCCGACGTTCGTCTTCACCGAGCCGAGCAGGCGTGGCCGGCCGTCCGCGCGTGGCGGGAAGGCGTGGGCCAGGGACCGCAGTTCGATGGGGTCACCGACGGCCGTGCCCGTCCCGTGGGCCTCGACATACGTCACCGTCGCCGGATCGACGCCGCAGACCTCGTACGCGCGGGTGATCACCTCGCGCTGTCGCAGGGGGTTGGGTGCCATCAGGCTCAGTGAGGTGCCGTCGTTGTTGACGGCGGTGCCGCGCACGAGGGCGAGTACGTCGTCGCCGTCCCGGTGGGCGTCCCGCGGGCGTCGCAGGACGAGGGCCGCGCCTCCCTCGCCGGGTACGAACCCGTCGGCGGCCGTGCTGAAGGCGCGGCTGCGTCCGGTGGGGGAGAGTGCCTGGGCGGCTTCCAGGGCCTGGTGACCGTCCGGGGTGAGATGGAGGTTGACTCCGCCGACGACGGCCATGTCGCACTCGCCGTCCGCGAGGCTGCGGCGGGCCAGGTGCAGCGCGACCAGACCCGACGAGCACGCGGTGTCCACCGCGAGGGCCGGGCCGTCCAGGTCGAGGCAGTGCGAGACCCGGGCGGCGACGAGGTTCGGAAGGTTGCCCGTCAGCGCTGTCGCGGACGAGGTGAGGTCGGGGGAGGCGTCGGCGAGGATCCGGCGGTAGCCGCTGTCCCCGACGGCGGCGAAGACACCGATGCGCAGGCCGCGTCGGCGGGGTCCGGCGTAACCGGCGCGTTCCAGGGCCTCGTGGGCCAGTTCGAGGAAGATCCGGGCCTGCGGGTCGAGCGTACGGGCCTCTTCGTCGTCGATGCCGAAGTGGGCGGCGTCGAAGGCGGCGGGGTCGTCCAGGAAGGCACCCCAGCGGCCGGGCCGTGCGGTGCCGGTTGTGCCAGGGGTGCCGGGGGTGCCGGGGGTGGCCCAACGGTCCTGTGGCACCTCGGTGACGACGTCACGGCCGGCCGTCAGCAGGTCCCAGAACTCCTCCGGCGTGCTCGCGCCGGGGAAACGGCAGGCCATCGCGACGACCGCCGTCGCGGACGACGCGTCATCCGGCGAGGGCGGGTCCGACGGCTCGTCCGTGGGCGCCTTGCGCGTGGGCGGCTTGTGCGGCGTCGCGGCCTCTTGCGCCGTGACGGTCAGCAGGTGGTCGGTGAGCGTCGTGACGGTGTCGTTGCGCATCACGGCGGGCCCCAGCGTGAGCCCCAGGGACTCCTCCAGCCGGGCCAGCGCCTCCATGGCCTTCAGCGAGGTGCCGCCCACGTCGGAGAAGCGGTCCTTGTCTCCGAAGGAAGCCTCCGGCAGACGCAGTGCCCGGGCCCAGGCACTGCGCACCACTCGCCGCATGGCGTCGTACGAGCGAGGGGCCGCGGGGGCCGCGGGGACTTCGGGCGCTTCGGGGACTACGGGGGCTGCCGGGTTCCCGCAGGACGAGGACGAGGACGTGGACGAGGGCAGGGGCGAGGGCGAGGGCGACGAGGACGCCGTGGGCCGGTACGCGCCCTCCTCGAAACGGGCCCGCATCCGCTGTCGTTGCAGCTTGCCGCTCGTGGTGCGCGGGAACGCCGACGGCGGCAGTGCGAGCACGCGTACGTCGTCGTGGCCCAGTGCGGTACGGATCCGGCGCGCGACCCCGTCCAGGACCTCGGCGGCACCGCGCGGCGGCCGGGCCCAGGGAACGAACACCACCACCCGCTCGCCGCCGGTCACCGGGTCGGTCGAGCCGATCACCGCCGGGCTGCCCGGCGGCAGCCCGGGGCTCGCGCCCGCGACCTCCTCCATGTCCGGGGCGTGGAAGGTACGGCCGTTGAGGAAAAGGACATCCTTGTGCCTGCCGCTGACGCACAGCCGGCCGTCCCGCAGGAACCCCAGGTCCCCGGTCCGCAGCCACCCGTCCTCGGCGAAGGACAGTGCTGTCGTCTCCGGCAGCCGGTGGTAGCCGCGGGCCGTCTGCGGGCCCCGCACCTCGATGTGCCCCACCCGCCGGTCGCCCAGCGGCCGGCCGGTGCCGTCGGTGATCCGGACCGAGCAGCCCGGCACCGGCGGGCCGACGTCCATCACTTCCACGATGTCCGTCACAGCCACGACGTCCGTCACCTCCACGGCGTCCGTCACTGCCGAGACGTCCGTCCCCGGCAGGTCTTCCCCGTTCGCCGCCCCGTTCGCCGCGCGTTCCACGACCACGCCCCGGGCGAGTGCGGCCCGCTCCAGGGCGACGGGAACCGCCACTTCGCCCAGCGGCGGGAACGTGACGGCCAAGGTCGCCTCGGCCAGTCCGTACACGGGTGTCGCCGCCCGCGGATCCAGCCGGGCGGGACGCATCCTGGCGGCGAAGTCCCGCCACACCGTCGCGGAGATGGGCTCGGCCCCGACCAGGATTAGCCGCACCGCACTCAGGTCGAGTCCGGCGAGTACGTCGGCGGGTACGCGCCGGACGGTCAGCGAGAGCGCGAAGTTGGCGGCTGACAGGACCGTGCCCCGGTGCCGGGCGGTCACGTCCAGCCACAGGCGCGGGTTCTTCGCGAACGACAGCGGGCCGATCTTCACCTGCTTCGTCCGCGAGGCCAGCGGTGCCAGATGGGTGCCGATGAGACCCATGTCGTGGAAGTACGGCATCCAGCTGACCAGGACATCCTGCTCGGACAGGGCCGAGACGGCGACTATCTGCCGCAGGTTGGCCACCACGGCGGCGTGGGTCAGCTCCACGCCCTTGGGCGCGCCGGTGCTGCCGGACGAGAACTGCAGGAACGCCAGGTCGTCGGGCCCGGGTGTCGCGGGTGCGGCCGGAGTGGGGCACTCCCGCAGCGTCTCCAGCCGCAACACCTCCGCAGCGCCCGGCAGTTCGTCGGCCACCTCCGCGCAGGCCTCGTCCACCATGACGGGCGGGCGGCCGAGGTGTTCCCACACGGGCCCGACCCGCCGCGCGTCGGGCGCGAGCGGCACCGGCACCAGTCCGGCCGCCAGCGCGCCCCAGAACATCGGCTGGAAATCCTCGCTGCGGTCCGCGAGTAACGGCACACAGGTACCCGGGGCGACTCCTGCCGCACGGAGGCCGCCCGCGACCCGCAGGGACTCTTCGAGGAGTTGCCGGAAGGTGACGGCCACCTCACCGCCGTCCCCGCGGACGTGGACGACGACTTGTCCGGGTGCCCGGTGGGCCGCGTCCAGCAGCACGTCCAGGAGCGTTTCAGGAGGAGTCATGAGTCCGTTCGTTCGTGCGTGGGCGTGGGCCAACTGTTGGTGCCTGAGCGAAGCGTCCTGGCGGGCAGAAGGGGAGGCGGCGCGCTGCGGGGCCCCAAGTATGAGCAGTGCGGGAGCCCTGGACGCCACAGGCCCCTGCTCCCGTTCCCCGGTTCGGGGTCGGGCGCAGGGGCCTGGTGGGAGGACCGTACGGAGGTGGATCGGGCGACGGGCCGCTCGGGTCAGGTCGACCAGATGACTACGCCGTTGTGGAGGATGACCACCTTCGCGTCGGCTCGCAGGATCAGCTGGGCGTTCGCGTGGCCATGGCTCCGGGAGGCCCAGATCGGGCGGTCGTCCCCGTTGTGGATGACGAGGTTGCCGTCCTCCTGGAAGATCGCCCGGTGGTTGCTGCCGAAGGTCATGGACGCCCAGATCGGCTTGTTCTTCTCGTTGTACACGACGAGGTTGCCGTCGCCCTGCATGACCATGCGGATGCGGTTGGTGCTCCAGGACTGGTTGGCCTGCAGAACAGTGGTCGCGTAGACGGTCTTGGTGCCCCAGTTCGGCTTGGGGGTCGCCTTCGGTTTGTCCTTGGCCGGGGCCTTCGACTTCTTCGCGGCCGGGCTGCTCGTCCTTGCCTCCGGCACGGGCGCGACGGCCTTGGGGACGACCTGCGGAGCCTCGCTCTTCTTCGGCTTCTCCTTGCGCGGGGACGAACTGGGCGTCTCGGCCACGTAGTCGTCGAGGACGGCAGGGGCGGAGCTCGCGTTCAGGACGGTGTCCGAACCCTCCGCGGCCAGCCCCTTGGAATCGGGCCGCCCGTCGTCCTGCGCGCTCCCGGCCAGCAGCAGCGGTATGGCGATCAGGACGGCGCCGGCGATCGCGGCCCCTGCCAGGACCGGCTTGCGGGGGCGTCCGCTGTTGACGCCGGTGCCGGTCTTCGTGCCCGGCGGAGTCGTCGCGACGGCCGCCGCCACGGCGACGCCTTCCGTGCGAGCCTCAGGTGCCTCGGTGGTCTCCGCCGTGGGCGCGGGCGCCGCCTGGGCGGTGGGAGTGGGGGGAGCGGCCGGGGTGGCCGGGCCGGCGGGGGTGCCGGCGGTCTCCCCGTCCGGGTCGGCGCCGGTCTCGCCGTCCGGTTCGGCGCCGGGCTCCGCGGCCGGGGCGGTGCCCTGCTTTCCGTTTCCGGCCGGGGCAGCGCCTGACTTCGCCTCAGGGGTCTCTGAGGTCTCAGAGGTCTCAGATATTTCAGAGGCCTCGGCAGGGGCCGCCGGTGCGCGCTCGTCCGGTGCCGGCGACGACGCGGATGTGGACTCGGCCTCCTCCGCGCCGGCGGCGGCTCCGTCCGCGTTCTCGCCGGGGGTGTGGGGCTGGGGGGACATGCGGTACTCCTCCTCGGTGGCGGAGCTGTCGGTGGTGGGCACCGGTCCGAACAACGGCTGGGCCGGGCCGATCCGATGCCCTGCTGAGCTGCGAGGCCTTCCCGTACGGCCCTGGCTCGGGCGTCCGGATGGAAGGCACTTGTGCAAGGCGGTACAGGGCACTTGTGCATGGACGGGTCCGATGGCAGACCCAACCTAGCCCGTCGCAGGGGCGACAGCAGCACCCCGAGTCCCAACCGCCCCATCGCTTTGTCCACCCACGCCTCACTGCTCCCAAAAAGTTCTCCAACCGGGCAGCAAACGGGCAGGCGGTCGCCCGATACGGGTCCGCCCCGACGCCCCACGCGTGGGGCTGGTGTGGCATTCTGTTGGCTCCCCGATCTGATCGATATCGGCATCGGCGTGCGCGTGTGTGGTGCGGCACCCAGGAATCCGTACGGACCGAAGAGTTCAGGTGAAGATGCGGCCCGGAGAACGGCAGGAGGGCGGGCACGACGCCTTGCCCGTGGTGCCCGACGGCTCCGGCGGGACCGCTGTCACCGAGTCGTCCGTCGCCGGCACCACAGACGTACCAGTCACCGCGGACACCGTGAACACCGTGAACACCTCGGAGACCGTGAACACCGTGGACGCCGCGGAAAACCCCGACATACCCGAGGCCGTACGGGCCGCTGCCCGCCGGGCTCCCGGTCACTGGATCGGGGTGGTCGACCCGGAGTGGACCGAGGAGCGGACCCCGCCGGAGTGGGCGGTCCTGGGGGAGTGGCAGTCGGACGAGAGCGGGGGCGTGGGGGAGTACCGCGCCAACCCGGCGTACCGGCCCTCGGCCCGGGTGCTCGGCTGGCCGAAGCCCACCGACCCGGTGGACGCGGCGGCGCAACGGGCCGCCACCGGTTACGGCTCGGTGGACGAGGCACTCGCGGCGCTCGCCGAGGCGGAGGTGACCGTGGTGCGCGCGCCGGACGGCGGACCGCTCACTGGCACCGGGCAGGACGGGGCGCCGGTGGTGCTGTTGTTCACCTCACCGGCACACGAGTTCATGTCCCCGGTACTTCGTCATGGCAGGCTTCCGGCGCGGCAGCTGGCCCGGTCACTGAGCGGTTCGGGCACCCGGTTGATGGTCAACGCCGGAGCCGCGGCCCCCTTGTTGGTCCCGGCGGACAGCCTTCTCCCTCTCCTACCGGGACAGGGCGTCGAGGGGGCGACCGCGGCGGACGCCGTGACGACGGAGGACTTCGGTACTCCCTCCGCAACTCCCCCTGACACAGCGGCCCGTGCCGGCTCCGGTACCGGTTCCGTGGCCGCACCGCCACCGGCCGGCAGTTCTCCTGAACTCCACCCCCACAGCCCCCACATCGCAGGGAGGACCCCGTGACACGTTCGGCCCAGCAGCCCCCTGCCTCCCCGAGTGCGTCGGCCGATTCCGGTAGCGAGGAGTCGGTCTCGACCACCGCCACCGCCACTGCCGTCGGCGCCGAGCCCAAGCCCCGGCCCGAGTCGGAGCGTACGTCCGAGCCCGCAGCGGTGACGGCCGGTACGAAGTCAGGTGAGGCCGAAGGAACGGCCCCCCAGGGCAAGGCCACCGAGCCCGAAGCCGGAACTGAGCCCGAAGCCGGAACTGAGCCCGAAGCCGGAACTGAGCCCGAAGCCGGGACCGAGCCGGAAGCCGAGGCCGGGACCAAGGGTGGAGCCGGTACCGACTCCGAAGGCGGAGAGGCCGAGGCCGACCCCGGTGCCGCCGCCGCGGCCAAGAGCCGGCTCCCCGCGCTCGTACGGACCATGACGGCGACCGCGATCGACCGGCCGCAGCAGCAGACCGGGCCCGTGGGCCGGCCGGGCAAGGCGGTGCTGGCCGGGGCCGCCGTCGCGGGCGCGCTGCTCGTGTCCGTGCCGTTGCTGATGCTCGGCGGGGACGACGACAAGGACCGCAGGGGACCGGCCTCGGCCGGAACCGTGCTGGGTGGGAACGCCCAGGACGTACCCGGCGAGTTCGCGGAGACCTCGCCCGACACGGGTTCCGCGGGCGACGGCAAGAAGGACCCCGTCCAGCAGGGCAAGTCGGCCCAGAACGCCGCCACGTCCGCCCCGGCGAAGAGCGAGAGCAAGGGCAAGGGCAAGGGCAAGGGAAACGGTGACGGCGAGGCCAAGAAGGACGCCGCTCAGAAGGACGCCGGTCAGAAGGAAAAGCCGGCGAAGCAGAGCGGCGGGAAGACGACCTCCGGTGGGGGCGGGAGCCAGTCCGCGAAGGCCGGTTCAGGGGTGACTCTCAGCGCCTCCGTCTCCCTGCGCAGTCACCTCTCGGGCAAGTGCATCGACGTACCGGGCAGCGATTTCGGCGACGGCAAGAAGCTGTTCGTGTGGGACTGCAACGGCGGGGCCGCCCAGAAATGGCAGTTCGCCTCCGACGGCACCGTCCGTATCAAGGGCCTCTGCCTGGACGTGGCCAACGCGAACTACAGCGACGGCACTCCCATCCAGATCGCCCGGTGCAGCGGCAACGCCGCTCAGAAGTTCGTGCTGAACGCCAGCCACGACCTGGTCAACACCGTCGTCGGCAAGTGTGTCGACATCAAGGACAACAACCGGGGCAGCGGTGCCTGGCTGCAGCTGTGGAGCTGCGCGGGGACCGACAACCAGAAGTGGAGCGTCTGAGACAGGGCGCCCGCAGCCCGAGGGCGCCCCGGAGAGCCCGGGAGCACCCCTCTCGGCACCCGCCCGCCCCAGGGCGAGGCATGATGGCACCGTCGGTTTCACCGACACGCGCCCCCGGCGAGGGGGCGCCCGTAGATGAAGCCCCCGTGGCAAGGAGGTTGGTGCGTGTCGCGCCAGGTACTGACGGTCGGTCCGGGGGACCGGGATCGCTACCGGACGATCGGTGAGGCCCTCTCGGCTGCCCGTACCGGCGCGCTCATCAGCGTCCGGCCCGGGACGTACGCGGAGAACCTGGTGATCAACACCAGGGTCACCCTCACTGCCGAAGAGGGCCGGGGCACCGTGGAGATCCGGCCGCGCTCGGGCAGTGTGCTCGCGCTGCGTGCCGACGCCGTGATGCTCTCCGAACTGACCCTGCGCGGCGGCGACGCCGAGCAGCCGGCTGTGGACGTGCGGCGCGGACAGGCCGCGCTGGACGGCTGCGAGGTCATCGGCTCCGCCTGGACCGCGCTGCTGGCCGGGGGCACCGGCTCGATCGCGCTGCGCGAGTGCCGGGTGAGCAACTCCCAGGGCGCGGGCATCGTGGTCACCTCGACCACGCCCACCACCGTGGAGTCCTGCACCTTCGAGCACCTGGGCACCAGCGGCCTGGTCCTCGCGGAGCAGGGCGAGGCGCGTATCCGCGGCTGCACGGTCCGCGACGCCCGCGGCAACGGCCTGCTCGCCAACGGCGAATCCCGCGGCACCGTCGAGGACTGCGACATCTCGTCCACCGACAAGCCCTCCATCGCCCTGGAGGAGAACAGCTCCCTCTCGGTGATCCGCACGGTCGTGCACGACACCAGTACCGGTGTGCACCTGAGCAGCGCGGGCCGTACGACGCTGGAGGACGTCCGCGTCACCGGCTCGTCGGGGAACGGGATCGTCCTGGCCAAGGGCACCGACCCGGTGCTGCGCCGCTGCCGTGTCTCGCGCACCCGCGGACACGGCGTGCTGGTCACCGACCGGGCGCGCGGCACCTTCGAGGACTGCTGGGTGGACGGCGCGCAGGGCGCGGCCCTGCGGGTCGCCGGGGCGGCCTCCCCGGCCCTCACCGGCCTGACGGTCCGCGACTGCGACCAGACCGGGCTGCTCCTGGAGGAGGACTCGGCGGCGGAGCTGGACCACCTGGAAGTGATCGGCGGCTCGCCCGCGATCGCGGTGCGCGGCGGCGCCAACCCGCTGCTGCGCCGGGCCAGACTGGTGGAGCCCGCCGGCGACGGCATCGTGGTCTCCAAGGACGCCCGGGGCCGCGCCGAGGACTGCGAGATCGTCCGGCCGAAGGGCGCGGGTGTCCGCGTCGGCTCCGGCAGCACGCTCTACCTGGCCGGCGGCGGAGTCTCCGACACGACCACCAACGGCCTGGTCGTGGACGACGGCGGCAATGTCACCGTCCGCGACTTCCGCATCGAGATATCCGGCGAGGAAGGTGTGGTCGTCGCCGCGGGCGGCGAACTGACCGCCAACCGCACCTCGGTGCACGCACCCCGGGGCCACGGTTTCCTGCTCCGCGAGGGGGCGCTCGCCTCGCTCAGCGGCTGCGAGGTGTCCGGTGGCGCCCAGGACGGCTTCCGGGTGGAGTCCACCGCGCCGGTCTCCCTGGTGAACTGCCTGGCCCGGGAGAACGAGGGCGGCGGCCTGGTGCAGACCGCCCCCGGCGAGCGGCTGGCCGTGGAGGGCCTGAACAGCACCGGCAACGGCAAGCGGGACGCCTGGGGTTCCGGCAGCGCCGAGAACACCGACCCGGCCGGCTCCGGCGCCGCGGACGCGCCCGCGGCGGACCGCCCGGAGGGCCCGCTCGGCGCCCTGAACGCGCTCATCGGCCTGGAGAACGTCAAGCAGCAGGTACGTACCCTGGTCAACCTGACCCAGCTCGCCCAGCGCCGCGAACAACTCGGTATGTCGGCCCCGCCGATGAGCCGGCACCTGATCTTCGCCGGCCCGCCCGGCACCGGTAAGACCACCGTCGCCCGCCTCTACGGGTCGATCCTGGCCGAACTGGGGTCGCTGCGCAGCGGGCACCTGGTGGAGGTCTCCCGCGCCGACCTCGTCGCGCAGGTCGTCGGCGGTACCGCGATCAAGACCACCGAGACCTTCCAACGGGCGCTCGGGGGCGTCCTGTTCGTCGACGAGGCGTACACGCTGACGTCGGACAGCAACAACGGCGGCGCCGACTTCGGCCGCGAGGCGGTGGACACCCTGCTCAAGCTGATGGAGGACCACCGCGACGACGTGGTGGTGGTCGCCGCCGGCTACTCCCGCGAGATGGACTCCTTCCTCGCCTCCAACCCGGGTCTCGCCTCGCGCTTCTCGCGGACCGTCGAGTTCGAGAACTACTCGGTGCCCGAACTGGTCGCGATCATGGAGAACATGTGCGCCCAGCACCAGTACGAACTGGGTGAGGGCACCGAGGCGGCGCTCGCCGCGCACTTCGAGGCGATGCCGCGGGACGCCGGCTTCGGCAACGGCCGTGCCGCGCGCGGGGTGTTCGAGGAGATGGTGGACAGACAGGCGGTCCGGCTCGCCTCCCAGCAGCAGGTGGGCGAGCGCGACCTGCGGCTGCTGCTGCCCGACGACGTCTCCGCGACCGCCGTCACCAACGCCGCCGGGAGCGCGGCCCCGGCCGACGACCCGCTGACCCGCCTCGGCGACATGATCGGCCTGTCCGAGGTGAAGCGCGAGGTCGCGGACCTGGTCAACCTCATCACCACGGCCCGTCACCGTGCCGCCGCCGGGCTGCCGGTGCCCTCGCTCAGCAACCACCTGGTCTTCACCGGCCCGCCCGGTACGGGCAAGACGACCGTCGCCCGTCTCTACGGGGAGATCCTGACCCAGCTCGGCGTGCTCCAGCGGGGCCAGCTGATCGAGGCGGCACGGGCCGATCTGGTCGGCCGCTACATCGGCCACACCGCCCAGCTCACCCGCGAGGTCTTCGAGAAGGCCCGCGGCGGGGTGCTGTTCATCGACGAGGCGTACACCCTCACCCCGCGCGGCAACGGCGCCGACTTCGGGCAGGAGGCGGTGGACACCCTGCTGAAGCTGATGGAGGACCACCGCGACGAGGTCGTCGTCATCGTCGCCGGCTACACCGACGAGATGGAGCGCTTCCTCGCCTCCAACCCGGGCCTGTCCTCCCGCTTCCCGCGCCGGATCGCCTTCGCCGACTACTCCTCGGAGGAACTGGTCACCATCGTCCGCACCCAGGCCGCGAACATGGGGTACGAGTGCGGGCCCGGCACCGGCCCGCTGCTCAAGGAGTACTTCGAAGCGCTGCCCCGGGACCGGTCCTTCGGCAACGCCCGCCTGGCCCGCCAGGTGGTCGAGTCGATGGTCACCCGGCAGGCGGGACGGCTCAGTTCGCTGGCCGCGCCCACCCTGGACGATCTGCGCATCCTCCTTCCCGGCGACGTCGTGGCCGTGACACCGAAGGCGGCTCCCCGATGAGATCGTCCGCCCGCGGGACCGCACGCCTGCTGTCCGGGGTCGGCTGCGTCGCCGCCCTGCTGCTGCCCACGGCCGTCACGGCCCAGGCGGCGCCCCTGTCGCGCGTGCCGTCGGCCGACGGGAAGAAGGGCCAGGAACTGCCCGGCATGCCCTCCTCGATCGACTCGGACGCGGCCTGCACGCCCGCCTCCCACGAGAAGGCGAAGAAGCAGGACTGGTCGCGCCAGCGCCTCGATCTGGACCGGCTGCACGGGTACAGCACCGGTGCGGGAGTGACGGTCGCCCTGATCGACACCGGTGTGGACACCGGGGCCGAGGGGCTCGACGGCCGGGTCACCGCCCAGGGCGCGGCCGGTGACGACTGTGTCGGCCACGGCACCTTCCTGGCCGGGCTGATCGCCGGGGCCGGCGGGGGCGGTGCGCAGCTGACCGGTGTCGCTCCGGGCGCGAAGATCCTGGCTCTGCGCGGTACCGACGAGCGTGGCCGGGCGAGTTCCGACCTGGTCGTGGCGGCTCTGCGCGCGGCGACCGAGGCCGATGCCGAGGTCATCGCGGTCTCGGTGGCTCTGCCACGCCGTGACGCGGAGCTGACCCGCGCGGTCGCCGACGCGCGGCGGGCGGGGGCGGTGGTGGTCGCCGCGGCCACGCCGGATCCGCCACGCGGTGCCGGAACCTCCGACGAGATCCCGGCTCGTAGCTACTGGCCGGCCGCCGAACCCGGCGTCCTGTCGGTCGCCGACATGCTTCCCGCCGGGGTCCGTCCGGACAACGCCCTGGCCACCAGCGGTGTCGACCTGGCCGCGCCCGGCGCGGGGGTGGTCTCCGGCGGGCCGCGCGGGGACGGGCACTATCTCGGCGCGGGGGCGTCGGTGGCGGCCGCCTATGCCGCGGGGGCCGTGGCTGCTGTTCGTGCCGCCCGGCCCGACGACTCGGCCGACGACGTCGCCCGTCGGCTGACCGCGACCGCGTATCCGGCGGACATCCCGCAGCTCGACGCCTACGCCGCCGTGACCACGGTCCTCAGCGACTCCGCTGCGGCCGGTGGGGTGGAGCGGGCCGCCGATCCCGTGACCGTGCGCGACACGACCGCGGCGGATCGGGCCACCGATCGGGCCACGCTGTTCGTGGTCCTCGGGACCGGGGGTGTGCTCGCCGTGCTGTGGGGTGCGTTCGCTCTGCCGAGGGCTCGGGCTCGGGGTTGGAGGCCTGCCTCTGCTTCCGCTTCTGCGCGGCCGGTTGCCGCGGAAGCGGGTGGGGACTGACGGTCGTTCGTCGGGTGCGGGCCGGTGGGGGCTGGTCGCGCAGTTCCCCGCGCCCCTACAGGCAAAAGATTGCGCCGTTCCCCGCGCCCCTGAAAAGGGGCGCGGGGAACGGCGCAATCTTTTGCCTTCAGTCCGTCTGCGCCACAGGCTCGTCCACCAGTGCCGTCTGCATAAGACGCTCGCGGCGCCGGGCGATGTGCAGGGCCCTGCCAGGCGGCAGGTTGCGGGGCTTCGCGTTGCCGAAGAGGCGGCCTTCCGTGGGCGGGCAGGACAGCAGGACCGCCGGGTTGTTGGCCTCGTCGAGGCGGCGGATGAGGCCGTCGCTGAGACCGCGGCCCGCGCCCATGGCGCTGCGCGCGACCACCAGGTGCAGGCCCATCTCGAAGCCGAGCGTCAGGTACTCGAAGAGCGGCTCCATGGGGCTCTGGAAGGAGCTGCCGGACACCATGTCGTAGTCGTCGACCAGGATGAACAGCCGCGGCCCGGTCCACCAGTCGCACTTGCGCATCCGGCCCGGGGCGATGTCGGCCCCAGGGACGCGGGTCTTCATGGCCCGCGCCGCGCCCTCGATGGTCTCCTTGAGGTTGTCCAGGGAGATGACATGCCCGATGCGGTACTCCTCCGGGACGGTGTCCACCAGGGTGCGGCGGTAGTCGACCACGATGATCTTCGCCTCGGTGGGCGAGTACCGGGTGGTGATGCCCTCCGTGATGCGGCGCAGCAGGTTGGTCTTGCCGCTCTCGGTGTCGCCGACCACCACCAGGTGCGGGGTGCGGCTGAAGTCGTGCCAGACCGGTTCCAGGGCGTCCTGGTCGATCCCGAGAGGCAGTCGCATGCCGTCGCCCTCGGTGGACTCGGGCGCCGGGAGTTCGGCGAGCGGGAGCCGGTGCGGCAGCATCCTGACCTGCGGGGCGGGCGCACCGGGCCAGTGCTTGGCGACCTCCGCGACCAGGTGGCCGACACCGTCGCCGAGGTCTTCGAGGGAGCCGCTGCCGTCCAGGCGGGGCAGCCCGGCGAGGAAGTGCATCTTGGTGTCCGCGGTGATGCCGCGACCACCGCTGCGCGGCACCGAACGGGCCTTGCGGGTGTCGATCTCGGAGTCCATCGGGTCACCCATCCGCAGTTCGAGGCGGGTGGCGGCCTGGTCGCGGACCTGGGCGGACAGCTCCACCCAGCGGGTGGTGGTGATGAGCAGGTGGATGCCGTAGTTGAGGCCGCGGGCGGCCAGTTCGTTGAACTTCTGGATCAGGTCGTCGTAGTCCTGACGGACCGTCGACCAGCCGTCGACCACCATGAACACGTCGCCGAAGGGCTCGTCGGGGAACTCCCCGGCGGCCCGGCGACGGCGATAGGACTGCATGGAGTCGATGGTGTGGTCCACGAAGAACTGCTCGCGCCGGGCGAGCAGCGTCATCACCTCGGCGACCGCCCGGTGCACCCGCTCCGGGTTGAGCCGTGCCGCGACGCCGCCGACGTGCGGAAGCGCGGCGAGCTGCGAGAGGCCGCCTCCGCCGAAGTCGAGGCAGTAGAACTGGATCTCGGCAGGCGTGTGGGTGAGGGCGAGCGCACCGATCAGGGTGCGCATGAGGGTGGACTTGCCGCTCTGTGAACCACCCGCGATGGCGACATGGCCGCCGGCCCCGGAGAGGTCCACGACCAGCGGGTCGCGGCGCTGGTCGAAGGGCTTGTCCACCAGGCCGACCGGGACCCGGAGCCTGCCCGTACCGGACCAGTTGACGGCGGTGAGGCCGCGTACCGGGTCGGGGGCGATGCCGGACAGCAGCGCATCCAGCGGGGAGGGCTCGTCCAGCGGCGGCAGCCACACCTGGTGGGCGGCGGGACCGGAGTCGCGCAGCCGGTCGAGGGCCACGGCGAGCAGGGTCTCCTCGTCCTCCTCGCTCTCCTCGGTCTCCGGCTCCGGTTCGGGCGCCGCCTCCAGCGTGCGGGGCACCACCCAGCCGCTGGTCCACGGCACCACCTGGCTCGCCACCCGGGCCTGGACCACGGCGCCGGTACGACGCCGGTAGGTGCCCGAGGAGTAGCCGGCCCGGAAGCGGGTCAGGGCCTCCACGCCGGACTTCAGATAGCCGTTGCCGGGCGCGGCCGGGAGCTGGTAGGCGTCCGGTACACCCAGCACACCGCGGCTCTCCATGGCGGAGAAGGTACGCAGACCGATGCGGTACGAGAGATGACTCTCCAACTGGTGCATACGGCCCTCGTCCAGACGCTGCGAGGCGAGCAGCAGATGGACTCCGAGTGAACGGCCGAGGCGGCCGATCATCACGAACAGGTCCATGAACTCCCGGTGCGTGGAGAGCAGTTCGCTGAACTCGTCGACCACCACGAACAGGCTGGGCAGCGGAGCGAGGTCGGCCCCGGCGGCGCGGGCCCGCTCGTACTCCAGGGCGGAGGTGTAGTTGCCGGCGGAGCGCAGCAGCTCCTGGCGGCGCATGAGTTCGCCGTGCAGGGCGTCCTGCATACGTTCCACCAGGGCGACCTCGTCGGCGAGGTTGGTGATGACAGCGGACGTGTGCGGGAGTTCCTCCAGGCCGAGGAAGGTGGCGCCGCCCTTGAAGTCGACCAGGACGAAGTTGAGGGTCTCGGAGGAGTTGGTCAGGGCCAGACCGAGGACGAGGGTGCGCAGCAGCTCGCTCTTGCCGGAGCCGGTGGCGCCGATGAGCATGCCGTGCGGGCCCATGCCGCCCTGCGCGGACTCCTTGATGTCGAGCTCCACCGGGCGGCCGTCCACGCCGACCGCGACCGGCACCCGCAGCCGGGCGGAGCCGATGTGCTTGCTGAAGAGGGTCTGCGGATCGTGCCGGTGCAGGTCGGGGATGCCGAGCAGGGTGGTCAGCTCGACGTCCGTCTCCAGCGGCTGGGAGATGTCGGTGCCCAGGCTGATCCGGCGGGCGGTCAGCAGCCGGGCCAGGGACTCCGCGCCGAGCGGCCCGAGCCGGTCGGGGCGGCCGAGCGCCACGGAACGCTCCTTGCGGCTGCGGTCGGTGCGCACCAGGCTCACCCGGTCCGGCCCGACGGTCAGCCGCAGCGTGTTGCGGCCGGGCTTCCAGCGCAGCGACCCGGAGACGTCGAGGACCACGGCGTTGCGATAGCCGTGCCCCTCCCAGCGATGGCCCTCGGGGACACTGACACCGTCCAGGACGACGACGGTGTACGGCTCGTCACGGCCGGGGCGGGCATCCGCGTCGAAGCCGGGGCGCTCGGCGAACTCGGCGCCGAGCAGGTCGTCCAGCTCGGTGAGTTCGGCGGTGATCCGCCGGACCTGGCCCGCGCCGTCCTCCTCGTGCGGGTGCAGCGCGTGCGGCAGCCACTTGACCCACTCCCAGTCGGGCCGCCGCTCGTCACTGACACAGACCGCGATCCACAGCTCCTCCGGCGCGTGGAACACCGCGAGCTGGGCGAGCGCGGCGCGCACCAGGGCGCGTACGGCGTCGGCGCCCGGGCCCTCGGCGGGGGCGCCGCCCCCGGCCTCGCCGCTCTCCGCCTCCGGCGGGACGTCCGGATCGGCGGACGCCGCCTGGCCCGTGGTCTCCGTCGGGCGCAGCAGCACCCGGGCCGAGGAGCGCAGATAGAGGCCGAGAGGCTGTTCGGGAACGGTGGAGTAGGCGCGGATGAAACGGCGCAGCGCGTGCGCGCAGAGCGGTTCGAGGTCCTCCACCGGACGGGTGGAGACCGGCTGCAGGGTGAGCGCGAGCTGCTGCTCGCCGACCGCGAGCCGCGCCTCGCCGAAGTCCTCGTCGGCCGGGCGGCGTTCCCACAGCCGGGAGGTGCGGGCCAGCGAGCGCAGTGAGGCGGGGTCGGGATGACGCCAGGCGAGCGCCCGCTGCTGCTCCGTGATGGTGGACCGGACCCGCTTGCGGGTCTGCGCCAGATACCGGAGGTAGTCGCGCCGTTCGCCCTTCAGGCGCTGCTTGCGCTCGCTGGAGCGGCGCATCAGCTGTCCCAGCAGCATCGCACCGGCGGAGAGCGCCATGACGCCCATCGCCAGATACATGAAGACGCCGTTCCCGCCGCCGGGGCGCAGGAACATCAGCATCATCGACACCGACATCAGCGCCATCGGCAAATAGGTCCATATCGCCGAGGTGTCGGGCACGGTCTCGGCAAGGACCGGTGGCTCCTGAAGGGTCAATTGCCCCTCGGGCATCTGCGGTCCGCGTCTGCGGGCCGGCCGGCGAAACAGCACGACACTCAAGGAACAGAACCTCCGGGTTTACTGGCTTTCCGGCCCGCACCCAATACCGGCGCATCCGGCAGCGGGAAAGACCGCACCGAGTCCATTCTCCCGGTACCGCGTCACGCGCGGAACGCCGGGTGAATGTTTCGAGCGGATAGCGGGGACGGTCAACTCCCGTGTTGGACAACTCCATACCGGACAATGAGTCCGGTCCGCAGCACGATCCGGCGGGCGTAGGCAGTAGTCTGCATTCACGGAACGCGACCTGTCCACGCGGGAGGGGCGGTCGCCGGCCGCGCGGACGAAATTCACCGGCCCGGCACCCCCGTTCCCGACCGCGCGCGGGCCTTCCGTACTCTTCGCACATCCCTCTCCCGGGGAGGCCCTCCCACTGCCCCGGGGAAGTCCTCCTGCCAAAGCCCCCACGGAAGACGAGAGTTACGCTGATGACCGACAGCGCTGTGGCCGAACTGTGCCGCCTGACCGTACGTGCGCCGAGCGTCTCCGTCGATCTGGCCGTGCCGGCCGACGTCCCGGTCGCCGATCTGCTGCCCACGCTGCTGCGCTATGTCGGCGAAGAGGCGGAAGAAGCCGGTCTCGACCACGCCGGCTGGGTGCTCCAGCAACTCGGAGACGCACCACTCGACGAGGAGACCACCCTCGCCCACGCGGGGCTCTCCGACGGCGCCGTGCTCTATCTGCGCCCGCACACCGAGGCGCTGCCCGAGGCCCGGCTCGACGACCTGGTGGACGGGATAGCCGACACCGCCGGCCGGCGCCTGAACACCTGGCACCCCGAAGCGGCCCGCGCGCTGCTGGTGGGCACCGCCGCCGCCACCGTGGTGGCCGCCCTCGCGCTGGTGCTGTGGCCCGGCACGCCCAACTCCGGCTTCTCCCGGGTCGCCTACGCGGCCGTGACCGGTCTGCTGCTGCTCGCGGGCGCCGGCTCGGCCAGCCGCGCGGTCGGCGACCGCCTGTCCGCGACCGCGCTCGGCCTGCTGGTCGCGCCCTGCCTGGCACTGGCCGGCTGGCTGCTGCCCGGCGGCGACCTGACCGGCGCGGACGCGCGGCAGGTCGTGGGCGCGCGGCTGCTCGCCGCGGGCGCCGCGGGCGCGGGCGGCGCGGTCCTCGCGCTCGCCGCCACCGCGGTCGGCGCCCCGGCCCTGTTCGCGACCGCGGTGGTCTCGGTGGCCACCGCGATCGCCGGAGGCCTCATCGGATACACCGGCCTGGCCGTCCAGGCCTCGGTGGGGCTGGTGGCGACCGTGGTCGCGCTCGCCGCCGGAGCGGTCGCGCCGTTCGCCTTCAAACTGGCCGGCATGCGACTGCCCTCGCTGCCGTCCTCCGCCGCCCAGCTCCAGGAGGGCATCGAGCCCTACGCGGGCGACGAGGTCGCGGAGCGCACCATGCTGGCCGGGCGCTGGGTCACCGCGCTCTTCGCCGCCACCGGCGTCATCGCCCTGGCGGCCCTGGTCGTCCTCACCGAGCACCCGAACCTGCCCGAGACACTGACGGCCCTCGGACTGACCCTGCTGCTGCTCCTGCACTGCCGCGGTCTGGTGCACATCTCGCAGCGGCTGACCCTGGCCGTGCCCGGTGTCCTGGGCCTGCTGCTGCTCGCCCGCGCCTGGGCGACGGACCACGACGGCACCGGACGCGCGGTCGTCTTCGCGGTGCTGCTCGGCGCCGCGGCCGCCTTCGTGATCGCCGCCTGGACGGTGCCCGGCCGCCGGGTGCTGCCGTACTGGGGCCGTGCGGCCGAACTGGCGCACACCGGCTTCGCCGTGGCGCTGCTGCCGCTCGCGCTCTGGGCGGCGGGCCTCTTCGGCTGGCTGCGCGGCCTGTTCGGCTGAGCACCCGCTGAGCACCCCCGCACGCCCGGTACGCAGAAGGAGTTGAGGAGAGGCCGTGCAGTCCAAGAGAGACCAGGTACACGCCCACAGTTTCATGATGGGCAGGCTCAGCTCGGGCCTGCTGATGGCCGACCCGGACGCCCCGGAGAGCCCGCTCGGGCGCACCACCCGCGGGGTGGTCTTCGGCGTCCTGGTGACCGTCCTGATCGGCGCGGGCGCCACCGTATACGGTCTGTTGCGTCCCGGCGGGAACGACGGCTGGCGCGACGGCGAGCACCTGGTGGTCAACCGCGACACCGGCGCCCGGTACCTGTGGACCGGCACCGACGGCGTACTGCACCCGGTGCGCAACTACGCCTCGGCGAAGCTGATCGGCGGCTCCGACCTGGCGACCGCCGATGTGCACACCCCCTCCCTGCAGGGCGTTCCGGTGGGCTCCCCGGTCGGCATCCCCGGTGCACCGGACGCCGTACCGGCCTCCGGGCAGCTCGACGACGGCGCCTGGCACATGTGCGTCACGGGACCGGACGGGGCGCTGCCCAACACCTCCGGTGTCGTGGCGACCACCGGCGTCGACAAGCCCGGCGCCACCACCGTGGCGGCCGGGATGCCGCTGGACTCGCGCGGCATCGGCCGCGACCGCGGTGTGCTGGTGAGCGGCCCGGACGACACCGAGTACCTGGTGTGGCGGGGCAGCAGGCTGCCGCTCGACCGCCCCTCCGACGCCCGCAACGCGCTCGGTTACGGCTCCCAGGAGCCGATGCCCGTCTCGGCGGCCTTCCTCGACGCGCTGGCTCCCGGCCCCGCCCTGAAGCCCCCCGCGGTGCCGGGGCGTGGCGAGAAGGGCCCCGAACTCGGCGGAGAGGCAAGCCGCATCGGCCAGTTGTTCAAGGTCAGCGTGGTCGGCGGCGGCAGCACCTACCACCTGCTGCGCGAGGACGGCCTGGTGCCGCTGACCCGGCTCGGCGCCGCCCTCGTACTGGGCGACCCGGCCACCCAGAAGGACGCCTACGAGGGGCAGTCGCCCGACGTGCGCACGGTCGGCGCGGACGCGCTGCGCGAGCACGCGGCGAAGGACGCGGCCGACGCCGTCTCCGCCGAACTGCCGGACGCGCCGCCCCTTCCGCAGTCCGCGGAGCGCGGCACCG
This sequence comes from Streptomyces sp. NPDC017991, assembly GCF_044328075.1. NCBI lineage: Bacteria > Bacillati > Actinomycetota > Actinomycetes > Kitasatosporales > Streptomycetaceae > Streptomyces > Streptomyces sp. NPDC017991. The sequence continues at coordinate 24,197 of NZ_JBIRGP010000008.1, read as the reverse complement.
CGCTCTGCGCCCAGGTCGACGGCGACAACGGCGGCGTACGGATCAGGTCGGTCATGGTCCCGCTGACCGAGCTGACCCCGGTCGCCGTGTCGGCGGGCACCGCGCAGCCGCTGGAACCGGCCTGTGTGCCCACGGAGGCCACGGTGGTACGTCCCGGGCACGGCGCCCTGGTCCGGGCCCTGCACGCGAGTGGCGCCGCGCACGCCGGGACCACCTACCTGGTGGCGGAGAACGGCGTGAAGTACCGCGTCTCCGCCAAGGATTCGCTGGCGGCGCTCGGCTACGAGGCCTCGGACATCGGCTCGGTCCCGGCCCCGCTGCTCGCGGCCTTCCCGACCGGCGCGGACCTCGATCCGGCCGCCGCCACGGGCGTCACGGAACCCAAGGCCACGGCGCCGGAGTGCGGGGCCGCCGGTGAGCCGGAGAAGCGCGGGGGCAGTGGCAAGGCGGACGCGGTGGGTGCCGCTTCGCGCGGCTGACGCCACACCTCGATTCGGGCAGGGAACCGGTGTCGCGCCGGGGAAATGGAAAAGAAAAGGGACGAGCGCAAGGGAAAATTCGAGCCGAACTCGGCGCCGATGGCGGGAGGCAGGGAGTCCGACGGCGTTCGGATACGAAGAGGTAACCTCAGAAGAAGCTCAAATACACGGCGGACCGCACCCGGGGATTCCCGTGGGCACGTGCACAATGCCGAGGGCGATGCTTCTCCGTGACCGTTCGGTCTCTTCGGGTGCCCGCTTTTCGCCCGCTTCGCAGGTGCCCGGGGGGCGGTTCGCGTGCTGTATCCCCGGAAGTACCGGCGTACCCGTTCATCCGGCTGCAACGTTCGCACAACTCCGTTGCCATACAGGCGAATTCTACCGAACCGGCTGTTACTCACATCTTGCCTGCACGCGTTGCGCGGAACCCTGTTTTCTCTTTAGCCTCAGCGGGCAACGGTGCGTGAGACGCGCCTGAACGAAGGGAGCGTGACATGGCGGACAGCGCCGCAAGGAAAGCGGACTATGCCAAGGGCTTGGGGGGCGTCTCCTCTCTGGAGTCGGCCCGCAACCAGGTCGAGAAGACCCAGAACAACGTCGCCGAGATCGCGGCGCGCTCGGGAGTCGGCGGCGACGAGGGCCAGGCTCTGCTGAAGCTCTTCCGCAGCTGGAACACCGAGGCGCAGAAGGTCGTCGTCCAGATCAGCACGATGATCGACGCGCTCCAGGAGAACGTGACCTCCGCCAACCGCCTGGCGAAGGAGAACCAGGACCTGACCGAGGTTCTCAACAGCAAGACCAGCCAGGGCGTCTTCGAAGCACTGAGCTGAACCACCCGCGGTACCGGCTTCCCTCGGTGGAGCCGGACTTCGTGAGCTTCCCGGGCCAGGCGCCCGGCCTTCGAGAGGAGACGTCATGGCCGACGGCATCATTGATGTGCAGTACCCCAAGGTCCAGCAGGCCATCGAGGAACTGCTGGAGCAGACCCAGGTGATCATCACGACCCTCAACAACCTGGAGGACGAGCTGAAGCCGCTCGTCAGCACCTGGGAGGGCGCGGACCAGGAGCAGTACCGCGTGGTCCAGGCGGAGTGGGACAACGCCACCAAGAACATGGCCAGGCTCCTCGGCGACAACGGCGAGCTGATCCGGACCATCCACGACAACCACTCCCGCGACGAGCGCAAGAGCGCCGACAACTGGGGCAACGTACGGGCCCGTTAGGGTCCGAACCGCGTCCGGCCGGAGCGTTCCCTCGTCGGTCCTGAGGGCGTGGCCGGGCGCGGTCTGCGTGCGATCGACGGCCGGTCCGGCGGCCCGGAGCCCGGGTCCGCCGGACCGGCCGCCGGCCGCACGCACCGCACCACCCGGCCCCCCAGGGCCGTCCGTACCCCCGTCCGGCACCCAGCAGCAGGAGATCGTCCCATGGCCGGTGAAAAGGCCGACGTCAAGCATTTCGACCTCAAGCAGATGGAGAACTTCCGGGACAACGAGGTACAGCCGGTCTACACCGCCGCGAAGAAGCACCGGGAGGAGGGCGACGGGAACGGCATCCGCCCGCTCGGCCACCTCGTCGACGGTCACACCACCCCGGACAACCTCGACCAGGACAAGCAGCTCCTGCGCATCGGCAAGATGGTCACCGAACCCCTGGTCTCGGGACCGAAGCTGATCGAGGGAGTCCGCACCGCGGCCGAAGCCATCGACAAGCTGCTCGGTGACCAGATGGACCTCTTCAAGGAATTGAAGGAGGCGCTCACGGACACCATCGAGGAAGCCAACAAGACCAAGAACAAGAACCTCGACGCGATCGACGCGCAGACGCTGCTGCAGACCTTCGAAGAGGTCGACACCCTCACCGCGGGTGGTTCGGAAGAAGAAGAGGACTGACCCTCGCGCTGCCGGCAGCGGCCACGGCCGGCCGGCGCGCGCGTAAGCGACGCACGCCTGCACCTCCGCACGAAGACGCGGTGTGCCGGCACGGACGACAACCGACCAGAAAGGGCGCCCGGTGGCTGATCGGTACGATCCCAACTCCGGCACAAATCTCGACAAGTTCGACAACGCCGGCGATCCCACGACCGACACCTGGGCCACCCTGGTCACTCACATCACCGGCTATCCCGTGCCGGACCGCAACACCATCTTCGACACGCTCCGCTCCGACCACGGCGGCAAGCTCTTCCGGATGGACATCAAGGAGCGCAGTCTCAGCCTGATGGTCAAGGACTCCGGGTTCCTGACCAACTCCGGCGAGGACTACGACATCTTCTTCTTCGACGGCGGCAAGAAGACGAAGATCTTGCAGGCCCGGATCGTGTTCGAGGGCCGCGTGAAGGCCGGCGAGGAGATCTACTTCGCCGCCCCGGGCTCCGACAACGTCAACGACGCCCAGGTCCGTGAGGGCAACGAGTTCACGGACTACAACAAGGACAAGATGTCCACCATCCCGCTCGCCCGGTACATGAACGGGCCGCGGACGGCGCTCATGGAACTGCTGAAGGGCGGCACCCAGAACGCCCGGTTCAGCAATCAGGGCGTGGGCGGCAGCGACGCGGTGGACCTGAACTCCTTCGACACCACGGGCGACTCCTTCGACTACGCCGCCAAGTTCTTCCGGGACCACCAGGTGGTCCTGAAGGACTGGGAGGACCGTTTCAGCAAGGACGACGCCAGCTGGAAGGGTGAGGCCGCTGAGGTCTTCCGCAGCCTGCTGAAGAAGATCCGCGAGAACTACGACGCCTACATCGAGACCTTCGACTCCTCGGCCGGCACCGGCGACGAGACCGGCACCGGCAACACGGTGTACTCGCGCGCACTGTCGCTCGGCCGCAAGTACCTGGAGGACGCGGCCGGCAAGCTGCTGGACGCCTGGCTGGCCTGGGCCAAGTCCCCGTACTACGACCCGCTGCAGGTGCTGCGTTACGTCCTGGACGACCTCGCCCAGTGGGTGGACGCTAACAACGTCGCCAAGACGAACATCACGTCCACCACCACCCGCTACTCCACGACCGTCCGGCACAGCCCGCAGGCCGGCTTCCTGCAGTCGCACCCCGACTACGGCGACCTGACCGACATCGCCAACTGGGCCAAGGTCGGTGACGCGGCGGTCAAGATCTGGAACCAGGGCGTCGCCGAGTATCTGGGCAAGCCCGCCGCCACCGTGCAGTCCGCCCTGAACAACCACTTCCTCGAACTCGGCGAGGACTTCGCGGACAACGTGCCCAAGCCGAAGTCGACCAGCACGGCCTCGGAGGAGTACGAGGAGAAGAAGGCCGAGGAGGAGAAGGAGGAGATCAGGAAGCAGAACGAGGAGAACAAGAAGTACCAGGACGAGCTGCGGGAGGAGCAGGAGCGCCAGCGGGAGGAGGACAAGAAGTACCAGGAGGAGCTGCGCAACGAGCAGAACAAGCAGCGCGAGGAGGACAAGAAGTACCAGGACGAGCTGCGGGAGGAACAGGAGCGCCAGCGGGAGGAGGACAAGAAGCTCCAGGACGACCTGCGCAACGAGCAGAATCAGCAGCGCGACGAGGACAAGAAGTATCAGGACGAGCTGCGGGAGGAGCAGAAGAAGGAGCAGGAGGAGGCCGAGAAGCTCCAGGACGATCTGCGCAACGAGCAGAACCAGCAGCGCGACGAGGACAAGAAGTACGCGGACGAACTCCGCGAGGAGCAGAAGCGCGAGCAGGAAGAGGCCAAGCGCGAGGCCGAGGAGCAGGCCAAGGCCGTGCAGGAGAGCCTCGGAGGCATCAACGACCCCAACGGGGTCGGCGAGCAGAACCTCGACAGCCTCGACGACCTGCTGAACCAGCAGAACGACATCACCACCGAGAGCCCGGGCGACCTCGGCGACATCAACGGCCAGGGCAACGGCAACGGCGAGACCGACCTCGGGCCGGTCACCTCGAACCTCGGCAACCTCGGCTCGCTGAACTCCCTCAAGACCCCGACCGGCGGCAACACCCAGGCCGACGGCGGCAAGCTCACCACCGACTTCCCGGACGGCACCACCACCTCGTTCGACCCCGACACAGGGACGCTCACCACCACCTCGCCGGACGGCAATGTCACGACGGAGGATCTGGGCGACGGTCTCAAGGTGACCAACCCGGACGGGTCGGTGACGTCGCTGGGTGACGACGGGAAGCTGACGACCACGTTCCCGGACGGCACGACCCAGACCGTCGACCCCACGACCGGGCAGGCGATCACCACCAACCCGGACGGCACGACCACGACGACCGACCTGGGCAGCCTCACCGACCTCAACGGCACGGCCAACGGCGACGGAGTGCTCGACGGCCCGACCGGCGCCAGTACGCAGTTGAACAACGCCGGCGACCTGACCACCGACTTCCCGGACGGCAGCACCACGTCGTTCGACCCCGACACCGGGACGCTCACCAGCACCTCGCCGGACGGCAATGTCACGACGGAGGATCTGGGTGACGGTCTCAAGGTGACCAACCCGGACGGTTCGGTGACGTCGCTGGGTGACGACGGGAAGCTGACGACCACGTTCCCGGACGGCACGACCCAGACCGTCGATCCGTCGACCGGCCAGGCGACCACCGTCGACCCGGACGGGAAGACGACCACCGAGAACCTCGGCAACCTGGGCGACCTCAACGGCCAGAACAGTCTCAACGACCTGAACGACCTGAGTGATCTGAGCGATCTGAACGACATCACCACCGAGTCGATCGACGACCTGGGCAACCTCGGGGACCTTAACGGCGATCAGAACGGGCTGGAGACCCCGACCGGTGGCAGCGTCGAACTCGACGACGCGGGCGACTTCACCACCACGTTCGCGGACGGCGGCGAGAGCTCGTTCGACCCGGACAACGGACTGCTGACCACCACGGACGCGGACGGCACCACCACGACCACCGACCTGACCCACGGTGCGAGTTTCACCAACCCGGACGGCTCCGTCACCAGCCTGGACAACGGCCAGCTGACCACCACCTTCCCGGACGGCAGCAAGCAGGTCATCGACCCGGACACCGGCATCGCCACCGTCACCGACGCGCAGGGCAACACCGAGAGGGTGGACCTGCACGACCTCAACTCGAACGCGAACAACGACAGTTCGAGCATCCTCGACGGCCTCGGAGACCTCAACGGGAGCGGCGGGGGCGGCGGGGGCGGCACCACCTCCCGGGACGTACCGCTCTCCGAGCTGGGCCTCGGCGGCGGCGGTACGAGCCTCGGGTCCACCGGTGGCGGCCTCTCCGGCGCGGACTCCCTGTCCTCGGACTTCAGCTCGTCCGGTGTCGCCCCCCTCTCGGACAGCACGGCCTCCCCGCTCGGTGCCACCACCACGGCGGCCTCGGGCGGGACCCCCGGCGCCCCCGGGACACCGGGCAGCCCCGGTATGCCGATGGGCGGCGGCGCGGGCGGCATGGGTGGCGGTGCCGAGAAGGGCAACGGCGAGCGGGTGCGCTCCGTCCTGGTCGACGCGGCCGAGGAGAGCGAGCGCCGCAACCGCCGAAGGCGCAGTCCGTGGAACCGGCAGGAGGACAGCGACACCTTCCTGGCGCCGGCATCCCGGGTCAACACCACCGGCGGCGGTGGCGAGTCCACCGAGGAGGAGTCGGAGCCGGGTCGCAGGGCCACCAGCTCCGACTACCTGGAGGAGGACGTGGACGTGTGGGGCACCGAGGAGGGCGGCACGCCGGCCGTGATCGGGCGGTGAGCTCGGTGGGGGTCCGGCGCGACCAGCGCGGGGATCTTCGTGACCAGGGCGGGAACCTTCGTGACCACCGCGGAGACCGGAGAGACCACCCGGGAAACCGGCATGACCACCCGGCAGAGCGGCACGACCACCGGGGAGAGACGAATCCCACCCCTCCCCGGCTTCCGCGTAGTGGCCCTCACCAGGCAAGATCAGCAGAGCAGTTGCCGACGAGAAGGGCGGGGCGGGCGTGACGGAACCGCTGGAGAAGCGGCTGGAGAAGGCCATGGCCGAACTCCAGGCCGCCCAGGAGGCGGTCGCGCGCACCGAGCGCGAGCTGCGCCAGGCGTCGTTCGCGGTGCTCTCCTCCGACCGCGCGGTCCGCGCCACCGTGGGCCCGCAGGGTGAACTGACCGGGATCGAGTTCCTGGAGAACAAGTACCGCGACATGTCCCACCAGGAGCTGTCCGCGAGCGTCCTGGAGGCGGCGAACGCGGCACGCCTGAAGATGAACAAGCACGTCATGAAGGCGATGGCACCCTTCGCCGAGCCCAGCAGCGACGTGCCGGAGCTGAAGGGCTTCGAGCTGGACTGGGAGCGCATCTTCGGCCCGGAGGTGCTGCGCGAGGACGACGAGGACACCGCACGCGACGTCGAGGCCGCCCCCGGCTGGCGGGACGCGCTCGGCGAGGACGGGGAGGACTGACCGATGGGACAGCGCTACTACGTCGACCCGCAGCGCATCGAGGCCCTGGCGGGACAGCTGGAGGAGATCGGCGCCCTCACCAGGAGCATGACCGAGGAGTTCTTCGACGAACTGGCTCCCACGGTCAGGTGGCCCGGCACGGAGGGCGAGTTCGCCGAGAAGGCCAAGCCGCAGGAGCAGAAGGAGCGGCAGACCACCAAGGACACCATGATGTCCATCCGCGACGCGCTGGTGGGCATCACCGACGCCACGGTCAGCCAGGTCCGGCTGATGAAGAACACCCGTGACGCCAATATCGAGGACATCGAGCAGAACAACAGGGAAATCGACACCCATGGGCTGGACGGCAACGGCGGCCCGGGCGGGCATGGTCGCCGCTGACCTCCGCACGGCAGGCCGCTCCCGCGTCATGACGCCGGGAGCGGCCGCTCCGTCCTGCCCGAACGGCGCGCGAGGCGGCCCCCGATGAGCATGATGGCGTCGCCCGAGGTCAACGCGATGCTCTTCATCCTCACCGGGGAGAGGCTCATCGACGCCGACGAGGACCTGGCCTTCGACAGCCGTCGGCCCTACTCCGGGCTCGGCCGCAAGCTCGACCGGGTGTCGTCGCTGATCGAGAAGTCGATCCACGACATCGCCGAGGTCATGCCCGACGACCTCTCCAAGTCGTACGCCAAGGCGATGGGCATGCTCATCGACGACGGCGGCAAGAACTACCTGCGCGAGTTCTCCGACCAGCTCGACAAGATCGCCGAGGGCCGCCGCAAGACCTCCATGGACATCATGGAGTCCAAGTGGCAGGTCATCGCGGAGGTCATCCGGCTACTCATCGAGATCGCCATCTATCTGGCGATGTCCTTCTTCACCGGCGGCGCCTCGGCCAGCCAGATCATGCTGGCCAAGCTGCGCAGCCGGTTCATGATCCTCGCCACGCTCACCCATCTGCTCCAGCGGCTGCATCTGGCGCCCTCGCTGACCGAGGCGTTCGCCGAGGCGTTCACCACCTTCGCGGTGCGGCTCGCGATGATGAACTTCGCGCCGAACGGTCGCCGACCCGACCACTTCGACTGGAACGACATCCTCAAGTCCGCCGCGTTCGGCGCCGCAGCAGGCTTCTTCACCAGCATCTTCGACAAGTTCGCGAAGGACATCGTCAAGGCCTTCGACGGCAACTTCCTGAAGAACGGCCCCGACCTCAACTTCAAGAACAACCCCAACTTCAAGAACCCGCCGAACCTCGACCTCAAGAACCACACGCCGAACCCCAAGCCGAACCCCGACCCCGGTCCTGGCCCCGGCCCCGGCTCGAAGAACGACAATCCGCCGACCAACAGCCCAGGTCCCGACCCGAACCTGAACAACCCCAACCTCACGAACAAGAACTCGTTCTCGTTCCGGTTCAACCCGAACTCCTTCAAGAACAACACCAGCCTGTGGCGCAACAACCAGATCCTGAAGAACAACGCCGACCGGCCGGGCGCGCTCGCCGGGCACTACGGCCTCAAGGGCACCGCCGACTTCATCGCCGCCGGCGCCGGTGAGGCGGTCGCGGAGATCCTGATCAAGGGCGCCTTCGACGGCGACTGGTCCACCAGTTGGTCGACGTTCGTCGGCGCGGGCCTCAGCAGCCAGGTCGAGGCCACACTCTCGGACTCCGCCGTGAACAGCGGCGCCGAACTCCGCAACGCCATCGAGAAGTTGCGCAATCAGCCGCCGCCCACCGTCTCCGGCGGCAGCACCGATTCCGACACCCGGGACTCCGACGGTTCCACGCGCTCCAGCGGTGACGCCGACAGCGCCGGCGGCCCCTCGAACACGGACACGTCGGGTTCCTCGGGCTCTTCCAGCTCCTCGGGCGGCGGCTCCACCCGCAACTCGCCCCCGCCCGTCTCCCGACAGAGCACCGGCACGGGCGACTTCACCGGGGACTTCTCCGGGGACTTCTCCGGGACGGACCTGCCTCCTCCCTACTCCGTCGGCGACCCGCCCCCGTACACCGGCGTGAACCCGCCGGCGTACTCCCCGGGGCCGATGCCTGTGACCGCCGCGGAGAACGAGTTGTGGCAGCAGGTCCACAACGGCTCCGCCGAGGTCCGCGAACAGGCCCTGCGCGATCTCGCCGAGCTGCGCGGCTCCCAGCAGCCGGGCAGCACCGAGATCGGCGTCCGCGACAACCTGCACAGCAACCTGTCGCAGCTGCCCGAGGTCAGGGTGGTCCCGGCCGGGAACAGCCCCGCCGCCCAGATCGACGCCGACGAGGTCCGCCGCGCGCTCGACAGCTTCGGCACCCCGGTCACGGTGGACAACCCGCTCACCACGGACGGGTTCGGTGACGGCTCCACGGGCAACTCCGGTTCTGATTTCGGCAGTTCCGAGGTTTCGCAGAGCAATGCGGATGTGGGTTCCGGGCAGGCGAGCGGCGGTCCCGTCACGGCCAACGGCCCGACCAACTCGGCTGCGGCGGGCACGGGCACGGGTACGGGTACGGGTACCGGTGGTACGGGTACTGGTTCCGGTACGGGTACGGGTACGGGTACGGGTTCCGGTTCGAGTACAGGTGCTCGGCCGGGTGGCGCCCCCTCCGCCGGAACCAACCAGTCGTCCTCGACTTCCCCGGAGACGCAGCCCCAGGGCACCGGCGACTCGGACGTCACGAACCCGGCGGACGGCTCGCAGCAGACCACGACCGATGACGCCGTGCACACCTTGGAGACCTCCCAACCGCCGCAGACGACGACAGCAGCGCCGGATACGACGACAGCGCCGGCGCCAGAGTCGGAGACGTCTGCCGCCCCGGACATCGCCACCTCCCCGGACACCACCCTCTCCCCGGAGACGGTCAACTCCGCCGAGAGTCCGGTCACTTCGGGCTCCGCCGAGATCACCCCCGCGCCGGACACCGACACCGGCGCTGCCCCGCCGAAGGTGAACACCACGGGCTCGTACGCCGACACGGGCGATGTACGTGACCTCGGCGGCCCGGGTGACGTGAAGGCAGGTCCCCCCGCCGTCGCGAGCCCCGAGTCCACCCAGGCACCGCCGTTGACGATCGTGGTCTCGGAGGTTCCGCCGCCGGGGGAGGGGGCGCCGGAGGCGGCCGAGCTGCTGGACGGTGCCGGGGTCGACCGGGCCGTGGTGCTCGGTCCGGCGGTCACGCCGGACGGATCGGGCCGTCCGGTGCGCGCCGCCGTCGAGCTGACCCGTGAGGGACCTGGCGCCCCGGTCCGGGTCCGAACACTCGCCGGGCCGCCGCCCGCCATGACCACGGACGGCACCTCGGACACCGCAGTCCCTTCGGATACCTCGGACACCTCGGGCACCTCGAACAACTCGGACACCGACTTCCCCGGCGCGAACGTGCTGTTGCCGCTCGCCGATGCCTTCGGCCATACCCCCTCCGCGACCTCCGGTCCCGCCCCGCAGGCCGGCGTGACGACCGACAGCGACCCGGCCCCCTCCCCGGCCACGCGCCCGAAGCTGGTCTCGGAGGTGACAACCGGCCTGAACGGCAACGGAGTCGGTCCGCACCCCACGGACACCGGCACCCCCGTCACGGCCAAGCTCGCCGCACTGTCGCGTCCCTGGACCGAGACGGCCACCGACCTGCACCTGGAGTCGGGCAACGGCGACGCGGCCGGCGGGCGGACCTCCGGCCCCGGCGGCGGACGCGGGCCCGGCGACGGCGGCACACCGCCGCCGCTTCCACCCACCACGTCGCCCGACACCTCATTTGACACGTCACCCGACACGTCACCCGAGACGTCGGACAGCGCATCCGCGACACCCCCGGTGGCGCTCCCCGTGGTGCTCCCGCCGGCCGGGCGGATCGTCCTCCGGCCCACGAGCGGCCCGGTCGTCACCACCCTGGACGGCCACGCCGTGCCCGTCGCACAGCTGCGCCGCCTGGTCGCGGACTCGGCCGTGAAGCCTCAACCCGGGCGTGCCGTACAGACGTTGACCATCTCGCAGGGTCCGGCCGAGGACGGTACGGCGCACAGTGCGGGGCGTCGCGCGCTGCTCGGCCAGGACACCTTCCGCGGAGTGCGCACCACCTCCGCCTCCCCGGCTCCGGAGACCGACGCGCAGCCGCCGGTCCGCCGTACCGTGTTCACCGGCCCGCCGACCGCACTGCCCGGCTCGGGCACCGAGCGCGGAGCCGACTACTTCGCGGGACACGGCACCCCCCGTACCGTCACCCTCGGCACCGACGACGCGGCCCACCCCACCGTGAAGGTCAGCGGTGTGCAGCTCGGTGAAGTGCTCAACTCCTGGGCGCAGGACGGCGATCAGGACCGGCCGCTGGTGCTGTTCTCCTGCGAGACCGGGCGGCAGCCCGAGATCGCGGGACTGCCGGTGGCACAGCACGTGGCGAACCGCACCGGGCGACAGGTGTACGCGCCGACCACCGAGGTGGGCACGGCCCGGGACGGGGACGGCGACGTCCGCGCGGTGCTCACCGAGGGCCCGGACGGGCCGGGAGGATGGCGGCTCTTCACCCCGGAGCCCAGCGGCGCCGACCTGGACGCGCTGGCCCGCGACGCAGGCCTGCACGCGGGCCCGGAACCGGCTGACGCCTTCACCCAGGCCCGTACCCTCCAGCAGATCCGCACCCTGCGCGGCGCCCTGGGGCCGGATGCCGAACAGCGCCCGGAGAACCGGGAGTTGCTGGCCGGGCTCGCCTTCGTGGACAACCTGCGCTGGCTCAGTCAGGACACCGCGGCCCGCTACGGCGACGGCCGGATGACTCCGGACCTGCTGCGCCGGATGACCGTCGACCGGCGGCGTGCCACGGGTGACACCGGCACCGATCCCGCGGCCGACCCCACCGTCGAGGAGTACACCGAACTCCTGCGCGCCGCAGCCGAGTTGCGGTCCACCGCGCAGCCCTCCACCACGCTCGACGCCCTGCTGCCCCCGCCGCCGCCCGCGCTCCCGCCCACCACCCTGGTCTCGCCGGAGGATGTACGCGGTCTGACCTACGCACCCGCCGCGCAGATCACCTGGTCGCTCGCCGGCACCCCGCTGCCACTGTCCGAGCTCAAGCTGAGTCCCGAGGACACCGCCGAACTCGCCCGCCGCAGACCCGATCTGTCGCCCCCGCCGAGCCGCCCGGAGAGTCTCGCCGAGGACCTGACCCTCCTCAGCAAGGGCAAGCCAGGTTCGGTGGGCATCGTGCGCGCGAGCGGCACCGCATTCCGGCGGCTGGACACCCCGGGCGGCGGGAACTGCCTCTTCCGGTCGGCGCTCGACAGCGCACGCAGCCAGACCGTCCCTCCCGCGTGGGCGGCGCGGAACATCACCGGGCTGCGCGTCCAGTTGCGTGACCGGATCACCGGGTCCGAACTGGGCGACAACATGGCCCTCGCCATCCCGGACCCGGTGTTCTCCGTGGTGGACGACCTGCGGATGCGCGCCCTCGCCGGGGTGCAGGACGAGGCCGAGCAGCGCCGGATCAACCGGCGCTGGAACCGGATCGCGCAGGACGTCGTCACCGGCGCCGACACCGCCGAGTGGCAGCGGATCATCGGGGAGAGCGACTACCCGCAGCTCGCCGCCGTGGTGCCCACCCCCGCCGCCGCGCGGCGCCTCGGAGCCAGGGGACTGGTCGCCGCGGCGGCCGAACTCTCCGACCTCTGGGCCTCTCCCTTCGCCGACCTGCTCCCGGAAGCGCTGGCGCACACCCTCGACCTCGACCTGCGGCTCGTCCAGCCCGACCCGCGGTCGCCGGGGACCACCTTCGTCAACACCCTCAACCCGGGTGGCCAGGGCGGCACCCTCCACCTGTCCTACAACGGCACCGACCACTTCGACGCGCTGGTCCCGGCCTCGGCGCCGCTCACCCCCGTACCGGACCCGACCACCACCAAGCCGGACCTCGACGCGACCAAGGACCCGGCCACCCAGGATCCGACTACTCAGGATTCGGGTGCCGACGGTGTCTTCGGGGAGTGGCTGCGCAGCATGGGCGGGGTCACCGACCTCGACAGCCCTGCCCCCGAGACCCCCGACCGGGGCGACGCGGTACCGCTGGAGACCCAGCTCGAACGGTACCGCCCGGCACGGCTGCTGACCGGCCCGGACGCCCGGCTGCCGGGCCCGGCGCCGCAGACCGTCACCTTCGAGGACGGCAGCCGCCTGCCCACGGTCCTGATCAACCCGGGTGCCGACCCGGGCGACGGCACGCCGCCCGGCGCGGCGACCGCGACGCCCCCGCCCGGTCGCCGGACCGGACTCTTCACCGGCCTGGGCAAGACCACCCTCCGCTCGCCCGAGCAGGTGGCCGAGGAGATCCTGGGCAGGCTTCCGGCGAAGCTGCGCGCCCAGTTCGACGAGGCGGAGCTGCTGCGGCTGCTGACCCAGCAGCCCGACGCCTTCACCGCCGCGCGCGGTGCGCGCTTCGTCGGCCGCGAGAAGTCCGGGGTGGGCCACGAGATGACGGTCGAGGCCATCCCGTACCACCGCTGGGAGCGCTTCGCGAACGTGGGTGACGCCACCGTGCGGGTGGACACCATGCGGCGCGGCCAGGCCGGTACGGGCGGTGGGCGCAGCGTCGGCTTCGGTCGCCGGATCGCCGGCGGTATCAGCATGGGCCCGCCGCTCAGCTGGCTGGTGAAGATCGGCTTCTCGCTGGGCTGGACCCGCCGAACCGACTACGCGCAGGGCACCCAGGCGTACAACCAGTCCGAGTGGCGCAACTGGGAGGGCTCGCACCTGCACCTGGACGACGTCCACTACCGGGTACGGGTGGACCGCGTCACCGAGGCGCCGAAGACCACCACGACCACCACCACGGCGACCCCCCAGCCCAACCCGCCGCTGCCGCAACCCAGTTGGCAGCGCACGCAGGTGCACGCCGCCGAGTTCGCGATGCGCGACGGGCTGAGCTGGCGGCTTCCGGACGACCTCACCGTGCCCTACAAGGGGCCGCAGCGGGCACCGAAGACCCTTACCTTCCCGGACGGCATCGAGCCGCGGATGACCGACACCACCGCGCTGCACCTGACGGACCCGCCGGAGGACATGGCGATCGCCATGTCCGGTGCCCGGCCCGGGAGTTCGGCGCACCGCACCCTGGTCTCGTACGTCCGGCCGGGGCGGCTGCTCTCCTTGTTCGGCCGGTTCTCCGGGCCGGTCACGGGGCCCGAACTGACCCGGGGCAGCGGACAGCATCCGCTGGGCCATCTGATCGTGGAGCGGTCGGTGCCGCACCGCGCCACCCTGGTCACCGAGTCGGTCAAGGCGGAGCTGCGCGACCTCACGCAGACCACGTACCAGAACGAGCGCGGGCACGTCCGTGACACCCGCCTGGGCATCCAGGTCACCGCGGGGCCCAACTACACCCTTGCCGGCCCGGAGACCGACGTACGCCTCCAGGGCGGCCCCCTCGTCCGCGCGGACCTCTCCACCGGGCGCGGCCACTACCTAGGCGTCGACGCGGCCCGCAAGACGACCGGCCGTGTCCGTAACCACCCGGTCGCGCTCTACCGGGTGGAGCGCACCCTGATGGTGCGCAAGCCCGGCGAACCGCCGTCCGCCGCCCGTCCGGTGCGGGTGGTCAGCCTGGACTGGATCTCCACCCAGGACGCGCGCCGCCTCGCGGGCTGGGACAGCCGTACGCCCGGCCAGGCGGGCCCCGACCCGGACGCCGAGCCGCCGGTGCCGTGGTACCTCACCCGGGAGGACCCGGTCCACCTGAGCGGACAGGTCCGCGCCGAGGGCTTCCGCCCGGTCGCGCCTCCGCAGACGCAGACCCTGCCTCCGCCTCCGGTGCAGACCCAGGTGCAGCCGTCCGTCCAGGACCAGTCCCAGACCCCGCCCCCGGTACAGACCCAGTCCCAGCCTCAGACCCAGACACAGACCCAGGTACAGCCGTCCGGTCAGGACCAGAACCAGCCGCCGACCCCGAACCAGACGCCGCCCGCCCCCCAGGACCCCATGCACGCCTTCACGGACGCGGTCCTGGACACGCTGCACCAGTCGTACCCCTCGCTGTTCGTGCCGCCGTTCATGCTGCGGCATCCGCGGCTGGCCAAGTTCTGGTACGGCGACGGACGGATGCGGACCGCGCTGCACAACGACCGCCAGGTACGCGAGGCGCTGAACCGGCCCAGCCTGGCGCAGAGCCTGGACGACCTGTCCACCACCGGCGTGCCCGTCACCCTCACCGAGGACGGCAAGGTGCGCCGCGGCCACCACACGCTCATCCTCAGGGCGCGCCTGACCGACCGGCGGTTCGAGACCACCATGAGCGAGCGCTCGCTGCGCAACGCGGTGATCGGCACCGAGGTCTCCGGCCAGGGACAACAGGCGGCCGTCACCCTCTCCGGCGGTGTCGAGCTGGGCGTCGGGCCGCGCGACCACGACAAGGTGCCCGACGTCGGACTGCCGCGCCAGGCGGGCAGCGTGGCCGTCGGACTCCGGCACGCCAGGACCGACCAGAAGACCACCAGGAACACGGTCGCGGTCGTCCACGACCACCTGATGTTCCAGACCGGCGCCGACCTGTACAGCTACCAGGTGGAACTCGGCGCCACCTTCGAGGGCCACCGCCGCCCACGCGGCTGGGCCAGGCTCGCCTCGGTCGGCCTGCTCGGCGCGGGCGTCTTCGTCAGCAAGGTCGAGGAACGGCCCCTGTTCACCCGGGGCAACGAGACCGTCGGCCGGGTGGAGCTGGCCGTACCGGCCGCACACGGCTCCGACCGTTACGCCCCCGCCGACCCGCCGCCCACCGGGACCGCCACGGCACCGGCGACCACGCCCGCCCCGCAGCCGCTCTCCGCCACCGAGGCCGACCAACTCATCGACGGCACACGGCCGTTGCCCGACACGGAGTCGGCCGACCAGCAGCTCACCAAGAAGCTGCTGAGCGCCCCGCACGTGGTGCTCAGCGCCGAGGGCGGCCCGCAGCGCCAGCAGCTCATGCAGGACACCGCCGACCGCGCCTCGGGCACCTCCTGGCACGTCAGCGCTCCCGGCGCCCCGGTGCGCACCGCACTGCGCCGCGCGATGGCGAACCTCAGCGTGGCCGGCCAACTCGGCCAGTACCTGGGCCCGTTCGGCTCCCGTGTCGCCGGACTCAACGGCGCGGGACCGTTCAGCACCCACTACCTCAAGGGAGTGATCCGCGGCGAGCTGAGCAACTTCCGGGTCAGGAGCGACCCGAAGCCGGCCAGCTCCGAGACGACCGTCGGCAACGAACACCGAGTGAACGGCAGCGCGAGCACCGGTTCGCGCACCACCCTCGGCCTCCAGGGCGCCGACACACCCCTGCAGCAGTCCCCGGGCGGGCCGGCGGTGGTCGGTTCCTACTCGGCCGCCCTGCAGTACGCCTGGGGCAAGGGCCGCAGCGTCTCGCAGACCCTCACCCGGGGACGCAACACCACCCTTTCCTACGCCGGGCGGATGTACCTGGTGGTCGCCGACACCGCCGAGACCATCGCCGTACGGGACCGGTGGACGGCCGCGATGGGCGCGGTCGGCACCCGTGCCGGGGCCGGCATCAGCTCCGCGGCCGGACGCGTCTCCGGCCGCCTCGGCAACGCCCTCGCCCCGCGCGGGGCCGCCGCCGCGCTCCAGCGCATCCGCGACGCGGTGATGTTCCACCTGCCGATGCAGGACGTCATCGAGGCCGGTCTCGCCCCTGACGGCCTGGGCGCCACCACCCCGCACAACCTCGGCGGCGGCTACCGGCTGCCTCCCTACCTGCGGTTCCGCCGCTTCCCCAGCCACCCCAGCGGCCAGCTCGACGCAAGTCCCGCGGCGCGGCAGCTGATACAGCAGCTGGCGCGGATGGGGGTGCCCTCGCACGACCGGGAGCAGGTCCTCCAGCGGCTCTCCCCGGACTTCCTCGCCGCGCATCTGCACGAGCTGACGACCGACGGGATGACCCTGCCGGTCCGCTACCGCACCTGGTCGAACCCGTTCCACCTGCCCGTCAACGGCAGCCCCGGACAGCTCCGATTCAAGCTGACACCGGTCACCACCACTGTGGACCGGCTGCGCACCGGCTACGAGCTGGAGGACTACCGCACCACCGCCCGCGACGACGCCGGCGGCACCTCGCAGGACCGCGGCGCCGACGTGACGCTCAGCGGCGGCCAGCGCGCGGCCGAGGACGGCGTCCTCATCGCCAACCCCTCGCTCCAGGGCACCGCGGCCAAGCAGCGGTCCAGCGTCCGGACCCAGACCGCCGGCAGCACCGCGATGCCGAACATCGCCACCACCCAGGCCCACGCCGAGATCATCACCGAATACGCCCTCACCATCACCATGACGGACTCGTCCGGCGACGCGCTCACCCCCGGCGTCTCCGACGTCGCCGTCGGCACTCTCAACGAGGTCGTCCCCGCCAGTCTGCTCACCCCGGACGGCGACGGCTCCGACGGCGCGCTCACCGAGCAGGACGTGCCCGACCCCCAGCGCGCGGTGCGCGTCCTGACCGCCGCCCAGGCCCGCCCCGAGGGCATCGCCGCCTGGCGCACCTCCGCCGCCGGGGACCCCGGCGGCAGCCCCGACCCGGACGTGCTGCCCTTCGACGACACCATCGGCTCCGGCATCCTCGCCGTGGACATCCGCGGCGCCGCCAACGTGCACGACGCCCTGACCATCGCCACCGCACGCGCCGACGGCCTCGGCGACGGCGACCTCGGCGACCGGCACACCGGCACCGGCCTCGTGAACCGCGTACGCATGGCCCGCCTCACCTCCCTCACCGGCCTCGGCACCGCCCCCGGCCAGGCCCAGCAGGAGGCCACCACCCAGGTCGGCCTGACCGGCGGCTTCCGCGAGGCACTCGGCGCGAACGGCGCAGCACTGCCCACCCAGGCGTCCTCCCACCTCTTCGGCCAGTCGCACACCGCCGACTCCCGCCTCTACGCGAAGATGCACCGACGCGGCGCGCGACTGCTCGCGGTGGAGAACAAGCCGCGCATGGAGGCCATGCAGCGGGCCAAGACCTCCGACGCGTCCGAGGCAGGCATCACCGACAACGTCGAGGGCGCGGTGGGCACCGCGCCACTGGCGGGCAACAGCAACGCCGGTGTCACCAACCCGGGAGCCACGGTCCCGATCGGCGGCACGAACGACGGCACCACCCTCAAGGGCACCGCCGACACCACCCTCGGCACCCACCTCAAGGTCGTCACCGACCGGAGCATGCTCTTCGCGATCCCGGTCAGCTGGCTGTCGGTGGCCGAGGTCGACCACCGGTTCACCGACAGCCGCCCGCTGCACGCCCTCGGCAAGGCCAAGCGCGGACCGCGCGCCGCCGAGGCCGAGACCACCGCCCTGGTCTGGCTGCGCGAGGACATCGCCCGTGACTACGGGCTCCTGGACGAGACCTCGTTCACCGACGACGTCCTCGCGGCCTGGGACGGCCAGGCCAAGGCCGCCGCCGACCTCGCCACGGCCGAGAAGAACTACTACGACGCCCGCGCGCGGTCCCGGGAGACCTGGCTCGACCTGAGCCCGGAGGACCGGGCCGCGCTCGGCGACGACAACTCCGGTGAGCCGACCGACCTGCCGCCGGACGTGTTCTACTCTCCGGCCGTCATCGCCTGGCAGGCCGCCCGCGAGGAGGTCCACCGCTGGCAGTTGCGCACCGACGCCGCCGCCGCGGACCACCACCGGCTGCAGCTCGCCGCCTCCCGCCTCACCGCCCACCACCAGGGCTCGGCCGCGGTCACGGTGCCGGACGCGCCGCAGGAGTACACCGCGCCGGACTGGCGTTCCGAGACACCCGCGCCGTACACCGTCACCGAGGCCACCGACTCCGCGCCGCGCACCATCACCTCGCCGGACGGTGTCACGGTGCGCGAAGTGCACGACATGCCGCACGACGGCGCCTCGTTCTTCCACGCGCTGCTCGCCGCCGCCGACACACGGGGCCGCCTGCCGTACCTGCTCGGCGACGACCTCGCCGACCGGTTCACCGGCGACCCCGGCGATCCGGCGGTCACCGAGGAAGCCGTCGGCGCCGCCCGTGACCGCCTCGCCTGGTCACTGGGCGAGGACGGCAACCAGGACCTGCTCGACGCTCTCGCCCTGGACGTCGCGGACACCTTCACCCAGGCCGAACTCGACACGGCGGGCGTGGTGTTCACCCCCGCGCAACAGGCCGAGTTCGACGCCTTCGGCCGTCTCCCGCAGACCTACTGGCCGACTCCCGAGCAGCGGGTGACCCTCGCCACGGTGGCACTGTCCCGCCCGTTCGCGAGCGAGCCCCGGCAGGACGGCGCCACGGAGCTTCCCGACGGCGAACCACAACCGCCCGAGCGCCGCGCGGGGGACCACGGCGGCGCCGACCTGCTGCCCGCCCTCGCCGCCCGAGTGCTGGGCACCCCGCTCACGGTGGTGACCGGCGAGGGCCGCGACCAGCTGTTCCTCCCGCACGGCATCGACCCGGCCTCCGTCGACCCGGCCGCCGACCCCGTCCTCTTCGCCACCGACGGCTTCTTCCACGCCGCGCTCCCGCCCGG
The DNA here is from genome assembly GCF_044328075.1 of Streptomyces sp. NPDC017991. Taxonomy (NCBI): domain Bacteria; kingdom Bacillati; phylum Actinomycetota; class Actinomycetes; order Kitasatosporales; family Streptomycetaceae; genus Streptomyces; species Streptomyces sp. NPDC017991. Next base: position 4,856 of record NZ_JBIRGP010000008.1, on the reverse strand, counting down.
CACCCCGGCCCCGGTCGCCACCGCACTGCCGGCGGACACGGCCGGTTCGACCACGACGACCGGAACCTCCGCCGTCGGCACCACACGCCCCGCCCCCGAGCAGCCGCCCGCGCACCGCAGCCACACCATCGCGCCCTGGCTGCCACCCGCCGACAGCAGCGGCCCGCGCTACCGCCTGGACCGCGACGGCGTCCTCACCGCGCCCGACGGCGCCACCTATACCCAGGGCACGCCCACCGGCCGCGGCAACGGCTTCTTCGGCGCGCTCTCCACGGCCGTGCGCCAGGCCTCGCAACAGCCCGGAGTCGTCGGTCCGGAGGTGGCACGCCTGCGCAGGCGCGCGACGGTGCCGCCCGCCGAGCTGATGCGCCGGTACGGCCTGCCCGGCGACCGGACAGCGCACGACACGCTCTTCACGCCCCCGCCGCTCCCTGCCGGCCGCCGCGGCGACCCGGCGCCGAGCCAGTACACCCGCGACGGTCATCTGCGCCGCCACCTCGCCGAGGCCCCGTGGGGCCCGGGGGCCGACCGCGCGGTGGCCGAGTGGGCCGCCGCGGCGACCGGCACGACCGTCACCCTGATCGAGGAGAACGGAACCGCTCACACCTACGCGGGCCCGTCCGGCGACAGCGGCCCGCACATCCGGCTCCGCCGTCGGGGCGGGGACTTCGTCCCACTGACCCTGCACACTCCGGCGCCTCCGCCGAAGGCTCCGGAGCCGAAGGATCTGAAGGCTCCCGACTCCAAGGATCTGTCGGCTCCCGACTCCAAGGACTCGAAGACTTCCGAGCTCAAGGACTCGAAGGCGCCGGCCCCGAAGGACTTGACGCCGCCGAAGGACTTGACGCCGCCGAAGGACTCGACGCCGCCGAAGGACTTGGCGTCCCCGGAGATCGAGGACACGGCCCTGCAGGATGCGATCACCCTTCCGCTGCCCCCGTCACCGACCGGCAGCGACCTCCCGGGCACGCTGGAGGAGGAGGCGTACGAGCTGAGCACGTTGTCCGGCAACGACGACGGCACCGGCACCGGCACCGACGCTCCTACGGATCCTGTACTGGACCCGGACCCTGCCCCGGACCCGGCGCCCGCGCCGCGGCCGGTCCTCCGCCCCTTCAAGTTGGGGAACTTCGAGTTCACCAACTTGAACCAGACGGACAGATACGTCGACAAGGCGGTCCGGATCATCGAACTGCTCGACGAGCACAGGACGATCAAGACCTACGTCGGCGACCGGCCCGTACGGATCACCCTGCACCTGCGCACGACGGAAACCCCCGCCGACGTACGCGACCTGGGCGACGCCGGTGTCCAGATCAACCTCGCGAGCTACTACTTCGAGAAGTACGACACCGGCTACATCATGGGCATGCTGGCCCACGAGATCGGCCTGCACCCCCTCGCCTCCCGCAACGCGGAGATTCCCGAGCAGGAGGAGGCGTACCGGGGGATGCCCCTGCCGGTACCGGGGCTGAGCGACCTGAAGACTCCGCGCACGATGAACACCGAGGGCGCGGGTCAGGCCGACCACATCATGGCCGCCTACCCGAAGACCATCCGGTACGGCACCTATCGCGACATCGTCATAGAGATGGCCAGGGTGCTCGCGCAGCGCGCGCGGGTCGGCGTGGCGGGAGCCAAGTCCCAGGACGTCACCGACCTGTTCGAGACCTACCTGATGGACCTCGCCTCCATCGCGGTCACCAACGACTACCGGATCAACGCGGTCAAGGAACCCAACTACACGGCGCGGGTCTACAACGCCTACAAGGACCTGCTGCACGCCGAGTTGGCGGGGAACACCGCGCTCCAGGGCCTACTGCCCTCGAACAAGAGCCTGTTCGGTGTCGCGCGGTCCTTCACCCAACTCGCCGGCAGCATCGCGACCAACAACCGCGGCGACAGCATCCAACAGCCCGTTGCCAGTGCTCCGGAGCAGGCCGCGGACAACACCGGTGAGGTACGCCCGAGACTTCCCCAGGCCGACACGGACGCGGGGCCTGTGCCGCGGACGGGGGCCCCCGACACATCGCGGCCCAGGGGTCCGCGTGACACCCGTCCCCGGTTCGTGGTGCGTTCCGGCTTCGACGCCCGACGGTTCTCGTACCAGGGCGAGCCGGTCACCGAGCTTACTGTCCGCGTCGCGCTGCGCGGCACGAACGAGCAGGTCAACCAGGTGTTCGACCAGCTCAGGGCGGGCGTGGACGAGTTCCTGAACGATCCGGCCCACCGCCTCCTCAACGGCGACCGGCTGCATGTGACCGTCGAGCACGTCGACCTCCCGGAAGTCCGGCGTGCCCCGGGCGCCGCGGATGCCCCGCACCTGACGGTGGACCTGGCGGGCCGGGACCAGGCGATGAACCAGACCACCTGGTGGGCCGACGCGGCCCCGGTCCAGTTCGTGCACGAGCTGACCCACCAGCTCGGCCTGCGAGACGAGTACCGGGATGCCGATTCCCCGCACCGCCCCCACATCCTCGGCAGCCTGCTGGGCGACCTCGACGCGGCGCCGGAGGACTCGTCGCTCGCCCCCGCCGGCTTGCGCGACCGGCACCTGGCCCTGCTCGGTGCGCTCATCGGCGAGGTGACCCCCGCGCCTCGACAGAACGACGACCGGTCCGATCCGGCCGACGAGAGCTGGGCGGCGGCCCGGCAGGGCGCCATCGCGGAACCTCGCGAGGCCATCTGGGTCGACCCGGTCTCCCTGCCCCGGTCTGCCGACGACACGGCGGTCACCGGGGTTCCGGCCCATATGCAGCAGGACCCGACCACGAGCATGGCGCCCGCCGTGCCGGTGCCGGTTCTGCGTCCGTTCAAGTTGGGGAATTTCGAGTTCACGAACTTGAATCAGACGGACAGGTATGTGGACAAGGCGGTTCGGATTGTCGAGCTGCTGGATGAGCACGGCACGATCAAGGGTTATGTCGGCGGCCGTCCTGTGCGTATCACTCTGCATGTGCGGACGACGGAGACCCCGGCGGACGTTCGCGATCTGGGTGACGCGGGTGTTGAGATCAATCTCGCGAGTTATTACTTCGAGAAGTATGACATCGGTTACATCATGGGCATGCTGGCCCATGAGATCGGTCTCCATCCTCTCGCTTCCAGCAACACGAAGATTCCTGAGGAGGAGGAGCTGTATCAGGGCATGCCCCTGTTGGTGCCGGGGCTGGAGACGCTGAGCACGCCGCGTTTCATGAACACCGAGGGTGCGGGTCAGGCGGATCACATCATGGCCGCGTTCCCGCACACCATTCGGCACGGTATCTATCGCGACATCGTGCTGGAGATGGCGGAGGTGCTCGCGCAGCATGCGCGGGTGGGTGTGGCGGGCGCGAAGTCCAAGGACGTCACCGATCTCCTCGACACCTACCTCATGGACCTCGCCTCCATCGCGGTCACCAACGATCACCGGGCGCGCGCGATGAGGGATCCCGCTTACACAGCGAGGGTCTACAACGCCTACAAGTCCCAGTTGGCCGAGCACATGGCCCAGGACAGTCCTGTCCGTGCTCTGCTGCCGGGGGACAAGGGCCGGTTCGGTGTCCTGGGTGACTTCGCCGCGCTTGCCACCAGCGTGGGTACCAACAACCGCGGGGACAGCATCCAGCGCCCGGCTGTTCCGGAACCGAGCAGGGGTGGCAATACCGGCGAGGCACGCCCGCGGCTGCCCCAGAGCGACACCGATGGCACGCCGACCACCGCCGTCGAGCCGACCCTCACGCCATTCAAGTCGGGGAACTTCGAGTTCACCAACTTGAAGCACACGAACGAGGCGTACCGCGACAAGGCGGTCCGCATCATCGAGTTGCTCCGCAAGCACGACACGATCCGTGACTACGTCGGGGGCCGTCCGGTCCGGATCACTCTGCACCTGCGGACGACGGAAACCCCGGCGGACGTTCGCGATCTGGGTGACGCGGGTGTCGACATCAATCTTGCGAGCTACTACTTCGAGAAGTACGACATCGGTTACATCATGGGCATGCTGGCCCACGAGATCGGCCTGCACCCCCTCGCCTCGCGGGACACGAACATCCCCGACGAGGAGTCGATGTTCGCAGGAGTGCCGCTGACCGTTCCGGGCTTGGCCGATCTGAAGACGCCACGCACGATGAGTACTGAAGGCGCGGGTCAGGCCGACCACATCATGGCGGCGTTCCCGAGCAGTACGAGGCACCGGATCTACCGGGACATCGTGCTCGGTATGGCCAATGACCTGGCGGAGGAGGCGCGAACAGGGGAAGAGGGTGCGAAGGCCAAGGACGTCACGGACCTGATCGACACCTATCTCATGGACTTGGCCACGATTGCGCTCACCAATGACAAGCGCAAGGACGCGGCCTGGGAGCCGCGTTACACGGCGAAGGTCTACAACGCCTACAAGGAGCAGTTCGCGGCACAGCTCGCGCAGGACAGTCCCGTACGGAGCCTGCTTCCGGCCGACAAGAGTTGGTACAACGTCACCAGCAACTTCCTGGGCCTGGGCAGCAGCGTCGCGTTCAACAACCAGGGCGACAGCATCCAGACCGCCACTCCGGTGTCGAGCAGCACCGAGACCGGCGAAGCCCGCCCTCGGCTGACCGGGAGCGGCACGGATCCGGCGCCCCACACAGGGCCGGCCGGTTCGCCGCGTCCAGGAGGGTCGCGGGACAAGCGCCCCCGTTTCGTGGTGCGGTCGGGCTTCGATGCGCGGCGGTTCACCTACGACGGCGATCCGGTCACCGACCTCACGGTCCGTATCGCGATGCGCGGCGGCACGGACGGTCAGAACGCTCATGTCTTCGCGCAACTTGGTACAGGGGTAAGCGAGTTCCTGAACAGCCCCGGTTACCGGCTCCCGAACGGTGACTTGC